>NZ_JABWPQ010000049.1:0-5929 GCF_013366255.1 Pseudoalteromonas sp. McH1-7 | reverse complement strand
ACAGCGGCTTTACGAGGGTCAGCTACGTCATCAGTACTTTGCACAGCCTCGCTCTGCTCAGCTGTGTTGTCGTTTGCGTCTTCTGCTTGTTTAGCTGCTTTTTTCGCTTTAGCACGGGCAATGGCGGCGGCCACAGCGGTCTTTTTGTCTTCAGGTGCTTGATCAGAAGAAACCTGTT
Organism: Pseudoalteromonas sp. McH1-7; assembly: GCF_013366255.1. Classification (NCBI taxonomy): domain Bacteria; kingdom Pseudomonadati; phylum Pseudomonadota; class Gammaproteobacteria; order Alteromonadales; family Pseudoalteromonadaceae; genus Pseudoalteromonas; species Pseudoalteromonas sp. McH1-7. The sequence continues at coordinate 5,751 of NZ_JABWPQ010000049.1, read as the reverse complement.
CTTGAGCGGCTGCTTTTTTCGCTTTGGCACGAGCGATAGCGGCGGCTACAGCATCCTTTTGGTCAACACTACTTACTTGCTCGGTTTTCGCTTCTTTATATTTACGTGCCTGTGCTTTACGTTTCTCTCGCTCCTGCATGATAGCGCTGTTATCAGGCTCAAGTTCGCCGTTTTCCCCACGTTTGGCTTTAGCACGCGCTATGGCAGCTTGTACTGCAGACTTGTCTGATTGTTTATCTTTTACACGAGCCAGTGCTTCTTGCACTTTCTCTTGCTCTGCTGCTTTTGCTGGTGAGCTGGGTGAACGGCGTTTATGTTTATTCTGTCGCTCTTCTTGTTCTCGCTCTAGTCGCGCTTTTCTAGCTTCAAAGCGCTCTTTAGCACGCTCAGCTTTAACCTGCTCAAGTTTTTGTTCGCGAATATCAGCTTTCGCTACTCGGTAATATTGCACCAAGGGGATTTCGCTTGGACAAACGTAAGAGCAAGCTCCGCATTCAATACAATCAAACAGGTTATACTCTTCTAACTTTTCATATTCTTTACCTTTGGCAAACCATTGTAGTTGCTGAGGTAGCAGGCTCTGCGGGCAGGCATCGGCACAAGCACTGCAACGAATACAAGCTTTTTCTTCCCCAGGAATGGCCAACTCTTTATTGTCTGGTGCAAGAATACAGTTTGTTGTTTTTACGACAGGGATCCTAACCGAGGGGAGGGTAAAGCCCATCATGGGACCGCCCATAACTACACGTTGTGCGTCAACAGGAGAGAAGCCTTGTGAGTCTAGAAGATGTTTTATTTCTGTTCCGAGTAAAGCCCAGACATTATTTGGCTGGTTGATAGTATTGCCTGTGACAGTAACAACACGCTCAATTAAAGGTTTCCCTTCAAAAACGGCTTGCCAAATAGCAAATAGTGTCCCTACATTCTGCACCAGTACCCCTATATCAGCTGGGATCCCTGTACTTGGCACTTCTTTTGATGTGAGTAGTTTAACCAGCTGTTTTTCACCGCCAGATGGATACTTTGTTGGAATGCTACGAACTAAAATATCCTGATTGTGCTTCGCTGCGGCTGATACGGCTGCAATGGCTTCAGGTTTATTATCTTCAATACCAAATAATATTTTTTGAGGCTTTAGGATCTGTTGTAAAACCTCTATCCCTGACACAATTTGTTGCGCATGGTCACGCATCAGGCGATCGTCAGCGGTAATATAAGGCTCACACTCAACACCATTAATAACCAAAAACTCGATTGGCTTGGGGCTATCGGCTTTTACATAGGTTGGAAAGCCTGCACCGCCCATTCCTGCAATACCGGCTTGGTGAATTATTTCAATAAGCTGAGCGTTATCGAGAGAGGAAATATCACGGATAGGTGTTAATTCTATCCATTTATCCGCACCGTCTGGACGTAAAATAATACTTAATTCAGGTATAGCTGAAGGGTGCGCAGATGGCATCGGCGTAATGGCTTCAACCACGCCCGACGTCGGCGCATGAACCGGCAAAGACCAATTGGTGCCTGGAGCAGTTAGCGCTTGTCCTTTTAATACGTGATCACCGACATTTACCAGCAAGCTGCCATTTGCCCCTATATGTTGCTTTAATGGCAAAATGAGTTTTTCAGGCAGGGGCAAGCGCGAAATAGGGTGTTGGTTAGATTGCGCTTTTTGCTCTGGTGGATGAATGCCGCCTGGGAACTGCCACAGTTTTCCGCTTTCTATTTGTTCAAGTAATGTTTCCACTTAAACCTCTTAATCAATCTGTGTCACAGGAATGGCATCAAGTTGCCACTTCCACGTTTGTTTGGTCTGTGCAACCGGTACCATGTCGATACAATCTACTGGGCAGGGTTCAACACACAGATCACACCCTGTGCACTCGTCAATTAGTACAGTGTGCATTTGCCTTGTTGCACCAACGATTGCATCGACAGGGCAGGCCTGAATACACTTGGTGCAGCCAATACATTCATCTTCGCGAATATATGCTACTTTCTTAACCGGCTCAGCTTCTTCGCCACCGGCCAGTGGTTTAGCTTCGACACCCATTAAGTCTGCAAGTTTCTTGACGGTTGCCTCGCCGCCTGGAGGGCATTTATTCACCTCATCGCCATTCGCAATCGCCTCAGCATAGGGGCGACACCCTGGATAACCGCATTGTCCACATTGTGTTTGCGGTAAAATCGCATCGATTTGTTCTACAATTGGGTTGCTTTCAACTCTATATTTTACCGCGGCGTAGCCCAGCACGATCCCAAATACCAATGCTAGCGCCCCTAGCGCAAGTAATGCATACATTAACGTCATATTTTAAAACTTAACTAATCCAGAGAATCCCATAAATGCAAGAGACATCAAACCTGCGGTGATCATCGCAATAGATGCGCCCTTAAATGGACTTGGTACGTCAGCCACCGCTAAACGTTCACGTAAAGCGGCAAATAATACTAACACCATAGAGAAACCAACCGCCGCACCAAAGCCATACACTGCTGATTCCAAAAAGGTATGATCTCGTTTGATGTTGAGTAAGGCAACACCAAGCACGGCACAGTTTGTGGTGATAAGAGGTAAGAAGATCCCGAGTAAACGGTACAAAGTTGGGCTAGTTTTTCTCACAACCATTTCAGTAAACTGCACCACTACGGCGATAACAAGAATAAAACTCATGGTTCTTAAAAAAGTTAAATCGAGCGGTAGCAAAATATATTGATTTACAAGGTAGCTGGTAACTGAGGCAAGTGTAAGCACAAAGGTTGTCGCCAAAGACATACCCACAGCAGTATCTAACTTACCAGAGACCCCCATAAATGGGCACAATCCCAAAAATTGAACTAAAACGAAGTTATTCACTAGCACGGTGCCAATGAGCAACAAAATGTACTCGGTCATTCTTGCCTCTATAACTTACTCACGATTCATAGCTTTTTGCACTATGATATTGCCGTGATAGTTAATCATAAAAAGAACCAGCTTGATGTAATACCAATGAGTCTTAATACTTGCTCAATTTGAAGGAGTAAATCTGACGCTAATTGCGTTAAAAGTTTCTTATCTAAAACAACTAAATAAGAAGTTTTTCTCGCTTCAAAATAGTCACTTAATCAAGCGAATTGGTATAAGTGCAGACTCTGTTAGTGTTTTAGGTATATTCCTTAGAACAATACCATCTCTACTCAATATCATTGCTGTGTTTATCGCTGCCAGTTCGCACTACAGCACCATATCTTAGTCTATGTCTATTGCCACCCTTGGGTTTAGCTGGTTTACCAAAGCTGTGGTAAGACCTAGTTTTAAAAAGTGTAGCTAAAAGTTAAAAGCTATTAAAATCATGGTGTTATTTTCTGCACTTGCTGACAATCCAGTATTAAACACATTGCTTTATCTTCCATGTTTATCTTGTTGATTTAAAAACATGCGAGGATAAATTGAAATGATAATCCTTGCCAATAATAACACAGAATGTATCTGCTTTGGCAAATTGTCGCTCATTAGAGGGGAGGGCAAATGTTGCCCTCATAATTTGAAGACAGTAGAGTCTAAATTTCTTTTGGCTTTTCTATATAATAGCCTTGCACACCATCGAGACACAATGTTTCAACAATATGCTTTTCTTCTTGACTTTCAATACCTTCCGCGAACACATTAACACCAATTCGGTGGGCAAGATCGACCATCAGGCGCATAAAGTATTGGTTGTTTTTATCTTCTTCAAGTCCTCGAGTATAGCTAGCATCCATTTTTATATAATCAGGTTTCAAGTCTCTGAAGAATTTAAATGATGTCAAACCGACACCAAAGCGTTCGACTGTGATCCGAGCGCCTGCTCGATGTACCATATCAATGAAGCGCTTACTGGCTTTGATATTTTGTTGCAAACCAAATTCACTGACCTCAAATACCAATTTGGAAGCAAGATTTGTTTCTTTAAGGAGACGACGCTCTAACCAGATCACAAATTGATCGTTATGGGCGCTTGATGCAGTTACATTGATACCAAAGTATTTTTCATTGAAGTTTCGGGTCTTTATCGTTTCCAAAGAGGTATCAATGATCAACTGATCAATCTCGATAGCCATTTCTAGTTTTTCTGCCATGGCAAGAAAGGAGGCCGTCGGTAGCATTTGACCTTCCTCCGTTTTAAAGCGAGATTGTATTTCAGCATAAGCTTTTGAATTTTTGCCAATTGGCATAATGTTCTGCATCATCAAACTGACACGTTTGCTGGCTATTACATCACGGATCACACGGCGCCAGTTTTGGTTGCCAAATCCAGCGCTAACATTATTCACCAGATCCGACTCTCGTTGTATATGCCACGCGTTGGCTTGCTTGCTTTGTGCCATACTCATGGCGTTATCAACAACAGACAGAAGTTCACCTAATGGTTTACCGTTTTCGTATGGAACAATTCCTGTATTTGCAACCGAAGACAGTTCTTGATTTTGTTGGAATTGAGTGAATCGTGATTGTAACGTGTCGCCAAACTCTTCTGCTTCTTTACTTGGCACATTGGGTAAGATAACGGCAAAGTCAGAGCTATTTAGTCGAAAGACTTGGCTGCCAGCATAAGTACCAGTGACATGCTTGATAATATCCGAGACTGACTTAATGTATTCATCGCCTTTTTGATAGCCACGAGTTTGGTTTATGACTTGTAATTCGGAGCAGCGTATCATTGCTAACGATCCAAACGCTTTTTTGGATGAAGACTCTATATATTGCTCATAATACTCAACAAACATGTTACGGTTACCAAGCTCTGTAACCACATCTTTATAAGCTTCTTGCTTGATTGAATGTGCTGCATTTCTGATGTCTTCTTGTTTCGACTTTAAAAAGCTCGCCAGTCGCTTAAAAGAAGGGGTTAGCTCTTGGCCAAGTTCTGCTACTTTGCCATCATTAAAATCAAACTCTATGTTGTCAGTGGCTTGGTTTTGCGTGATATATGAGTCAACAGCACTCGCTACAGTCATACTGACATTACGGTTGAGCTTTTTGTACACACCTTGCATGAAAAAGACAGGAATAAAAGCAAGCAAAGCTGAAATAACGAGAAGCAGCAAAAGTGCTTGTTGCAATAACTGCGCCTGGCTCTGTGCATTTATTAAAAACTCAATCTTAATGTCTTTACTATCATTGACTGCAAATTGTGGACGGATCGCATTGATGTAGGTTTCTATAAAGTCAGCAACGAAAGGAAGGTTCGTCGGTGTATTAACTTGTAGAACGGTATTACCATCAAAATCTCGTACAATGAAGGTTGAAAATACCTCGCCGCTGTTTAGAGCCTGGTTAATGTGCTCTGGTGTTACTTCTGATAGCTTTTTGTCTTTTATGTATTCTGTCACCATAGCATGTGCACTTTGTTGTGCTTTACTAATTGCTGAGTCGAAACTAGTGGCGAAAAAAAAGCTACTAATCAAAGAGAGTAATAACCATGAGGTGACTTGGAGTATGATGAGTTTTCTAAAACCAGCCATAGTACGCTTCTTAAAGAGGATTATTCTGATAGTATCGGGTGTAGTGCCAAATTCTTTATCAAATTCATCAATTTAATTATATATTTTTGATGTGTTTAGAGAGTTATTGTTATATAAGATAAAGCACTGAAAATAATGATTGTAGGGTAGTGTAATTAGGCAGAAAAGTCTAATAATTTCTTGGAAGTGGCTCCCCCTCCCCGACTCGAACGGGGGACCTGCGGATTAACAGTCCGTCGCTCTAACCAACTGAGCTAAGGGGGA
>NZ_JABWPQ010000048.1:0-6263 GCF_013366255.1 Pseudoalteromonas sp. McH1-7 | reverse complement strand
CGTTGCAGTAATGCACCGGGTTTTTTGCTATGTGGGATTTGAAAATAAATCAAGACCTCGCGAGGTAAACTCGCTCCTACCACGACATCAACAAAGTGCAGCACTGGTAGGAGGCGGTTTACCCGCCGAGCTGTTGGGCTTCAAAAAAGAATAAAAACATCCTACTTTGTAGCGATCAGAGCCTTATTAAAGGTCGATTAACAGCATTCATCCATTAACCTAATCGACATTAGTACATCCAAGTGCGTCAAACCCGTTGCAGTAATGCACCGGGTTTTTTGCTATGTGGGATTTGAAAATAAATCAAGACCTCGCGAGGTAAACTCGCTCCCACCACAATATCAACAAGGTGCAGCACTGGTAGGAGGCGGTTTACCCATCGATGGTTTCTGGGGGGATTATTGCTCGAGAGCCCTCACAGCTTATGACTCTCGATAGAATTGATCCGTTTGTGATAAGTGTTTTTCATTGCAAAATAGATCATTTATTTAATGCAATAGGCATGAGTAATGTAACGATAGCTATGATCCGTCAGCTATCACCCTTATCTCCCGTTGCCTGTTCATAGAATTATGGGATGTAGCTCCTCGTGATGGGAGTCTATTAAAAGTAGCCAGTGGTGCATTCCCTAACGCGATTTCTACCTCAAAGTGAAATGCCTTGGGGTTTTCTGGAGCATAGTTTTCTTTAGAGAAGAAAAAGCACGGATCACCACCAACACCCCAGCGGACACCCTTTTTCAAAATATATGAAGCACCTGGAATATTCTGCCACTGTCGTCCTGGTTGTCTGTATTGATAGCGCTGACGGATATCAATGGTTCTTCCCATAGTAAGGGGGCGCCTGACAATATAATCAGGGTTAAATGTTGAGTGGTCGTCAGTGACCGAGGCGCTTTGAGAGCCATTTGGTGGCATAAAAAAGCTTTGAGGTACTCTACTTAATAATTGGTTAAAAGGAGGGTCATAAGCCCTAGCGGTTGGATACCATACATGCTCCCTTGTTAGGCAGTGTGTAAAGGTGTTCACATCACCATTGGTACTATCAAATGTGAATTGATGTTTAAAAATATACCGTGCGTTATCAATTCTTATCATACCATGAGTGGGATCTCGAAATTGATACCATTGTAATTCAAAATCATGAAAAGCCATATTGTAATTCGTTGGGCGGGCAAAGCTGTCGATATTTAATGCGTTGCCTAAGTAAACTAATGCTGTTTGGTATTTTAGAAGTTTATCTACTGGCAGGCTGTGTATCTCACCCTCTATATTTTCGGCCGTTCGATTATTGATATTTCGATTATTTGGGCTGTTCTGCGCATTACCACCTAGCAGGAGAATGATATTGTTAAGAGAGGAGGCACTCTGGCGAAAGCCATCATTGGCGGTTCCAACGTGGTTCATAAAGTTACGCATTGAGACTATTGGCATAGTAAACTTTCCGTATTGTATTACAAATCAATGAAGTATAATTTTTACTTTTAGTTAAAATATAGTTTACTTAAGTAGAAAGCCAGAAATATTTATATCGAAGGTATACCGAGAGGTTATCTTAAGTAGAAAGTACCAAACCATAAAGGTTGATCACAAACTTTATTCACTTATTTAAAGGCAAAATGATTTTGAATTGGGTACCTTCATTGATCATGCTTGCTACACTGATCCGACCTTTCAGTATTCTGATTAGCTCACTGGTTATCGCAAGACCGAGACCTGCATTGTGTTTGCGGTTGCTATTGCTGTTTTTGCCTTGAAAACTGGCATCAAAAATATGTTGTAGATCCATCTCACTGATCCCTATGCCCGTATCATTAACTTTGACATGTGCATAACCTTCATGCTCTTCTAGTATCAAGCTAATTTTCCCCCCCGCTTTTGTGTGCCTTATTGCATTATCAATTAAGTTTGACAGAACTCGGTCCAATTTACCTATATCACTGGTAATAGCCATAGTACTTTGAATAGGGGATATGACTATCTGTAATTGGTTAGCCTCAGCTTTTAATTTGAATTTTGCAGCAACGTCATAAATAACCTCCAGTAAATTAAAAGTTTCTATATTCATTTTTGCATGCCCAGCTTCTAGATGAGCAAGCTCAAAGATTTGGTCAATGAGGTGATTTAGTTGATTGATATTTTTACTGGCAACTTTAAGGTTTTCCATAATGGTTTTATCTGTGGTTTGCTTTTCGGTGAGCTCTATATAGCCTTTTAGCGATGCTAAAGGAGTGCGTAGATCATGACTAAGCTGAGATAGAAATTTCTTACGTTGTTCATTTTTATCGTTCAATGTGGTTAGTTGATATTGGATTTTATCCAGCATCGCATTCACACTTCGCCCTAGGCGGTGTATCTCGTCATTTTTTGCAGGCCAATTGATTTGCGCATCAGGGCTGATGTCAAATTGGTTTTGACTCACTCTGTCAATATACCTAGTAAGACGAGCAATCGGATTGGTTATCTTGTTGAGTAAAAATAAGGCTATTGCAAGGAGGAGTAATAAGGTGCCAAGTAACCATAATGTGCCAAGCATGACCTTTTCGGAGCTTTTCAGTTGCTCAATGATGTTGTTGTATTTTGAAGATCCAATAATGATGTATAAATAGCCTTGAAGTATATCTTTGTTAGTAACAGGTGCTACAGAGAAAATTTTACTGCCATGTGTACTTCTTGGGTCGTCACCTAAAATTGGTAGCGTATTGTTTGTGATAAGTAACTGCTGTAATGGGGTAATATCAATCTTCTCTCGTTTGATTTCGCCTGGTTCTGCACTGTATGTGAGCAAGTTTCCCTCTGGAGATACAAAGTAGAATTCAAAGGCAGGTCCTAAGATCATCAGCGTATGGAACAAGTTGCTTAGCCCTTCATAGTCATAAACCCCCTCCCTGATAAGTGGGTTATCCGCAACTAAATGTTGAGCTAAAGATAAGTGAAGCTGTTGCTCTGCCTGCGATTTTGACACTTGTGATAATGCTTGAGTCCACCATATAAAAAGCATGCAAATCAGTAAAAACGTGACAAATAGCATGGCTGCTAGCTTTTTATATAATGTGAGTCTCATGCGTTCACTCCTTGAAGGGAGCTTGCGTTCAGCTTATATCCGACGCCCCATACGGTCTCTATGACAATATGATTGGAAATGGGATCTAGCTTTGCGCGTAGGCGATTAATGTGTGAATTAACAGTATGCTCATACCCTGAGTGTTGATAGCCCCAAACGGACTCAAGTAATTGAGATCGTGAAAACACATGATTAGGATGTTTAGCAAAAAACTGTAATAGCTCAAACTCAGTCGCTGTGAGCTCTAGCTTTATATCACCAAGTAAGATTTCATGACAATCGGTATCGATAGTTAGCGCGCCAACTTGAATTTTATCGTCTGAAGAGGTGGGAATAGAGCTTTTATCATTTAATTGACGTACATGTCTCAATTGGGCTTTTACTCTAGCTTGAAGTTCTCGGCTGTTGAATGGTTTACAAATGTAGTCATCGGCTCCGACTTCTAACCCAATGATTTTGTCTATTTCACTGCTTTTCGAGGTAACAATAATCACGCTACTCATTGGGTACAAAGATTTAAGTTCTCTACACAAGCTGAGTCCATCCATATTTGGTAACATTAAATCGAGCATAAATATTGCGTGTTGCTTCTTTTTTGCCATATTCAAAGCGTCTACACCATCCGCGATATGGGTGACGGTTAATGACAGCTCTTCTAAATGAACTTGAAGCAATCTAGCTATATCTTCATCATCTTCAACTAACAATACACTGTCTAACATATGCAGCCCTTAGTGGAGCGAAAGCGCCTATGGGCAGGCGCTTGCTCATGGGCTATTTGATTCGCTCAATTGTTATTGCCAACAGCGGATTATCAAACTTATGTATACTGGTTAACGTAGAGCTTGTTAAGCCATCATCGTTGCCAACGACTCCGCTATGCATGGTTACCATATTCTGGTTATCGTTACGTTCCACATTAAATCCTTCTCCACCATCAGCAGGCCCGGGGATACTCCCTTGGGCTTCAGTATTTAGCTCTGTACCAGCATCATACGCTGAAGTGCGATACATTTTTTTTTCACCGATGGGCATAGTGGACACATCTATGGCATTAAGACCGGAAAATCCATCATTTGTATTCACCATCATGGTCAATAAAGATAATTTTAAATTGGCGAGAGTCTCAGACTTAATCGAAATGGTTGACGTAGAGCCTGGCCCAACTGGGGTCTCGGTTGTGCTTGACGACATAGTCATACTTTGTGCTAAAAGTGCACTGTTATCGCCACCTTCTGCGAGCTTTTCAAGTTCGTTAGAGGCGGCGGTACCAACTTCGAAGTAGTGACCTGATTGATGTAACATAACAGCAATGGGTGACATCGGCTGTGCTTGAGTGAGGTTGGTGATACTTACGGAAAACTCATAGCTTACCATCGGTGGTGTTGGTGTGTCTGGTACCACTGTGCTGTTATTGTCATTGTCTCCACATGCACTCAGTAAGAGCGCTGATATGGCAACGAGTGTTAATTTGGTTTTCATCTCAGGCTCCTGTTACTTTACGGTGATTGTGAGTTTAGCAACTGGATTTAACCAGCGATGTACAGTGTTATGTAGGTCACTTGCCCCGCCAATTTGTTCATCATCTCCAACATTGCCTCTGTGAATATGGATCGTGTTGTTTTCTTCGCTGGTGGTAACGCCTAGCCCTTGGCTACCCGGAGTCATGCCCGGAGAAGCGGGAATACCAGCCATACCTGGCGCACCAGAGCCATCGACAACCAACTCATTGTTGGCTTCGGTACCTGCATCATACGCGTTGAGGTATACTTCATATGTACCTGCTTCAGTAGGTATGGGCCAACTATTTAAGCCGACAAAGCCATCATTCGTTGGTAGCATCATGGCAACCAACGATAGATATGTGTTTCCATTACTCGTTGAGAGCATCGTCATTGTTGAGCTTGCCGGGGCGAGTAACCCACCAGCAGGGTTCATTACCATATCGGCGTTGATACTTTCTAACACATTACTCAGTCCAGAAATATCACCTCCTTCGGCCATCGCTTGAAGTGGCTCTGAAGCAGTTTCACCCAATGAAAATAATGCTGTGCCAGGGGCGTGTGCAGTCACAAGCAAGGGCGTATAGTAAATACCATGAGTAAGGTTGGTTATTTTCACTTCGAGCTCTTGAGCAAGGGCACTACTGGCAAAACAAGTGGCTACTAGGGTGGTAAGGATCTTGGCTTTCATGATGTGGTCTTCTCATTTTGTATTGTTAGTAAACCTATCATGGCAAGGAGTTATTGAGAGGGGCTCACGGAATTATCACATTTTCATCACAAAATACCATCATGTTTATCACGGTACACCCAGCTTGGTGCTCGAGCGAAGTTTGTAAAGTTAAGCGAATCAGTATTGCGTTAGTTAATTTGTAAGTAGGTTTGTTTTTACAAGAAGGGGTGTACTAATTAGCCCCGATAATTGCTCAATTTGGAGGAGTAAACCTGACGCTAAGTACGTTAACAATTTCTTATATAGAACCAGTAAAAAGCAAAATCTTTACCTTGCCTACACGGATGTTGATACCTTGGGGATAGAGGACGCGTAGACGGTGTTATCGACAAGATTTTCTCGCCTCAAAATAGACCACTTAATTAAGACAATCGGTATTGCTGACACGGACGGTTTCTTTTATTTTAAACGCTTCGGTGGGCTAGTCTTCTTCGTGGGTCAACTGCTCGAGTTCGCGATAAAGTATATCTTCATCGGCTAGATTAAGCTCTATAAGGCGCTTAAGGTGGGTAACACTATCTAAATCTATTTGGCGGCAGTGGACGCCGAGATGTCCTTCTTCAACATGGCGAACTTCAACTTCCATGGTAATTTTAATATCACTGCCGGGCAGGTAGAAATTTAAGCTTGCAGGGTCATTTTTAAGTGGAACATAACCTTCAGGTAGGGTGAGCAGCGCTCCGTTCAAGGATAGATCCAAGATTTTGCAGCTAAAGTCGCCACTAGAAGCCATAAACTGCGCCTCATTTGAAAAAATCACTCTAGAAAACCTTCTACGCTCTTTCATTACTTAACCCAATAATCCATATAGTTAAAATGATAGCGTATATCACGTTACTCGCTACTAAAAAGTGATAATTAATAGCTGTATTTTGTTGCTCTTAAGCATAATACCATATATGGACTCTCTCCGATTACAAGATAGTAATTGATAGAATTTCAAAGTTCATTGCTGCCATATATTC
>NZ_JABWPQ010000047.1:0-7705 GCF_013366255.1 Pseudoalteromonas sp. McH1-7 | reverse complement strand
TGCCGTTAAAAAAACTAACAACAGAATCTCTCTACTAGAAACTAAGTATAAAGATCAAAGTAAAGGCTTATAACAAGAGACTCAAAAGGACGCAAAACGCTTGGCTTGCGCTCCTTCGTCGCTAATTTTAGCCAAGCATTTATGCGCCCATTAGTAAGGCGTTATATTTCACGGAGAAGTCCAGTATGAGTGAACAACAAATCGTTTATTCCTTTGCTTGGTTTGAACCTGATGAATGGCAAAAGTTAAAAGAAACAGTAGAAGATCCTGATACGCTGGACGACTCTTACCAAGAGTGGCGACAAAACGCAGAAAATGTAATTAGAGAACTTAGAGCTGGTGGCCAGCAAGTGAAAAAAATATCAATTAAAATTAGTAAATTACTTGTTTGGTGTGAATCAAGAAGTTTAAAACCAAACAGCAAGGCTAGATCAGAGTATGCAGCATTTCTAGCACAACAGCGTGATAAGTAAAGTATAACAAGCGCTTCAACCAAAGGACGCAAAATAGCAGGCTTGCGCTCCTTCGTCGCTAATTTTAGCCTGCTATTTCGCGCCGGTTAGGCAAGCGTTAGGCATTTAAACACTCAGCAATCACAGGATAATTATCAATGGGCAATAATGGTTCATCATTTAAGTTGTATGTTAAGCATTTAGGTGCTGCGTACTTGATTTATATAATTTTAGGGATGTTTAATTCACTACTATTTAAGCAAGGTATATACAACTTTGGGGCCTTTGATGAGGTTGAGATAAGGTTCAGACTTGCTCAAACTATAGATATTATTATGTTTATAGCTGTTATTTGGGCTTCATGGGCACAGTACCTAGTTACTAAAACGATAAACAAAAATTTTGCTCTCGTGGCACTACTTTTCAGGTTTGGAGAAGGGCTTCTCGGCTTTGTCGCAACAATCATTACATTGGCAGTAATAGCAGTTTTAAAGAATCCAGAATTTTCAACTGTATTTCAAGATGAGCAGTTGCATACATTAGCTAGCATATTTGTGAAAATAAGTGGCTCGATGTGGGATGTTCTTTTAATTATCATGGGTATTGGTGCCACGATTTTCATGTATTTGTTCTACGTTTCCAATTACGTACCTAAATGGTTGGTTCTTTGGGGGCTATTCACTTATATTTCGATGGTGGTGTATGGTTTTTCAAATATTGTTCTACTTAATCCACCTCAAGTATTGAGTTACTTCATGATGCCGGGAGCTTTTTTTGAAATAACGTTTGGCCTTTGGTTGTTAATCAAAGGAATAGACATCCAACCTGATAAAAATCATGCCTAACAAGAGACTATGGCGTCAATAGCTAATTTTAAGCTGTTGGCGCTTCCCACATTACACCTTCCCTAAGCATAGAATTTAAGATCACAATCATTTTGCGAACGCACGCAATAAGTGTCACTTTTTTCGGTTTTCCGGCAGAAACTAGCTTTTGATATTGACCTTTAAAAACTGGGTTAGATTGTATTGCTGACATCATGGCCATGTATAAAACAGTCCTAACTTGATGGCGACCTCCTTGTATTTTTCTGAGACCTTTGAAGCGACCGCTCTCTCTATTTATCGGTGCAACTCCAACTAATGCGGAAGCTTGTTTGTTGGTCATATATCCCAGTTCAGGTAAGTTACTAATGATGGATGCTGCCGCGATTTTTCCAATGCCTTTCATGCTTTGAAGTAGATGATTTTTAGCCTGATATTCGGGGCATGACTCGATTAATTTGACGATTTTATTTTCTATTTTATTTATCTGATTTTTAAATGCAGTGAGGATAGGCTTTATTGTCATAGCGAGTTCTTTTGGCAATATCTGAAGACGGTTTTTCTCCATTGTTTGCATGACGAGTAACTGGTTTCTGCGTGCTACTAAATCGCTCATAAGCTGCATAGTTTCGGGCTTTAACTGAGATAACGATGGTTTAATAGCTTCACCATAGTGGGCAATGAGTTTAGCATCGAGCTTATCTGTTTTAGCACGTTGACCAATTGCGCCAGCAAAGCGTTTTACATGAATTGGATTGGCTATTACGAATGGTAAGCCAGCTTTGGCACATGCCATAATAAATGGCATTTCTAATCTACCAGTGGCTTCAATAATAATACGTTCGGGTTTGTGCTTTTTGATTGTTTTGACAGCTTCTTTAATCCCTTTTTCATCGTTAGAAACAGAGAGGTAAATATCTAAAGGTCGAATATAAATATCGAGTTGAAATTTACCGGTATCAACACCGATGTTAATGCTTTGATTTGTTTTAGTATTCATATAAGCTAACTCTTGCTTGCATAATGCGGGCTCGAGGCCTAGTAGACTATTCGAGTGTGGTGCTTGGAGTCTTTTACAGCGTTCTTTCTTGTTATCGGTCTCTCAACAGAGGAGCCTTTGCTCAATCGAACTACTGTGAAAGAAGGCTTTAGTTGCAGCTAAAGCCTGGGTCTCACCTTACCCTAAATCGGTATAAAAAGAATAATTAAGATGGGTGTATTATCCATACAAGCACTTAAGAGTGGCTCTCAAAGCTTGGCTGTGTCGCTCAAGTACATTTTATAGGGGCAGACACCAAGTAAAGTTTTCACCGAGGACGCTTGAGAAGTATCGAGTCTAATCTTACCACGCCCGAATACAGCCTGTTTGAGCGATGAATCTTAATTTATGAATACGAGAAGCGCCTTACGTTTAAAATAACTTAAGAGCATGAAGTGTAATGGCCTTTTTCAAATTCATGTGTCATATCTTGTAGTAAAAAGCTCATTGTTAACGAAATTGTGCTTCTGCCGTAATTCTCTGAAAGTCAGCGAATAACTTTGCTGCAAACTCTGCTGATGACTTTACCAAAAAACCAAAGTTTACATGTCACATATTAAAGGAAGTGGATTGCAAGAGACGTGTAACTCTATGTAATTTTTACTCTCCATTTCGTGTGCTACTGTATATTGTATGTATAAACTACCTAAACTCATTACCTAATTGTTTTATTGTGACTTTGCCCTTCATTTGTAAATGTGTTCTGTGTTGTTCGCAGCCATGCTTGTGTGCTTGGCTAAAAAAAGAACTGCATTAGATGAAGAATAGACTATCTATTTCAAATTAAGGATAAAAAATGACTCATAAATGTAATCAAATATTTAACTGTGCTTGTGGCAGTAAATTATGGCAAAGCTTATTGCCAAAAGATTTTAACCCGTCTTGCGAATTGAATGATCAAACCGAAGATAACGCGACAGAGAGTTTTATTATGCACGCTATAAATGGCGGCACAATCTTAACTATGCGAGAGGGAATGAATGAAAATGTCGAAGCAATAGGTATTAAAGATGGAAAAATTTGCGCTGCAGGTAGTTTTGAAGATGTAAAAAAAGAATTCTCAGACTCAGTACCTAAGGTCGAAGAAATTGAAGGTGCAGCCACTTTAATTCCTGCATTTATTGAGCCTCATGTGCATATTATTCCCAGCGCGGTAATTAATGCAGGGTTAGATTTAAGCCCTTTTTATGGTCAGCAACTTCGGGAGAATGTGTTTCCAAAAGATAAATATAATTTTGATTGGGTTAAAAAGGTCTTGACCGAAAAAGCAGACAATATGACAGCAGGTGAAGGTTGGATTCTAGGGCATAATATGGATCCTTCATTATTCTCTTCTGGGAATAAAGTTATAAATGCGGATAAGTTAGATGGCATATCTAATTCTGTGCCGATTTATATTACAAATACATCAGGACATTTGGCATATATTAATAATGCGGCGATTAAGGTCATTGATGAACATAACATAAGCGTAGAAGCAGAAAATGGAAGTAAAAAACAAAAAAAAGTTAGTACAGGTAAAAACGGGGTACTTGAAGAACTCTCTGAAATGGTGCCAGTTTTAAAAGTTCTGATAGAAACATATGACTATGAAAACGGGAAAATTAAGCTACAAGCAAAAGAACGAATTAAACAAGAGTTCGATAAGCTGTTTGAAAGTGCGGTGTCTCATGGTAGCACATATATGTTGGATGCTGCGCTAGATGAGAAGCAAATAGAGATTTTAAAAGCGTATGCCAAAAGCTCAAAGAGTAAGGTACGCATAGGCGGTGCTTACTTGATAGATAGTTTGGATCAATTGAATACAAGCATCGGCTCTTTGGGTTTGCCCAACTCAGGTGACGAAGACTTTAATCTTTCTTTTCTAAAGCTTATAGCCGATGGTTCTTCACAAGGATTAACTGGCTATCAGTATACGCCGTATGATTGTAATGAAAATTATGAAGTGTTTGCCCATGCAGAACAGTCAGACTTCAATGAAGAAAATGAAGATAAAATAAAAAAATTAGCAGAGCAGAATATTACAGGCCTGTTTAATTATGGCTACCCAATAGAGTTTAATGGACTAATGAGAATAGCCAACAATTATGGTTGGCCGACGATGACGCATGCTAATGGCGATCACGCGATAGACAGAACGCTCAGCGCCTTTAAACAAGCTGGTATTACGAAAAACACTATAGACCAACGTCGAGACAGAATTGAGCACTGCTCCTTGCTTTCACCAAGTACCATGGCTGAAATGGAACACCTTGGCATTTCACCAAGTTTTACTATTGGGCATGTCGGTTATTGGGGGTGGAATTTTAAAAATACTATTATCGGTCAACAACGAGCAGACCAATTAGATTTATGTGCATCAGCCATTAATAACCATGGTATGCGAATAACACTTCATAGTGATTATAGTGTTACGCCTATGGGACCTTTGCGTTATATGGAGCAGGCCATCACTCGACTAATGGAAAGTGCGCCAAATCAAAACCTGGAAGTATTAAACCCGAATGAACGACTTACGCCATTTCAAGCTCTTAAAGCGATGACTTATGATGCTGCCTGGCAATGCCACGCGGATAAATGGGTTGGATCGTTGGAAGTTGGTAAGTGCGCAGACTTCACGATTTTGGCAGAGTCACCGCTGAGGTACCAAAACCGCAAAAACATGGCTTACCCTGCACAAGGGATGCGTGATATTCCTGTGCTTAAAACTTTTAAAGGAGGTAAACAAGTATTTGTACAGCCTCAAGAATCATACCTGTCTAACATTTCCTGGGACAATCAAAACAAAGCCTTGACCTTTAAATATACAGGGCCAAAAGTTTCACCACCAAAAGGCGTTGAGGCCAAAATTTGGTATCAGCTGCAAGACGAAAATGGCGATGCATTAACTGATAAGTATACTGAGCCAATGAATAACGTGTATTTTAATCGTAAAGTTGAGATTTGTACTGAAAGTTTATCCAAATTTGATTCTGCAACCAAGTTTTATTTAGTTGCAGGTGTTTTTTTACAATCAAAAAAAGCGGATGTGATTGCAGCAAGCGCACTTATTGATAAATGCTGTGGCACATCTGAAGTGAACGATAAAACGAGCATTAACAAATTACAGCTAATGCCATCATCTGGTTCTATTAGCTTTGAGGTACCGTCAGACATTCAAAAGCCTAAAAATGGTACCTGCTGGTTGTTTATTACAGATGTTAACACCAACTATGGTTGGGATAATGGTCAGGTCGCTCCAAATTTAGAAGGGGACGGTTCAACACAAGGAACGAGCACGGATACGGGTATCTACTATTGTAAAAATCTGACAGATGAATTAATAGAAAGCCCCATTGACCTAGATTCCCTCGACCTAGAGTTAGGTAAAACCTACAAAGTAGGTATATGTTTAGGTAGTAATTATAGAATTGCGGCTTATGCAGTCACTCAGTGTGTTGATAAACCCCAACGGATTAACCCAATTGGTACTCTCTAAAAAGTAGCTTTCCATAAGTAACAATTTTTAAATTAGCCCACTCCCAATTAGAGTGGGTTTTTCATGACATGTTCAATTAAATTTATATATCAGCAACCGAGTGTAATTATTATTTTATTAGAGCGCTTTTGCATTTTTACTAAAGCAATTGTCTTATCAGTTGCACAAAACCTCCAGGCAACAACCAACTGCCCATCCCGCGAGTACTCACCGCTTGCTGTGAAACCCTTAAAAGGCGACGGCGCACAAATCTAGCAAATTGTGAATATTTGCTGGCTTAACCGAATAAACTATTTAGCGATAACCCCTTAAGCTCTGTTAACCACAGCGTCTTGCCCTGTACGATGCTTAGGCTTTGATGTTTAGAAATATGAAAACACCAATAGCTACCTTACTTTAGAGTTGTTTCGATACGAATAATAGACAATTTTGTGTAATTCTGAGTTGAAGTGAGCGTCAATCTAGCTCCATTCAATGTAGCTCTTCAGTCTAGCTATGCGACACCGAATGAGGCTGAAAATGTATTAAACAGGAAGTTTTTTGCGGCTTCTCCAAACGAGAAATGGGTGACAAATATCACGTATATATGGTGTAAAGGGCAATGGCTTTACTTTATGGCAGTGATGGACCTATTTCCTCGAGCGATAGTTAGTGGGTCATTTTATACGCAAATGACAGAATTACTGATAATAAGCGCGTTGAAAATGGCAATTGAGCGCAGAGAAATCTGAGCCGATTTGATTATACACTCGGTTAGAGATATTCAATGCAGAGTACTAATGTACCAAGGGCTTATAGGTAACATAGGAGCTACAACTAGTACGAGTAGAAGAAATAACTGTTGGGATAATGTGGTGATGGAGCCTTTTTATTCGAAATTAAACGGGAGTTAGTATTTTACTAAAATATCAGTCGCTTGAAGAAGTTAAAGTGAGTATATTTGAGTGCATTGAAATATTTTATAGCCGCGTACGATTGCGTTCAGCATGAGGGTATTTAAGTCCAATGGAATACGCAAGCAGGTATGCATAAATTAAGCTGTCTACTTTTGGTAGGTAACACCAGCTTTAAGGAGAAAATCTTGGAAGTGTCACTTCGTCAGATTACAAAAGATAATTACGAAGCAGTGTGTGAGCTTGATGTATCAAAGGAGCAAGAAGAATACGTTGCTTGTAATATGTGGTCACTTGTTGAATCTATGTTTAACGATGGGTATGAAACCAGAGCAATATACTTGGAAAAAGAGCCTGTCGGCTTCTTTATGTGGGCTAAAGAGTCGATTACAAAGGTTTCAATCTGGCGGTTTATGATTGATCATAAACACCAAAAAAATGGCATTGGTCGTAAAGCGTTAGATCTTGCTTTAGCCGAAATTAAGCAGCTTGCAAACCTTAAGGAAATAGAAATTTGCTATAACCCTAAGAATCCTGTGGCTAAGGAGTTCTATTCTAGCTTTGGCTTTGTTGAGGTTGGTATGGATGAAGACAATGAAGATATGCTCGCAGTCATCAGTATTTAAAATCTAATATGTATATTAAAGGGGGACGAACAAGGCGTGGCCTGCGCATATTTTTCGCCAATTGTAGCCAAACATTTTTACGCCTTTAAGCAATGCATTGGTATTTGGGGAGGCTTATGAGAGTAATTCTAGCTTTGGCAACATTATCTCTAATTGGTTGCTCCCCTATTTGGGAAGAGTTGCCGTATGAAGTTTACTATATTAATGGTATTAAAACTTTAGGTTATAGCATTGGTGAAGGTGCTTATATTGGGCGTATTCATGAGCCTGTAAATATTACCGCTAATAAAAAGTATATATCAGTTTATGCTTGCCCCGCGAATTCAACTCCGAAGTGCACCACTCGCTAAATTAAGCTGCTTTACGTACTTTGCGTAATTTATTGAATACAAC
>NZ_JABWPQ010000046.1:0-10181 GCF_013366255.1 Pseudoalteromonas sp. McH1-7 | reverse complement strand
TACAGAGTACCACCAACAGGCAGTTGATCTCTCCTCACCGATTAACCATGAGTGGTGCACTTATTATCTGAATTCGGAGGCAATAGATTTACTTGCCTTTTAACCAAGAGAGGTGCGTTTGTAATCTGGATTTGGGACTTATTCGCCTCTCTGGGGAGGAAATATTAATAATATTATTTAGAATTATAATATAATACGAGAAAAGTAGAATTCAATGTGAAAATATAGGCAATTATGGGTGTAGATAAGATAGCAGAGTACTATTTGATATTTGAAAATTTAATGAGCAATAACAGTTCAATTACAACAAATGATAGAGCTGATTACTATTGCCACCTAGGATATCCTCATGTGAGCGTCAAAAAAATTATAAAATTAAAGGAAGAGTACACATTAAAATCGATCAAAGATTTCCATTTTATAGGGGAAGTTATTTGCAAGGAAGATATCTCGATGATTCTTTCAAAATATAACCCATATCGGTGTCGATTTTTTCCTATATCAATTAGTGACAAAAGCTCTGAGACTCTATCTAAATTTAGCTTAATTTCGTTTGAAAATAAAATTCCATGTGCAGATATGGGGAAAAGTGATATTTTTGTTTTCCCTAAAAGGAAGAATCATATAAAGATATTATCCTTATACCTTGATTTAGAGAAGTTAAAAAAGATCCCGAAACATAAAAAACACATTTTTATGGTTGAAGAAGCTGAAGGTACTATAATCGTATCTAAAGAAATCGGTGAAGAGTTATTGACCTACTTATCAACGAATAATGATTCAAGTCTTTTAGTCAAGCCAATTTATGAAGATGGAAAAGTTCCGGAGTTATTTTAATGGAAGGTTTTTTTGAATTAAGTGTAAAGTCACTAAGCACTTTCCCACTAAAAGAAAACATAAAAGGGGAGTTAGCTCCCCCTGATTTGGTCTTTGACTTTTACCTATTTCCAAAAGTTTTTATAAATAATAGAATTTTAGAGAAACTATCGCCTTTTTTAAAAAGTAATATTGAAATTCAAGAAGGTGCTGTAGAATTAAAATTTTCAGAGTTAGAGTTGAGCTATTGTTATCTTTACGTTGTAGGTTGTGATAATGATTCACACACCAATGAAAGTACACATATATTTAGGAGTGAGGATAATAGCTCTTTGTTTTTGAGCAACGAATTAATTAAGGAAATGAGAAAAAAATCAACTAATGGTGTTTTATATCGCTGGAATTAAATCCTTAGTAATAAATGAGGCTTTATCAAAAAAGCTCATCCGTCACCCTTCAGTTAAAAAGTGAGGGTGATAACTTTCTAGACCGAGAACAGAGAATTAGTGCCTGTGGGTGAAGCCCTTAAAAAATCGACGACGAGTACAATACATCTAAACAACAGTAAGAGATTGTGTCCACATAGCAAAACCTGATTTCAAATAATAAGTACAACACTTATAGAAATACGCATTTTTCGCTAAAAATCAAGCAATATTACTGCGACTTGTCAACATGTAAAGTACCATCGTGAGACTGTTTAGCTTGAGTTAAAAAAGAAACCAAATAAGCAGGCGTTATTATCTTCAAAAAGCGATTATTGAAATTGTGCGCTTGTCGCATAATATCAATTGGAGGGGGCGCATTAGTTGCGAGGGAGAGTGTATCGATTGCTATGTTACGAAGGATAAACGCTAAGTGGCCGGCTCTATACTCACAGCAAGTTACATACCTAAAAGAGGTCAACACGCTAATTCTGCACTGAGGAACATGGATTTTTTATGCAGGTAATATCTTAGGTTACGGTTGAGGCTTGCAGTAGCTTTTTATACTTTGCAGGGGTTATTTGCATGATTGATTTAAACTCTCGGATGAGATGGGCTTGATCGGCGTAGTCACACTCAAGGGCAAGTTGGGCAAGATTTATGTTTGGGTTTTCTTTTAATCTCTGTCTTGCTTGTCGCGCTCTATAGATGCGTGCGAGATGCTTTGGGGTGATCCCACAGTGGAGCTTAACTTTTCTTTCTAATTGACGTTTACCGATTGGAGTTTGAGTATATGCTTCATCGAGAGGTGTTAATTTTGCGATATGACTGAGTAGAGTTTGTGTGTACAAGGCTGAGTGATGTTGGGGTACTTGCACTGAAAGCATTGGATGTAGCAGCGTCAAAAGTAACTCAAAACTAGCATGAGATTGCAGGCTTTCGACCATAGTTGCTATTTTACAGGGGTCAACTAGAGGATGGTTAACTGCTTCTAAAAATGCAAACCCAGCAGGCTTGAAACGGATACCGCAGAAGCATGTCGCTTCCGAATAAAATACTTTTACTGACTTTGTTGCTGTTGGCTGAATATAAAAAGGAGCAGTGACTCTGTTATTATTTAGCCATACTTCACCACTAATGGGGATGATGATGCCATTAGCACCATCACTTGGTAGCCATGCTTCGCCCTGAAGCGATGTTTGTGCAAACCAAACAGCTTGCACATAATTTGCTATTTCACCCTCTGGGCGATACATACTAAGACATAAATCAGTTATCATTAAACTCAACTGTTGGTTTAAACATCTTAACTATGCGATTCCAGCTGTTGATAGCGTTGATCGCAATAGTTAGTGTTACTAGGCTCTTGTCGTCAAACTCAGACGCTAACTCTTGGTAGAAAGTATCTTCAATTACCTCTGCGTTTGTCAACTTTTCGCATAGCGAAAGCGCTAATCTCTCTTTAGTCGTGTAAAATGTCATGTCTTTCCATGCACTAAGACCGATAATACGGTTTGTTGACTCACCGCTATCAGTAGCTTGAGTTGTGTGCATTGCGATACAAAATGCGCATTGATTTAGCTGTGATGCTCTAAGTTTTACAAGCTCCCAAATTTTAAGTCCGAAAGTGGCTTCGGCTTGTTGTTTAAGTAGCTCTTCCTGACCTAATAAATGTTGAATTAATTGTGGTGCTTGATTGAAATAATCTGCTCTTTTCATTTTTTGTTTCCCTCTGAATTGGTTATGCGGCCAGTGTAGTGACCAATAAGAGGAAAAAATTGAAAAAAAACGTCTTTGTGTAAAATAAAAAGCAGTTCGCAAACAATGTAATTTCTTTACCTCATCCATGTTTTCATTACGTCTAAGGTAAATTAAAGTAGGGTAAATCAGAGCAATGTGCCAGATGAGTCTATATTTAGGATCATTAATGGTATTGATATATATCAGAATAAAAAGGATGTAGTTGTTGTAATGCGAGAATCCACACCAAATCAGAAGCTGTATCGGTTGCCAATTTTAGACAGGATATGGAGCGAAGCAAATTGCCAAGTTATGAACAAAGAGCAGCGTTTTGTGCCAGTTGATTTTGCGCTTGCTAAAACCGTTTTTGACATCATAGGTATTAGTCAGGATCAAGCACATAAGTTAAAGTATCAGTATGCGCATAACTATACACAGTTTGTCGAAGCGATTATAAAATTAGCACCACAAACTACGGAAAAAGTCGAATTACTACAGCATATTACGTGTGGAGCTTCGTGTCCGCAAAGTTACCATAATAAACTAAATACGGTAAAACAGATGGCTGATGTATTGTCTGCCGACGATCTAGCATGCTGGAATACAAACGGCTATGTTGTCGTCAAAAATGCGATTAGTCCATCAAACTGCCAGCGTGCCCTAAGCGTGATTTGCGATTTTTTAGACGTTGATATAAATAATCCCGATACTTGGTATAACTTGGATGGTGATAAGATCAGTAAAACGATGGTACACCTAGTACAACATAGTGCTCTAGAAGAAAACAGAAACGCGGCAAGAATACATAAAGCCTTTAGTCAATTATGGCAAACTGAACGCCTACAAGTATCTGCTGATAGATGCGGTTTTAACCCACCTGAAACCGTAAATGATGTTTATCAGGGGACTGACCTTCATTGGGATCTCGATTTTTCTCAGCCGCTCTCTTTTGGCACCCAGGGTATTTTGTACTTATCAGATACATCTAAAGACCAAGGTGCCACTACGGTTGTACCAGGGTTTCATCATAGACTTGCCAATTGGCTCGATGATATGCCATTTGATCCCAATCAACCTCGTCCAGATTATTTTCACCAACAAGGTTCTCAAGCAATTGCTGCTAATGCAGGTGACTTGGTAATTTGGCATCATTTTTTGCCCCATGGCGGCAGCCCGAACAAAGCCACCATGCCAAGGATCGTACAATACATTAATATGCAACCGTTACCGACGGTTTAAGAGGTGAAAAAATCTAAATTTAACAGTTTTTACTCTGAGTGAACTTAGTGTTAACATCACTGATGTAATGAGCGTTGCAGTTAACGTCATAAATAGTTGATATAACACAAGGATCTCCGATGCGACTTGCTTTTTTTAGTATATTTACAACTAAAAGTCCAACAAATGGCGCGTTGCGTAAACTAGATAGGAATAGCCTTAAGCAGCTCAACTCACTGGCAGAGAGTAGTCCGGGTTTTGTGTGGTACATGGGTGAAGATTGCGAGTCTGTGGCAGCGACAGATTTATTTGGTTGTACTGATGTGCTTGTTATTTTGGCTGTCTGGCGCTCAGAGAGAGCCTTGAGGGAATTTATGTCTCACTCTCTTTGCCAAAAGGTGTTTAGCCGTTCAACCGTCTTTTTAGATGGCTCAGATCCAGAACATTACGTTGTTTGGCGCCTAGAAAATGATACGCTACCTACTTTACATGAAGCTAAGGCGAGACTTGATTATTTACGTCGTTTTGGTAGTTCAGACTATGCGTTCAATTGTAATGGATATAGCGAATATCAACTATCATCGCAACAGGATCTGTTGGCGTGACATCTTGAAGCCATAAAGCGCATTGCGCTTTTTATGCCGTATAGTTGTAGGGATATATTAGGGCTTGTTGGCCCACAAGGATGTGGGGTAAGGTGATTTTGCTGGAGCACAGAGTCTTTATCGCCTGACTCACACAGCATAACAATGCTACGCAGGTGCTGCCTTCTATAAATACTAGTCAAACTGCTGCAAAAACAAATTTGAGGGATCAACAGGCCCTAGTATTGACCAGAGTAAGTGCCGTAGCTTACTTACTCTGGTTGGCTTAATACTATTTCTAGTAGACTTTACAAATCAGTCCTTTTAGATAAAAGCCCTCGGGATAGTTACCTGCAATAGGGTGATCAGCTGCTTGGTTTAAACGCTCCATGATAAGTAACTCTCTTCCTGCATCCAAAGCGGCATCTGCAACGACTTTTTGAAACAGGTTTTGTTCCATTAAGCCCGAGCACGAAAATGTTAACAAAGTCCCGCCTGGCTTTAGAATTTGCATCGCAATCATATTGATATCTTTATAACCACGACATGCTCCAGTAAGTTGTGCTTTGCTCTCTGCAAATTTGGGTGGATCCATTACGATGGTATCAAATTGACGGCCTTCATCTCGATATTGTCGCAGCAATTTGAACACATCTTGTTTAACAAACTCTGCCCGTGAAATATCTAACGCGTTGTGTTCGACATTTCGTTTTGCGGTGTCTAGCGCTGGTTGTGATACATCGACGTTAATGACCTTAGCACAGCCACCACGTAGCGCATACAGGCCAAAAGTGCCCGTGTAGCAAAAGCAATTTAGCACTTCTTTGTCTTTAACAAATCGCTCAAGGGCTGCTCTACTATCTCGCTGGTCTAAATAAAACCCAGTTTTGTGTCCAGAAATAATATCGACTTCAATTTTTAGGCCATTTTCATTGATGGTAACTGGATTTTTGGGCGCATCCCCTAGAAGGGGCCCGGTGATTTTGTCTAAGCCTTCTTTTTTGCGTACATCTACATCAGAACGCTCATAGACATGGCATTCAGGGAACAATGACTTAAGCGCCATGACAATTTCGCCTTTGTGACGCTCTGCACCAGCACTGAGTAATTGACAAACCAAGTAGTTATCAAATTTGTCAATTGTTACTCCAGGAAGGCCATCTGATTCTGCTGCACATAGACGAAATCCAGTTAACTCACCTTCATCGATGACGTACTTGCGTGCGTCTAGCGCTCGAGAAAGTTTTTGCTCAAAGAAGGCTTGGTCAATATTTTGTGATTCATCAAAAGTCCAAACTCTGGCTCTGATCTGTGAATCAGGGCTGTAAGCTGCAGTTGCAAGGTATTTACCATCACTGCTGTAAATTTTGACGATATCGCCAAGTGCTGGCTTACCTTTGACTTTTTTAATAGCCTTAGAAAAAACCCAAGGGTGCTTTCTGTTCAAGGATTTTTCTCTGCCAGGTTGCAGGTATAACGCGCAAGTCATAAATTTTCTCTAATCTTTCTTGATACCTGCCATTTTAGAGAAGGGTGTGGCAACATACAATGAGTAATCTCCACTCACCTAATTGAATGCTTGTACTTAGCAAATTGATATAGCGTATGATTTACTTCATGAGTCAAACCAAATATAAGGCTTGAAAAGCAAAACCGTTTTGATAGAAAGTAGATAAAAGTTGAGCTTAATGACACTGAAAATACCAGAACTAGAACAAGCATGTGAAGCGTTCATGCTGACAACGCCTTGTGCAGATACAGCGCACGATCTCTCCCATATCAAGCGTGTAGTGCACGTGGCTAAATTAATTTGTGACGGTGAAAAAGCCGATCCTGCTGTAGTGATCCCAGCAGCTTGGCTGCATGATTGTGTCGCAGTTGCAAAAAATCATCCTGATAGACCGCTTGCCTCAAAGCTGGCGGCGGACAAGGCGATACAGTTTTTGGCCTCATTGAATTATGATCCATCTAAACTCGACGCAATTCATCATGCAATTGTCGCGCATAGTTTTAGCGCGGGCGTTGCGCCCACAACACTCGAAGCAAAAGTGGTTCAAGATGCTGATCGTATGGATGCACTGGGTGCTATCGGTATTAGCCGCTGTATGAAAGTGGGTGGTGCAATCGCTAGAAATCTTTATCATATTGATGATCCGTTTTGCACACAAAGAGTGGCGGATGACAGTAAATACACCTTAGATCACTTTTTCATTAAGTTGTTACACATCAAAGATAATATGCATACAAAATCTGCATATCAAGAAGCTGAGCGTCGAACTCAATACATGTTAGATTTCCTAGCGCAGCTTCAATCAGAAATCACTCGCTAGCTAAGCGCTTAAGCGGCAGTAGCCTCTGATTCTATTAACTATATCTGATAACCAGCCAATTATTGTATTGGCTGGCATACCATTATACTAATGGGGTCGTAAAGACCACCTATCTGGTCATTTTTTTAACAAAGA
Organism: Pseudoalteromonas sp. McH1-7; assembly: GCF_013366255.1. Classification (NCBI taxonomy): domain Bacteria; kingdom Pseudomonadati; phylum Pseudomonadota; class Gammaproteobacteria; order Alteromonadales; family Pseudoalteromonadaceae; genus Pseudoalteromonas; species Pseudoalteromonas sp. McH1-7. The sequence goes on along the minus strand of NZ_JABWPQ010000046.1, from coordinate 2,933 downwards.
CCACCACAAATAATGCAAGTGAAAAGCTTCCAGTAAATGCCTCGATTGCAGCGATCAGCCTAGAAATTCCCACAGGTGTGATATCGCCATAGCCTAATGTAGTAAAAGTGACGACGCTAAAATAAAAACTATTGAGTAGTGCTGTGACATTATCTGATAAACTGTTGGTTAAATTTAACTGCATGATTTGATCTTGGAAAGAAACACCGAACAAGAAATAACAAAACGCACAGGTGATTATCATCCCAAGGCTAAAGCGGATAACGTTCTCTGGCTTTTCACCATAGCCACACAATAGATCAACGAAACTAGATATTAGGTGACGCTTTGAATATCTAGGGTATTGCGCATGGCGCATACGTAGCTCTTTATACGTAAAGCGCCCAACCATCTCAAAAAGCCCTTGGTTTTCGGCACCTTTGCGCAGCAAGCGATAGATTTCTTCAGACTGTAAAAACAAATCTTCAGCCTCCTCCGTTGCTCGGTTTTTACGGGCTTCTAACGCTTGCTGTTCTTGTAATAATTGCTCTCCAAGCTCCATATTATCTATGCGTGTATTTTCTAGTTTTACGCCCAGCAGGTTAGTGTTCTCTAGGTTGCAGCAGTGGAGACTTGCTTCTCTAAGATCAGCTTTCATGAGAGAAGCATTCTTCATGGTGTTATTGAAAAGGTGAGCACCTTTTAAGTTGGCTCGGTAAAAGTTGCTGTAAGATAAATCATAGCCGTGATGATGCTCGAAGTTTACTAAGTTGAGTCCTTCTAAATTTGCTCGCTTCAGTTCCAAGCCTTGCAGCAGTCCGCCACGCTTTGCATAACGCTCAAGCTTTTGACTCAGCTCTAAGCCGCTTTTATCAAACTTATTATCATGCCAAAAGCAGTAACCTGAGCCCATATCTATTTCACTGCACTTCTTTCCCTCAGGTGACACATATTGGCAAGTAGGTTTTTCAGCCATTGGTTGCCTAATCTAAAGTACCTTTTCACTAAGCGTAGCAGCAAAAAATAATATTTACGGTGATTTGACTAAAAATCTTTCCAATTTCTAGTGTGTTAGAAATTTATAGATAACCATAAGAGCTGAATAAGCGAAGCGTTGTTGTGTCAATTAGGTCAGTGAAATGACTTTAGTGACTAACTCATACTATACTACGCGCTTTCAACAGCAGAGAGTCTAATTTCTTGCAATATCTGTTAAAAAAAAGCCGAAAACGTAAGACCGTGGCCATAAAAATAAAGTCAGGTAAGGTCATAGTTTATGCACCAGAGCACATATGTGAACAATGGCTTTATAGCTGGGTAAACAGTAAATCAGATTGGATTGCATCAAAATTGGCGCAGGGCGTTGAGCATACAAAGAATAGGCCTCTTACTACGAACAAAATAGCAATATTTGGTGATAAGTTTACGATCATCAAACAAGCGCAGGCGCTTTCATTTATCGACTTTGATAAAAAGACATTGAATTTAGATGAGAGCAAAGATAGTTGGGGTGAGCTTTTAAAGTTATTGGAAATGACATTAAGTGACTATCTCGATATGGCTATCGCTAAGTACCAACCTGATATTAATGCTCAATTTGATACTTTAAAAATAAGACTATACAAAAGCCGTTGGGGAAGCTTTTCCTCAAAAGGAGTAATTGCATTTAATACCTTATTGGTTGGTGCACCCAAATGGGTCATTGAATATGTCGTGGTACATGAACTGTGTCACTATCATGTCATGGCGCATAACTCCTCGTTCTGGAGTTTGGTAAATATCCACTACGGTGAAAAGTACCAAGATGCACGTAAATACCTTAAGGAGCATGGCAGAGCATTAATGATTGAAAATTAACTTGTTCATATCAATCTCGTCTTTTTGGTCTAACTTTTCCGGCTCTTGCTAATAGCTTTTTGAATGTCGGGCACTCGAAGTGACTGGGAGCTGGACACTTTGCTGCGTGGTAAAGTCCATCCCTAACAGCGCTTAAATGCTTGATGGTATTATCCAGCTCTTCTGCTTTCTTTTGTAACTTTACGCGGTCTATATCGATGTCGCCTTGTGGCGTAAACATTGTTGCGATTTCATCTAACGAGAAGCCTGCATTACGGGCTAAGGTGATTAATGCTAGACGCTCAACAGTTGAAGGTGCAAAAACACGTTTTAAACCTTGCCGTCCAATAGAGCGGATCAAGCCTTTTTCTTCATAATACCTAAGTGTAGACGCAGGTAGCCCTGACTCTTTTACAACCGCACTGATATCCATCAATTACCTTGACTTAAAGTTAGCTTTAACTTGTAGGATAGCGTGGAAAGATCAAAATAAGGAGTGAAAACGTGGAAAAACTAGAAATTTTGTTACTCGCATCCGTTATTGGCATTGGCGCTACAATTGTTATGGACATATACGGTGCTCTGTTAATGCGAATATTTGCGATTGCGCGATTGGACTATGCCTTGCTCGGTCGATGGGTTGGGCACTTTTTAAAAGGAAAAGTGAGCCATAATGGAATTGCTCGAAGTGCGCCTATTGCAAGAGAAACCATACTGGGATGGTTGGTTCATTATGTAACTGGGGTGGTTTTTGTATTTTTATTTCTTGTATATCAAGGAAAGGCTTGGGTTTATAATCCAGACCTTTGGTCTGTTCTGGCTTTTGGTGCGTTAACAACTGTTTTTCCCTATTTCATTATGCAGCCATGCTTTGGAATGGGGATCGCGGCATCTAAATTACCTAACCCACAAAAAGCGAGAGTAAAAACGTTAGCTACGCATCTAGTTTTTGGTGCTGGGATGTATTTCAGTACAATTGCTCTTACTTCATTCTGAAGTTATGCAATATATTCTTAATTTTGCTAAGGCTTTTTTGAATGGATGGTGGAGGGAGCTGGATTCGAACCAGCGAAGGCAGAGCCGTCAGATTTACAGTCTGATCCCTTTGGCCGCTCGGG
>NZ_JABWPQ010000045.1:0-10393 GCF_013366255.1 Pseudoalteromonas sp. McH1-7 | reverse complement strand
TTCGAACCCTCGATAGGGCTACAAACCCTATACTCCCTTAGCAGGGGAGCGCCTTCAGCCACTCGGCCACCTCTCCGTCTTGTGGGGCGTATAATATAGGTTAGAAAAAATATGTCAAATACTTTTCTTGTAAAAAAGCACTGAATGGTGATAGATTGTGCAGTCTGCCTAGTTACTCAGCACTAACGCCAAATTTTACTCATTTTGTAGAGAGTTAGAGTCATTCAACTTGGTTTCACCTAAACGTTTTTGGCTGAATGTTTCATCTAAAAGTGCTTCTTGATAACCTAGCTGTTGAAACTCAGCAATACAGGCTCGATAATACATTATTCTCGCTTGCTCGTGTTCGTCGTCAGCATCAATATGTTCGTGGCGGTTCATTTTATTTCCCTTCGTCCGAAACCAAGCGTACCTAATAGCCATCCAATTTTTACAGTTAACTTCTATCTTAATTTTTTGGCAGTTGCTTACTAAACAAAGCTGACAGCTCAATTAAGTGTCTCGGTATTATTATTGTGAAGTATTCTCAAACTTGAAGAAGGTTAGTTAATAAAGCTAGATAATCAAGTATCAAATAAGGAACTGCATTATAGACTGAGTGAATGCTCACATAGCCCTACAATACCAATTCGACTTAATTAGTGAGCGATTTTTATGCAAGAAGATCTAGTTCATAACCGCTGCTAGAGAACCAGCTATTATCCCAAGTTTAGGTTATTTAGTTGTTCTCATTAAGAAACTTTTAACGCCGTTAGCGTCAGATTTACGTCTTCAAATTGAGCAAGTTTCAAGGCCAACAAGTATAGAGCGCATGATGCTTTGAATACGCAATACGCTTTTTCTCACACAAATAACAGAAAAGCGCCATAAGGCGCTTTTCTTAATGTAGCTTCAAATGACTTGAAAGTACTTATTGCTCAGCTTGTACTTCTGGACGCATATGTGGGAACAAAATAACGTCTTTGATAGTCGGTGAGTCTGTGAACAACATCACTAGGCGATCGATACCAATCCCCTCACCTGCTGTTGGCGGTAAACCATGCTCTAGCGCACGGATATAATCCGCATCATAGTGCATTGCTTCATCGTCACCTGCATCTTTTTCTTCCACTTGACGAGCAAAGCGCGCAGCTTGATCTTCAGCATCATTAAGCTCAGAGAAACCATTCGCCAGCTCACGACCACCAACAAAGAACTCAAAACGGTCAGTGATAAATGGATTTTCGTCATTACGACGCGCAAGTGGAGACACTTCCCACGGGTATTCAGTGATGAACGTCGGTTGGATAAGTCTATGTTCAGCAACTTCCTCGAAGATTTCACATAAGAACTTACCTGGACCCCATACACATTTTTCAGGGATCTTAACGTGTACTTTCTTCGCGTAAGCTTTCAGTGCTTCAAAGTGGTTTTCTGGATCTTTGAAGATTTCAGCTTGTGCTTCAGCATCAGGACCATATTGTAGAATAGCATCAGCCATTGATAAGCGCTGGAATGGGCTGCCAAAGTCATACTCAATCGTCTCAGTTACTTCGCCTTCAGCATTCTTCACGGTATTAATCACCGTCGTGGTGCCTAAAACGTCTTGTGCAACGGTACGTAGCATGTCTTCAGTTAGGTTCATCAAATCATTGTAATCCGCGTATGCTTGATAAAACTCAATCATCGTGAATTCAGGATTGTGACGTGTAGATAAACCTTCGTTACGGAAGTTACGGTTGATTTCGAACACGCGCTCAAAACCACCAACCACTAGGCGCTTAAGGTATAGCTCAGGCGCGATACGTAAGTACATATCGATATCTAGTGCATTGTGATGGGTTACAAATGGACGTGCAGAGGCACCGCCAGGAATAACCTGCAGCATCGGCGTTTCCACTTCCATAAAGTCACGCTCTGCCAAGAAACGGCGAATACCTTCAATCACTTTAGAGCGAATACGGAAAGTTTCACGCGTATCCATGTTAGTAATTAAATCAACATAACGCTGACGATATTTCGCTTCTTGATCTGTCAGACCGTGGAACTTTTCAGGCAGTGGACGTAACGACTTAGTCAGTAGCTCATACTCAACCATGTCTACGTATAAATCGCCTTTACCTGACTTATGAAGCGGACCTTTAACGCCAACGATATCGCCGATATCTAACTGGCCATACTTTTCTTTTAGGTCTTTCTGTACGTCTTTTGAAGCATAAGCCTGAATGCGACCTTTCATGTCTTGTAATACTAAGAAAGGACCACGTTTTGCAAGCAGACGACCCGCAACTGAAACATGATGGTCAAGCTCTACAAGTTCTTCTTTCGATTTATCACCAAACTTAGCTTGTAGATCTTGCGTGTAGTCTTCACGGCGGAATGAGTTCGGGTGGCCATTTGCAGGGCAATTCTCACGGATCGCATCTAGCTTGCCACGACGCTCAGCAATAAGTTTATTTTCGTCTTGATTGTGATCTGTCATTGTTTAGCTCTTAGTTTAGCTTGTGGATTAAAGGCCTGATTTCAGGCTTGCTTCGATAAATTTATCTAAATCACCGTCTAATACGGCTTGGGTATTGCGGTTCTCAATACCAGTACGCAAATCTTTAATACGTGAATCATCGAGCACGTATGAACGGATTTGGCTGCCCCAACCAATGTCAGATTTTGCATCTTCTTGGGCTTGCTTTTCAGCATTTTGCTTTTGCAGTTCAAGTTCAAACAATTTCGCCTTTAACTGCTTCATCGCTTGATCTTTGTTTTTATGCTGCGAGCGGTCATTTTGACACTGTACAACGGTATTCGTTGGTAAGTGTGTAATACGTACCGCCGATTCTGTACGGTTAACGTGCTGACCACCAGCGCCCGATGCACGATATACATCGATACGAAGATCTGCGGGGTTAATATCAATCTCGATATTATCGTCAATTTCTGGGTAAACGAATACAGAGGCAAATGAAGTGTGACGACGACCGCCTGAATCAAAAGGACTCTTACGTACTAAGCGGTGTACACCAGTCTCAGTGCGCAGCCAACCATAGGCATACTCACCACTCACTTTCACGGTTGCACCCTTAATACCGGCAACATCGCCATCTGTCGCTTCAACGATTTCAGCTTTAAAGCCTTTCGCTTCAGCCCAGCGTAAATACATACGAAGCAACATGTTACACCAATCTTGTGCTTCGGTGCCGCCGGAACCTGACTGTAAGTCGATATACGCATCGTTGGCATCTTGATCGCCCGAGAACATCCGACGAAACTCTAGTTTTTCCAGTTGCTCAACAAGGCCGTTAACTTCTTGCTCTGCTTCAGTGAAGGTTTCTTCATCTTCAGCTTCCACAGCAAGCTCAACCAAACCTTCTGCATCATCAGCGCCGGCTACAAGGTTATCGATGGTTTCAACGATGACTTCTAGGTTTGACTTTTCTTTGCCCAGTGCTTGGGCTCTTTCCGGCTCATTCCATACAGCAGGATCTTCTAATTCGGCATTAACTTCTTCTAAACGCTCTTGCTTTAGAGCGTAGTCAAAGATACCCCCTAAGAAGCTCTGTACGCTCGCGAATTTCCTTGATTTGGTTAATCACAGGATTCACTTCAAACATTTACCATTACTCCAGAACTAAATTTGTGGGTTTGTGAATTCACAAACAAGCCTGACAATCTGCCAGACTCTAGATTTAAGCGACCAATAGTATCAAATAATAACCGCGCTTAGCATCCCTTAAAGGGAGAATTTTCGTAGTTTTTCTAAAACGCCGTTGACGACGTGCTCACTAACTCTACTGTGCTTGAAGCTCACGAACAATGAGCTGTAAATTATATTTACCACGAAACTCATTAATATCGAGTTGATAAGCAAACAAAGCATGAGTTGCTTGGTGATTTGGCCAAGCCCGAACATCAACATTAAACGCTATTGCATCAACCAGACGACCAGAGCGGTGCTTAAGCACAAGTTTTAGGTGCTTCTCACCAACAATGCGCTGCTGCACCAACTCAAATATATCCTGAAATATAGGCTCGCTAAATTGTTGTCCCCATGGTCCTGCCTGTTGTAATTCAAAAGCAAAATCCATGGTGAAACAATCACCTGGTAATTCTCCATCGGTCAAGAGAATGCTTTGTTTTGCTTCCTCAGTCAGGGTTGCACTGACTCGTTGCTCAAATATCCTCTTAAAATTGGCAAATTCAGCTTCTTGAATAGTCAGCCCCGCCGCCATCGCATGACCGCCAAACTTTATAATTAAATCCGGATGCTGGGTATTGATTGACTCAAGCAGGTCACGCATATGCAGACCTTCAATGGAGCGACACGACCCTTTGATCTCACCATTGTCGCCTTGTGCAAAAATAATACATGGACGATGATATTTTTCTTTTAGGCGTCCAGCCAGAATACCTATTACCCCTTGATGCCAATCATCTTGATATAAACACAAGGCGTCTGGCACGGCTTGGCTTTTCAATACTAGCCGTTCCAATACCGCTTGCGCTTCTTGTTGCATGCTTTGCTCTATTTCACGACGTTCAATATTCAAACTATCGAGTTCAGACGCAATACGGCGTGCTTGATTAATATCTTTTGACAACAAACAGGCGATCCCTAAACTCATATCATCAAGGCGACCTGCCGCATTTAACCTTGGAGCCAAAGCAAAACCAAAGTCACTGGCGCTCAACCTTGCAATATTTCGATTCGCAACTTCAATCAAGGCTTGGATCCCAGGCCTTGTTTGACCACTACGGATCCGTGCAAGCCCTTGGTGTACCAGCGTACGATTATTCGCATCCAGCGCCACCACATCAGCAACGGTACCCAACGCGACAATATCAAGTAAAGAAGCTAGGTTAGGTATTGGCTTATTTTGCTCAGTAAAATAATTCTGCAAGCGCAAGTAATGTCGTAGCGCGATTAAGAGATAAAAAGCAACCCCCACTCCGGCGATAGATTTTGATGGAAACTCACAATCAAGGCGATTAGGGTTTACGATTGCATCGGCATTCGGCAGGACATCACCTTGTAAATGATGATCGGTAACAATAACTTTAATGCCCGCTTGCTTGACAATTTCTACACCACGAATGCAAGAAATACCGTTATCAACTGTTATCACTAAGTCGGGGCTAAGCGATACAATTTGCTCAGCTAAAGCAGGGCTTAATCCATATCCCAAACTAAATCGGTCTGGTACAACGTAGTCGACATGCAAAAAGCCAAACTGCGCTAACCCCTCCATCAATACCGCTGTACTGGTAGCACCGTCGGCATCAAAATCCCCTACAATGAGTATTTTTGCTTGCTCTGCGAGTGCTTGCGCTAAGATTTGGCTTGCCAGTTCAATGTCTTTGAACAGCTTAAAGTCGTGTAGCGTTGCCGCACTATTATCTAACTCAAAAGCTGCTTTCACCCCTCTTGCGGCATAAAGCTGCTTGATCACCGGATGTAACGATGATGGTAAATGACTGTCGTCAACCCGCTCTCTCGGTTTAATTTCTGTATACATAACCTTTCACAAACAAAAAAGGCCATAATGGCCTTTTGTATTTTTTATTTCGCTATTTTACCGAGTTCTTGTCGTGAACTCCATCGCTGCGTAGAAGCCTTAAGACTTAGGGCTTTGTGCGTCTAGCATCTGTGAAATTGCAGCAGCTGGTTGATAGCCTGGGATCATAGAACCGTCTTCAAGAATGATGGCAGGCGTGCCCGAAATACCAAAGCTCTGACCTAGTTGATAATGCTCAGCAACTGGTGCTTGACAGTTTTCAACTACTTTTACTTCGCCTCCAGCCTTGGCATCTGTTAAGGCTGCTGCTGCATCTTTGGCACACCAAACATTTCTGAGGTCTTCATAGCCCGAGCCACGTAAGCCACCACGTGGAAAAGCTAAATATTTTACCGTGATCCCTGCTGCTAGATACTCCTCTAACTCACGGTGGAGTTTACGGCAGTAGCCACAGGTAATGTCGGTAAATATAGTGATCTGATGCTTCTCGTTTTCTGCCTTATAGACAATCATTGAATCTTCATATTCAGCAATGCCTTGCTTGCGCACGCCACTTAACGCATCCTCAGTGATATTTCGACGGTTATCAAGGTCGATCATCGTGCCCTGGATTAAATATTTTCCGTCAGCACTTGAGTACAACACTCCTTTATCAGTGATCACCGTCTTCAAGCCCGCAAGCGGGCTATCTTTAATCTCTTTCACCGCAATTCCTAAACCACTAAATTGCGCAGTAATTGGATCAACACTGGTAGTTACTTGATTTTCCGTTTGCTCGGCAAATGCACCGAAGCTTAATGCCAGTGATGCGGCGATAATTAATTTTTTCATGTTATTCTCTCTAAACCTTTTATGACAGGAGACGCACTCCTTGTTGCTACCCACTATGACCGGAGTAACCTGTAAATAATTCCCAAGTAACAAAAATTTAAGCTCTTGGATGATGCTGCTGGTGTAAAGTTTTGAGGCGTTCACTGGCAACATGCGTGTAAATTTGAGTCGTTGACAAGTCACTGTGGCCAAGCATCATTTGAACAACGCGCAGGTCGGCACCATGGTTTAGTAAATGTGTTGCAAAAGCATGGCGTAACGTATGTGGCGATAACGGCGACTTCACGTCTGCCAAAATAGCATAGTGTTTAATTCGATGCCAAAAAGTTTGTCGCGTCATGCCAATGCCGCGCTTTGATGGAAACACAAAATCGGTCGCATGCTTAATCATCAACCCCCGACCTTTTTTAAGAAATTGTTCCAACCAGTGCAATGCTTCTTCCCCCATCGGGACTAAACGTTCTTTATTACCTTTACCCCGCACAAGTACCACAGCTTGTCGCATATTGACCTGCTCCATCCTTAGCCCCACCAGCTCAGTCACTCGCAGCCCTGTGGCATAAAGGAGTTCGAGCATCGCTTTGTCTCGCAGGCCCATAGGGTCTTCACAGTCTGGAGCATTTAACAGTGCCTCTACCTCTGCTTCACTGAGGGTTTTTGGTAATGATGGTGTTGTTTTAGGCTGCGCAATAGTATCTAGTGGCGATTGACTGATTTTTTTTTCACGTACCCAGTATAAATAAAATCGTTTTAATGCGCTGATCGCCCTTGCGCTACTTTTCGCTTTTAGGCCCTTATCAACACGATAAGCAAGATAAGCTTCAATATCTTGAGACGAAACGGCTAATAACGATGTACTCACCTTTTCTTTGGTTATGAACAAAAGAAACTTTTCTAAATCGCTGCGGTAGGCACTAATCGTATTTTCGCTTAGTCCTTGCTCCAAAAAAAGCGCATCGAGAAAGGCTTCAATCAATTGGGTGTCGGACATCTCAAATGGGTATGGTTGGTGTTCGCTCACTGGGCACCTGTATTAATTAGCTACGTCATGATGTAAACTTAGCGGCCATAATACCAGTCAAATTGAAAGTGATAAATACAATGCAAATTGGGTTATTTTACGGCTCCACTACCTGCTATACAGAAATGGCCGCAGAAAAGATTCAAGAAATTATCGGCAAAGACACCGTAACCTTATTTAACATTAAGGATGAGCCGTTAAAAAAAGCAGAGCAGTTTGACTTCCTAATTTTTGGTATCTCTACTTGGGATTTTGGCGAATTACAAGAAGATTGGGAATCTCACTGGGACGATATTGAAGCCATTGATTTAAGCGGTAAGGTCATTGCGCTATTTGGTATGGGAGATCAACAAGGATATGGTGAGTGGTTTCAAGATGCCCTCGGCATGCTGCACGACAAAATTGCACCACAGCAAGTGACTTTCTTAGGTTATTGGCCAAACAATGATGAATACGAGTTTGAAGCATCAAAGGCGCTTACTGAAGATAACGCTCATTTTGTTGGACTTGCGCTGGATGAAGATAGCCAATACGACAAAAGTGATGAGCGCATCGCCACTTGGATTGAGCAGATCATGACGGAATATACCGAGTTGGAGCAGTAGTGCTCACCGAGTTAACACGCCAACCGTGTTAACTCCCCCTCTCGTTTACATTTTTAAGTAAAACGCTTGGCACAAAGCAACGTACTCTTTGCTGTATTGATTATTTTCATCATAAATCACCAGCCTCTGCTCATCTTTAGTATGGTGAGCAAGTTTACTAAATAGCATCAAGCGCCTTGACGGTGCCTTTTTTGGAGTTGTGCTGATTGTACAGGCCGAAATGAGAGAGAGATTTCTTTTGTCAGCCAATTGATTAAACAGCAAACTTTCCTGATACGGCAAAATCACAGCCAACTGACCCTGAGGCGAAGTCAATCTTTCAAACGCAGACAATAAATCGTCAAAGCTTAGGCTGTCTGTATGCCGCGCTCGGTTTCTGGCAGGGTCTTGGCTTTTCAAGCTGGTGTTAAAGTAAGGCGGATTAGACACCATTAAGTCAAACTGAGTTTCGCATTCAAACGCTTGAATTGCAGTATCGCACAACTTAATGTCTGGCCATGGGCTATGGGTAATATTATATTGCGCATCAACGAGTGCCGCTTGGTCCAATTCAACAGCATAAATACTGCTATTTGGGTTGCGCTGCTTACACATTAACGCAACCAAGCCAGTCCCCGCACCAACATCCACAATTGACCTAGCATTCGATACCGGTGCCCAAGCACCAAGTAAGATCCCATCCGTTGAAACTTTCATAGCAGCATGGCGCTGCGTCACTGAAAATTGTTTAAATGCAAACTGAGACATCCTATACCTTTGAGAAAATGCAATAGCAACGTATAATTCCGCTATTGTCCTTTATTTGTGATGCAATATGCAATTTACTGAATTTGATTTAGACGGCAAGCTGATTAGTGCTATTAAGAAAATGGGGTATGAAACTCCTACCAGCATTCAACAGATGGCTATTCCTGAAGCCCTGATTGGTCGAGACATTCTCGCCAGTGCACCAACCGGTACGGGTAAAACCGCTGCATTCTTGATCCCTGCGATTCAGTATTTGCTAGATTTTCCGCGCAAAGAGCCAGGTTTTGCCCGCGTGCTGATCATGACGCCTACTCGGGAGCTTGCCTACCAAATACATGAGCAATGTGAGTTACTGGCAGCAGGTGTCCACCTCAAAATAGGTGTGGTAACCGGTGGTATTAACTATGGTACTCACAAAGAAATTTTTGAGAAGAACAACGATATTCTCATCGCAACACCTGGTCGCTTGATGGAATATCTAGAAACCGAAAACTTCCACGCTGAAAATGTTGAGCTGCTTATTTTAGATGAAGCTGATCGTATGCTAGACATGGGCTTTCGCAAAGAAATGCTACGGATTTGCTCGGAAGCCGTTAACCGTCGTCAGTGTTTTTTGTTCTCTGCAACATTGGAAGGCGAGAGCGTCGAGAAATTTGCTGAGCGTATCTTGCAAGACCCAGCGCTACTTGAAGCGACCCCTTCTCGTAAAGAAAAAGGCAAGATCCATCAATGGGTTCATTTAGCTGACAGCTATGAGCACAAAGTCAACCTACTAGCGCAGTTGCTCGATGATGAAGAAGTCACTAAAGCCGTTGTGTTTGTTAAAACCCGTGAAAGACTTGAAACACTGGTGGGCGAACTATTTGCCAAAGGTATAAAAACAACTTGGCTACGTGGTGAAATGCCACAAGATAAACGTATGACTGCTATGGCAAGCTTCCACAGTGGCAAAACAAAAATTCTTGTCGCGACGGATGTTGCCGCCCGTGGTATTGATGTTGCAGACATCAGCCACGTATTCAACTTTGATATGCCACGCACTGCGGATATTTATGTACACCGTATCGGGCGTACCGGCCGTGCAGGGAAAAAAGGCACCGCAGTTTCTTTGGTTGAAGCCCATGATGTTGAAATACTAGGCAAAGTTGAGCGTTATACAGACCAAAAACTTAAGCGCCGCGTAATTAAAGGCTTAGAACCTAAACATAAAGAAGCCAAAGCACCGAAAAAGAAAAAAGATCCCGCTAAAATCAAAGCGAAAAAGAAAGCCGCCAAGGTTAAAAAGAAAAAGTAATAAAAAAACCAGCGTCAATGCGCTGGTTTTTTTATGCCCAATTTGATCAAGTGCTAATCTGGATAAGCCTTAGCTTTTTGACTTAGCAAAAACTCACATTCTCAGCTCTAGCATTTATTACTGCTGTATTTTCAGCGCTTTGTCGTGCGCGAGAACTCGGTTTTAGTGTAGAGATACGCTTCGCGCTAAAAGTCGGCCTATCGGAAAACGCTTTTGACCAAAGTGATAGAAGTGTTTACATGCTTTTTACTTCACTTCCTCAGCTTGAATGTTAATCTAGATGGGTGTCACTTATTTTCTCTGCCATTCCTAAATCGAAAATGCACCAAAACAAGCTAGAAAACTTTGCTCAACGGGGTATCATCGGCTCTGACCGAATATTGCTTAGTCAGCATAAATTTGACGA
>NZ_JABWPQ010000044.1:0-15666 GCF_013366255.1 Pseudoalteromonas sp. McH1-7 | reverse complement strand
AAGCGGCTCCTACCAAGGTGCTTACCTACAGGAGAAAAACCCTCATGTGGGAGCGAGTTTACCTCGCGATCTCTTAATTGCTCGTCGCGTAAAGCGGCTCCTACCAAGGTGTGTATCCACAGAAATAAAACTCTACTTGTAGAAGCGAGTTTACCACGCGATCTGTTAACTGCTCGCCGCGTAAAGCAGCTCCTACCAAGGTGCTTACCTACAGGAGAAAAACCCTCATGTGGGAGCGAGTTTACCTCGCGATCTGTTAACTGCTCGCCGCGTAAAGCAGCTCCTACTAAAGCGTGCATCCACAGAAATAAAGCTCTCGTATAGAAGCGAGTTTACCGCGCGATCTGTTAACTGCTCACCGCGTAAAGCAGCTCCTACTAAGGTGCTTACCTACAGGAGCAAAACTCTCGTGTAGGAGCGAGTTTACCTCGCGCGCTCTTAACTGCTCGCCGCGTAAAGCAGCTCCTACCAAGGTGCTTACCTACAGGAGCAAAACCCTCATGTAGGAGCGAGTTTACCTCGCGAGCTCTTAACTGCTCGCCGCGTAAAGCAGCTCCTACTAAAGCGTGCATCCACAGAAATAAAGCTCTCGTATAGGAGCGAGTTTACCTCGTGATCTCTTAATGGCTCGCTGCGTAAAGCAGCTCCTACTAAGGCGTGTATCCACAGAAATAAAACTCTAATGTAGAAGCGAGTTTACCTCACGTTCTCTTAACTGCTCGCCATGTAAAGTGGCTCCCACTAAAGCGTGTATCCACAGAAATAAAACTCTCGTGTAGGAGCGAGTTTACCTCACGATCTCTTAACTGCTCGCCGCGTAAAGCGGCTCCTACCAAGGTGCTTACCTACAGGAGAAAAACCCTCATGTGGGAGCGAGTTTACCTCGCGATCTGTTAACTGCTCGCCGCGTAAAGCAGCTCCTACTAAGGCTTGTATCCACAGAAGTAAAACCCTCGCGATCCCTTAACAGCTCGCCGCGTAAAGCGGCTCCTACCAAGGTGCTTACCTACAGGAGAAAAACTCTCGTGTAGGAGCGAGTTTACCTCGCGCTCTTTTTACAACAAATCAGCCACGCTGCTGCGCACTTCTTCAGGCCATACCCCTACTTGTACCTGACCAATGTGCTGCTTTTGTAACAGCAACATCACTAAACGCGACTGGCCAATCCCACCGCCTATAGTTTGTGGTAATTCCCCTGCAACCAGCTGTTGGTGCCAATCTAAACTCAAGCGCGCTTCGTCATCGGTTAATTTCAGCTGTCTTGCAAGCGAATCAGGACAAACACGAATACCCATTGATGAGATTTCAAAAGCGTCTTCTAATACTGGGTTCCACACCAAGATATCGCCATTCAGCCCTTGGTATTTGTCGCATGTTGGCGTTGACCAATCGTCATAATCCGGCGCACGAACATCGTGAATTTTACCATCACCAAGCTCGCCACCAATACCAATTAGGAATACCGCGCCATATTCTTGAGCAATCGCTTTTTCACGTTGCTTGGCTGTGAAATCTGGATACATAGTGCGTAATGCTTCACTGTGCACAAACGTAATTTTCTCAGGGAGGAATGCGGTAATGCCAAACTCATCCTCGACCACTTTTTCCGTCGCTTTAATTGAGCGATAAAGGGTTTCAACTGTTTCTTTTAGTTTTGCCAGCGAACGCTCACTGTTTTCGCAAATCACTTTTTCCCAATCCCATTGGTCAACATAAACAGAATGGATTGGCGATAGCTTGTCTTCGTCTGGGCGTAGCGCTTTCATGTGCGTATAGAGGCCTTCGCCTTTAGCAAAACCATAATCGCCTAGTGTTTTACGTTTCCACTTAGCAAGTGAATGTACTACCTCAAACTGCGCGTCCGGTAGCGTTTTCACTTTAACCTGTACCGCCTGCTCATGGCCACTTAGGTTGTCTTGAATACCATCGCCTAAGCGCGCCAAAATTGGGGCTTGTACTTCAACTAGGCCCAATTGCTCTGTTAGCTGTGCTGAAAATACTTGCTTTACTCGTGCTATCTGTTTTTGTGTCTCTTGATACTTGCTCAACATGGTTAGGTCCTCATTCCCGAATTTGTCGTTTTGTTAAGTCTATATTTAAAGAAACCAACAAAAACATCAACAACCCACAACAAAAACACCTTTACATAATTATTTTCATCAAAAATATGCTATAAATTTTAAATAAACGATAATTGCCAATGGATATTTACATGGAAAATTATGAGATCGACAATCTAGATAAATCCATCCTTCACGCATTAAAGGAAAATGCGCGGACACCCTACGCGGAATTAGCAAAGAGATTTGCCGTTAGCGCCGGTACCATCCATGTTCGGGTCGAAAAAATGAAGCAAGCGGGGATCATTGAAGGGACTCAAGTTAGCATTAATGCTAAACGGCTTGGTTATGATGTCTGCTGTTTTATCGGAATAAACCTAAAACATGCCGGGGACTATCCGGGGGCCATTGCACGTCTTAAAGAATTCGAAGAGGTTGTTGAAGCCTATTACACCACAGGTAACTACAGTATTTTTATCAAAGTGATGGCGCGCTCCATCGACCACCTACAAGATGTACTTATCAATAAAGTGCAAACTATTGAGTCTATCCAGTCAACCGAAACGCTGATCTCACTGCAAAACCCGATTCAGCGCACCGTTATGCCTTAGCCCCTTTTTTGTTATAATCGCGGGAATTTGTTGATTTAGAGTAGTAAGTAGATGGCTGAGAATAGATACCATCGTGTAAAAAGCGTATTAGATAGACGCCAAACCGACCTCACAGTGTGTTTAGATGAAGTACATAAGCACCACAACCTGTCAGCGATTGTGCGTACCGCAGATGCGGTTGGTTGTCACCATGTACATGCGGTATGGCCACAAGATCAAAGACGGTTAACTAATAATACCTCTGGTGGCAGCAAAAATTGGGTAGAAACCCATATGCATGAGCATATCGACCAGGCTGTTGCGACAATTCGTGAACAAAACCCGGGTGTACAATTATTAGCAACCAACCTTAGTGATAGCGCCGTTGATTTTCGTGAAATTGATTACACCAAACCCACCGCCATTATTGTCGGTCAAGAGCGTCTTGGGATCTCAGACCGCGCACTTGAGCATGCAGATCAGCATATCGTGATCCCAATGCAAGGTATGGTGCAATCCCTGAATGTATCCGTTGCCGCAGCACTTATTTTATACGAGGCGCAGCGCCAAAGAGATGTAGCTGGACTGTACAAACGTACAGATATGATGGATCCTGTGGTAAAACATAAGTTACTATTTGAAGGATGTCATCCAATTATTGCAACCCGCTGTCGCGAAAAAGAGTTACCTTACCCTGCGCTTGATGAGCACGGTGAAATTGTTGCTGACGACACCTTTTGGGACATTCTTAAGTTTAAGCAGAAAAAATAGATAACGCGGATCGCGCTAGAGGAATAGCATGTCGACACCAAATTTGGCCACTTACCCCGTCACTGAGCTAAAAGGCGTAGGCCCAAAAGCAGCCGAACGCTTGGCCAAACTAGGCATTCAGTCGGTACAAGACATGCTATTTCACCTTCCACTACGCTACGAAGACCGTGCGCGCACCTATCCTATCTGCGAGTTACAAGCGCATAGCCATGTCAGCATTGAAGCCGAGATTGAGCGCAGCGAAATCACGCAAGGCAAACGCCGCATGTTGGTGTGTTATGTTAATGATGGAACGGGGCGGATCGCGCTGCGTTTTTTCAATTTTAACGCGGCGCAAAAAAACGCCATGCAAGCAGGCAAAATAATCCGCTGTTTTGGTGAGGTTCGCCGTGGCCGCCATGGTTTTGAAATGGCTCACCCAGAATACAGCATCAAAGAAACCCGCTCTGCACCTTGCGACCCAAGCCTTGCGACACTCACACCTGTTTATCCGACAACCGAAGGGCTGAAGCAATTGAGCATTCGGGCGATTGCCGATCAAGCCGTTGAGTTACTGCGCAAATATGATGTACCAGACTATTTACCAGCTCAGTATCGGCCATCGCAGCAAAGCTTAAAAGAGGCGCTGCTATTACTGCACCGCCCGCCACAGGAAGTCGATTTAACCCAATTAGAACTCGGGCAACACCCCGCTCAAGCACGCTTAGCATTTGAAGAGTTATTAGCACAAAACCTCAGTTTGCTTAAGCTTAGGCAAAAAGGTCAAGCGGTGAAAGCAGTTGCACTACCGCCTACCAATCCACTTGAAGCACAGTTTTTATCGGCCTTACCATTTGCCCCCACCAATGCCCAAAGTCGAGTAGTAGCTGAGATCAAAAGCGACTTACAACATCCCTACCCCATGATGCGATTGGTGCAAGGGGATGTTGGCTCAGGAAAAACCCTTGTAGCCGCACTCAGCGCGTTAACAGCCATCGCACGGGGTTACCAAGTAGCACTGATGGCACCCACTGAGATCCTCTCCGAGCAACACGGCATCAACTTCCTTAATTGGTTTGAACCTATGGGTATAGAAACCGTATGGCTGGGTGGTAAAACCAAAGGCAAGGAACGCACTCATGCGCTTGAGCGAATTGCTTCGGGGCAAGCTCAGATGATAGTCGGCACTCATGCACTGTTCCAGGAGCAAGTACAGTTTTCTAACCTTGCGCTTATCATTATCGACGAACAACATCGCTTTGGTGTGCACCAGCGCTTAGCACTTAGAGAAAAGGGAAAGTTTGGCAATTGCTATCCACATCAGCTGGTGATGACTGCCACCCCAATCCCAAGAACTTTGGCGATGACCGCCTACGCCGACCTTGAAACCTCAATTATCGATGAGTTACCACCGGGCAGAACACCAATCACGACCGTCGCCGTGCCCGATACCAGACGCAATGAAGTGATCAAAAAAGTACAAAAAGCCTGCGTTGACGACAAACGTCAAGTGTACTGGGTATGCACCCTGATAGATGAGTCGGAGGCGTTACAATGCCAAGCCGCAGAAGACACCGCCAAAGCACTTGCCGAAGCCTTGCCAGAGCTTAATATCGCGCTGGTGCATGGCCGTATGAAAGCCCAAGAAAAGCAGGCCATTATGGACGAATTTAAACAGGGTCATACTCATGTGCTGGTTGCCACTACCGTAATTGAAGTAGGTGTGGATGTACCCAACGCTAGCCTTATTATCATTGAAAACCCTGAACGCTTGGGTCTGGCACAACTGCATCAGTTGCGCGGCCGTGTTGGTCGCGGACAAATCGCATCACATTGTTTACTGCTTTACCATGCGCCATTGTCGGTCACCGCGCAAAAGCGTTTAGGGGTGCTTAGAGAAAGTAACGACGGTTTTGTCATCGCTGAGCGCGACCTTGAGATCCGCGGCCCGGGTGAAGTGCTAGGCACAAAACAAACTGGATTGGCTGAGCTAAAAATTGCCGACCTTAGTCGTGATAAACATTTATTACCGCAAGTGAGAAGCCTCGCTTTTACCGTGCTTAAAAACCACAGCGATATTGTTGACTCGATTATCTGGCGCTGGATGGGCGATAAGAGTGAACTGGCCATGGCGTAAGCTTTAAGCTTTAGATGGTATAAAGATCGCGAGGTAAACTCGCTCCTACACGGATAATTTGCTCCCATAGGTGAGCACTTTGGTAGGAGCCACTTTACGCGGCGAGCAGTCAAGAAATCGCGAGCTAAACTCGCTCCTACACGGGTAATTTGCTCCCATAGGTGAATACTTTGGTAGGAGCCACTTTATGTGGCGAGCAGTCAAGAGATCGCGAGATAAACTCGCTCCTACACGGGTAATTTGCTCCCATAGGTGAACACTTTGGTAGGAGCCGCTTTATGTGGCGAGCAGTGAAAAGATCGGGAGATAAACTCGCTCCTACACGGGTAATTTGCTCCCATAGGCGAACACTTTGGTAGGAGCCGCTTTACGCGGCGAGCAGTGAAAAGATCGCGAGGTAAACTCGCTCCTACACGGGTAATTTGCTCCCATAGGTGAACATTTTGGTAGCAGCCGCTTTACGCGGCGAGCAGTTAAGAGCGCGAGGTAAACTCGATCCTACACGGGTAATTTGCTCCCATAGGCGAACACTATGGTAGGAGCCACTTTACGCGGCGAGCAGTCAAGAGATCGCGAGGTAAACTCGCTCCTACACGGGTAATTTGCTCCCATAGGTGAACACTTTGGTAGGAGCCACTTTATGTGGCGAGCAGTTAAGAGCGCGAGGTAAACTCGCTCCTACAAGTGTAATTTGCTCCCATAGGCGAACACTATGGTAGGAGCCACTTTATGTGGCGAGCAGTGAAAAGATCGGGAGATAAACTCGCTCCTACACGGGTAATTTGCTCCCATAGGTGAACACTTTGGTAGGAGCCACTTTATGTGGCGAGCACTTAAGAGCGCGAGGTAAACTCGCTCCTACAAGTGTAATTTGCTCCCATAGGTGAACACTTTGGTAGGAGCCACTTTATGTGGCGAGCAGTCAAGAGATCGCGAGGTAAACTCGCTCCTACACGGGTAATTTGCTCCCATAGGCGAACACTATGGTAGGAGCCACTTTATGTGGCGAGCAGTGAAAAGATCGGGAGATAAACTCGCTCCTACACGGGTAATTTGCTCCCATAGGTGAGCACTTTGGTAGGAGCCACTTTATGTGGCGAGCAGTTAAAAGCGCGCGAGATAAACTCGCTCATACAAGTGTAATTTGCTCCCATAGGTGAACACTTTGGTAGGAGCCGCTTTACGCGGCGAGCAGTTAACAGATCGGGAGATGAACTCGCTCCTACACGGGTAATTTGCTCCCATAGGTGAACACTATGGTAGGAGCCACTTTATGTGGCGAGCAGTGAAAAGATCGCGAGATAAACTCGCTCCTACAAATTGGTGAGTTCGTGCTCACAACTCCTTCATGCAAAATAACCCATCGCGCTACGCTTGCTTCTTTTATCAAAGCTTGGTTACCATCTCTCTACATCAACTAAAAAAGCTCAAAAATGAATCGTTTACTACGTGCTGCATGCACCTCATTTGCTGCTTGCGCGGCGTCAATCGCCTCGGCAAAAGCAATTTACTCAGATGTACCAGAGCAGATTAATCCATCTGCCAAATACGTTTTTTATTCTCATGGCTACATCGTTGAAGGTGATAATGAAACGCCTATTCATAAGCGCTGGGGTAAATATGACTTTCCAGCCATCAAACAAGCATTAAGTGACGATGCCTATACACTAATTGCTGAGCACCGACCTAAAGGTGTTGCACCAGAAGCCTACACAAAGACCCTAGTAAGCAAGGTTCACAAATTACTCGATGCGGGCGTCAGCGCCAGCAACATTACGCTCGTGGGGTTTTCTCGCGGCGGAGCGTTAACAATAATGGCAAGTGATACATTAAAAAATGATGCCATTCACTACGTGGTACTCGCGGGCTGCGCAGGGCTTATCAAAAGTAAAAGCGAGATCCAGCTCTTCGGCAAGGTGTTATCCGTGTACGAAACCTCAGATCAAGTGGGCTCTTGCGACTTTGTGAAAGCACGCTCCGAAAGCCTCAACAGCTTTACAGAATTTTCTATTTCAACTGGTGAGGAACACGGTGCTTTTTACCTCCCAAGAGACGAGTGGGTAAAGCCCGTTAAAAGCTGGATTTTAAATCACTAAATAATTAGCGTGGCGTTCTCTCAGCAGAACACCGTAAAAAACCTTCATTCTAATCCATCCTATCTCTTTAAATCTTTTCTGCCAGCAAACAATGCTCTGTTTACTTATTGCACTTTTAAAAACCAACCTTATAATTGAAGCGCATTCGAATACCATTCGAATTAGGTTCAATTATTACAGGAGAAAGCATGGCACCAGCACCAAAGTATGATAACGAAACTCAGCAACGTATGATTTTAAGTGCTGCAGAACAGTGCATCAATGAGACGTCAGTCACTGATTTTACAATGGCTAAAGTCTCCTTGCATGCAGGGTTATCTATGGGTTCTATTTATAAGTTTGTGCAAACCAAAGAAGACTTAATCATGGCATTGGCTTATGAGTCATTTACCCATGTATCTGGTGTGTTTAAACAAATCTTATCGCTGCCATTAAGCACGCCAGAGCGAATGCTCGCCGTGTGTTTAGTTTCTCCACAAAAAATTAAGCGTTTTTCCTTCGATTTCGAGCTGCAATCTTACTCTACTAACAAAGCCGTAATTAAAAGAGCTTCAGAATATTGGACCAATAAAATTATTGAATCATGTAGCGGCTGTGAAAATGTTTTCAAGCAAACCTTGCTTGATGGCATTGAGGCAGGAGAACTACAAAATATACCAAATCTGCATGATGTCATTGAAGAAATCATAATCAGCGGTTGGGCACTAACCGTGGGATATGAACAGGTTTTACGTTTGCAACAAACTAACCAAATTGTCGAAGGTACTGACTCTTTGCTGGCACCTCTTGCGCTCAATGATCCGCTCATTCGAAGCGCAGTGAGGCTGCTAAATAGTTATCCATGGCAAGCACCAATAACCCATGACTCTCTACTTCGTATAGAGAAAGAATTGCAAGCGCTCGAGCTTCGTTAACTTAAGGAAAATCACAATGAACATAAAACGCTGGCTTATCGCCTTTGTACTTATTCTCATCGTCATTACCAGTTTAGGATTTGTTAAATTTACGCAAATCCAAGCTGCTATTGCCTTTGGAGAATCCTTCCCTGAACCCTCAGCATCGGTTAAAAGTACCTATGTCTCTACCACTGAACATCTTAAAACGGTAAAAGTAGTTGGCCAACTTCATGCAAAACAGACCGTAACTGTCAGCAATGAATATGCTGGACTTATTACATACGTTGGCTTTCAACCTGGTGACTTAGTAAAAGCCAATCAAATATTGCTGCGCCTCGACAGCAGCATTGATGAAGCAAATCTACAAGCAGCTAAAGCGCGAGTAAAACTTGCTAAGTCAACCTATCAACGTGTTGCAAAGTTACTTGAACAAAAACGCATTAGTCCCGATGAAGTAGACAAAGCGGAAGCTGAGGTTGCTATCAATGAAGCTGATGTAAAACGACTCACCACCCTTATCGAAAAAAAGACTATCCGAGCACCGTTTACTGGCTATACCGGTATGGAGCAATATCAAGTTGGTCAGTTGCTTGATGCCAACAATGCCGTGACGTTTTTAGTAGGCACTAACGACAAAATTTGGGTTGATTTCAACATGCCGCAAACGTTACCACAACCAAAGTTGGGTGAAGAGGTAATGGTCGCGGTATCACACTCGCAAGTGCAGCAACCAGCACGAGTGTTAGCGAAAACCCCAAGTGTTGACGTCGCCTCCCGCCAACAACGCTATCGTGCAGAGCTTAATAATTATCACGAAGCACTAAGCCACAACCAAATGGTAATGGTAAACGTGCCAGTAGCAAAAGTAAGCGCAGCGGTAGTACCAACCAATGCTATTACTCGAAACCATTTTGGTGAGTTTGTTTATATCTTAGAAAAAGATGACGCACAAAACTGGCGAGCAAAACCTGTCAAAGTCACACTTGGCGATAAGATCCATGACCAGCAGCTGGTATTAACAGGTTTGAGCGGCGGTGAGTTTATTGCTGCTGAAGGTGCATTTAAACTACAGGAGAACTTACTGGTTTACACCGACCAAGTTGCTGCGATTGATGGCAATAATGGAGAGCAGTAATGAGTGCTTTACATGAAAATAAACCATCCATTATGGATATATTTGTCAATCGCCCCGTGCTTGCGATTGTATTTTCACTCCTTATTGTTCTGGCAGGATTAAACGCTGCTAGAGATATTTCTGTACAGCAGTACCCCAAAATAGAAAGTGCGTCGTTAGTAATAAATACCGTCTACACTGGTGCCTCAGCTGAGGTAGTTAAAGGTTATGTGACAGAACCGATTGAACGCGTTGCTTCAACGGTTCCTGGTGTGGACTATGTTGATTCAGTAACAATGGCAGGTCTCAGTCGAGTTACGGCATGGTTAGAGTTAAACCATAGCACTCCTGACGCCCTTGCTGAACTCACAACACGGTTAAACCAAATAAAGTTTGAATTGCCAAGTGGTGCAGAAGACCCTGCAATTCATACCGTGCGTGCCGATAGTCCCTATGCTGTATTTTATCTAGATGTAGAGTCTCAAGGACTATCGCGTAACAATGTGAGCGATTATTTGATCAGAAATGTTGTGCCTTCAATGTCAGATATTCCTGGTGTGCAAAAAATCACCCTCGAAGGTGGCCGAAATCCAGCGATGCGTATTTGGCTTGATCCTGAAAAGCTAGCCATTTACGGGCTTAGCGCCAGTGATGTATTTGGTGCACTACGCGCCAATAATACCATTGCAACCATTGGATATAGTGAAAACAACAGACAACGTATTGATGTTATGGCGAATACGTCTTTGCGCTCAATCGCGGACTTTAATAACCTCATTGTCAAAGAGGTTGATGGTGCACAATTAAAACTAGGAGATCTGGCCACCGTAGAGCTAGGTGAAGCTGACAGCCTAGTGACTGCACGACTTGATGATCACGATACGGTCTTTTTAGCCTTATGGGCACTACCTGGCGCCAATGAAATTGACATTGGTGATGCACTTTATAAAAAGATTGATGAGATAAACCCTATCTTACCTGACGGCATGAACCTTAGAATTGGTTACGATGGCACCCTGTACATGCGAGATTCTATCAAAGAGATCTTTACCACACTGGCTGAGACGGTGTTACTTGTTGGTATTGTGGTATTGGCGATGATGGGTTCATTCAGAACCGCGATGGTGCCACTCATCACTATCCCTATCTCTATTTTAGGTGCCATAGCGGTGATCTCTGCAATGGGCTTTTCCCTTAACCTACTTACCATTTTGGCCATTGTACTTTCGGTAGGCCTAGTGGTAGATGATGCCATTGTGGTGGTGGAAAATGTTGCCCGTCATATGCGCGAAGGCAAACCTAGATTTCAAGCCGCGCTTATTAGCTCACGTCAATTACTTGTGCCAGTTATTGCGATGACACTGACCCTAGCAGCAGTATACGCACCCATTGGATTTTTAACGGGATTAACTGGCTTTTTATTTAGAGAATTTGCTTTCACACTGGCGATTGCTGTGATCATCTCAGGTTTAGTTGCCATCACCTTATCTCCAATTATGGCGGCATACGTAAACCCAGAGGGAGGTAAAGAAGGCAAGTTAACACAAAAGGTCAATAGTTACTTCGATAAGCTCCAAAAGTTCTACTTTAATGCACTAGACACGCTATTTAAATGGCGTCCACAAATCTTCTTCATCGCTATTATATTTTCTTTGTTATCGGTACCATTTTATATGTTATCGCAAAAAGAACTTGCGCCTATCGAAGATCAAAGCAGTATCCAGGTTGTGGTGGAAGCCCCACCTGAGTCCTCTCTTGCTTATACCTCAAATAAAATGAACGATACCGCTGCGGTAATGAATGCAACCGAAGGTGCTGAATTTACTTGGCAGGTTATTACCGCTTCTGCTGGTTTTGGTGGTGTGACATTAGCGCCCTTTAGTGAGCGAGAAAACTCAGTTCACAATATGCTCTTTGACTTGTACGGCCGCTTAAGTAGCGTCACAGGGTTAACCCTGTTCCCTATTTTACCTGCGTCTTTACCAACTGCTGGGCAATTTGATGTTGAAGTGGTTTTCCGTTCTAGTGATGACCCTATCACCATGAAAGCGTATGCGGATGAAATTATTCAACGAGCGACTGCAACAGGCAGTTTTATGTTCATGAATACCGATCTAAAAATCGATTTGCCACAAGCAGAACTTGAGATTGATAGGGAGTTAGTCGCAGATCTGGGGCTAAGTTTATCTTCAGTGAATGAGCAACTTAGCGTGTATATGTCTAATAACTTTGCCAACTACTTTAATAAAGATGGTAAAGCTTATCGCGTGATCCCAATTGTGGGTGATAAAGATAGATACAACCCTGAGAATATTTTAAATATGCAAGTAAGCACAGATACAGGTGTTCTAATTCCCGTTTCTGCATTTGCTACATTGCGCACATTTACCAGCCCTCGAGTACTTGGCTCCTTTAACCAACAAGGCGCGTTTAGGATTTTAGCAGGTACCCTACCTCACGTGACTAAAGAGCAAGCGCTAACCCTAGTTGAAGAGATTGCGCAAGAAATACTACCAAGCCACTACTCTATTGATTACGCTGGTGAGTCCAGACAGTTAAGAAAAGAAGGTAACACCATGGTTGGCGTCTTGCTATTTGCGATGGTGATTGTGTTCTTCTTATTAACTATTCAGTTCAATAGCTTTAGAGATCCACTTGTTGTGTTACTGGGGTGTGCACCACTGGCATTGGCCGGCGCGCTTATGCTGCCGTTTTTATCACTGACGACAGTGAATATTTATAGTCAAATTGGGTTGATCACCTTGATTGGTTTAATTGCTAAAAATGGTATCTTAATCGTTGAGTTTGCGAACCATTTACAACTTGAAGGTAAGTCTAAGTACGATGCTGCAAAAGGCGCAGCAGCCACAAGACTAAGACCAATCTTAATGACAACGGGCGCGACTGTACTTGGTCACTTCCCTCTTGTATTGGTAACTGGTGCTGGTGCTGAAGCCCGTAACAGTATTGGTATCATTTTGGTTGCTGGCATGCTCATTGGTACTTTCTTTACACTTATCGTACTGCCCTTACTTTATGAGAAACTAGCAAGTGATCATCGTAGTAAGGCACAAGAGACTGAGGCATACCCACAAGAACAAGCGGTAGCTCAAGCTTAGTACAATCAAGAGAGGAACAATAAACGGGCTAATTTAATTTATTGTTCCACTCTGATAAGTCACTATGAGCACATGCTTAGCCTGGCTTTCGGTAAAACACGGTACCTAGTACTTAAATTAAGTTTGCTCGGTGTCGTGTTTTATTTCACCCATAGCATCACGCTCAGTGACAATATATGTTTTCAAGTAACAACTTGTTCTAGAAGGAAAGTAAACAGCCTTTTGTTACAAAAAAGTTACACGGGGCTAATCTTTAATATTCAATTATTTACACAATCAAAGGATAGGCAGTTAAAATGATTGTAGACAACATAGAAAATGTGGATCTCTGTATTGTAGGCGCAGGGCTTGCAGGATTAAATGCACTGTATGCAGCTAAGCAGTACTTACCAAAAAACGCGACTGTGGCACTCGTAGATAAGCGAGAATCTATTGGTGGCATGTGGAATGACACCTATGATTATGTAAGGTTACATCAGCCCTATAAGCAATTTACGATAGGTAATATGAAATGGGGTTTAGATCGCCCTGAGTCCTATTTAGCTGACAGACATGAAATCTTAACGCACTTTAAGCGCTGTATAAGCGAAGTAGAACAGCATTTGACTGTTATTCCCTTAATGCAGCATAGCTACCTTAGTCATGACTCCCAAGATGATGGCATCGTACAAGTTCACTTAGCCTCAAAAGAAACGACACGACAAATCCATACCAAAAAATTAATAAAAAGTGTTGGATTTGGCATTGAGCCAAGCCAAGCATTAGCCTTTTCTAGTGACAAAGTACATTCAATTACGCCTGAAGAAATACCACAAAATCAACAGCACATTATAGATAGTAATAAACCAATCTATATTGTTGGTGGTGGTAAGACGGCAATGGATACCGCCCACTATTTAATACAAGCAAACCCACAGTTAGCCATTCACCTTATTATCGGTAAAGGAACCTACTTCCTAAATAGAGACATCATGTTTCCGCCGGGTTTGGATAAATATTGGAAAGGGACAACTAGCCTAGATATGATGACGCAGTGTGCAACCCTCTTCAACGGCGATAATGAGGCAGAAGTCACCCAATTTGTAAAATCCAAATATGCCCTCTCACCGCACAAAGATGCCCAGCAATTTCTACTTGGTTTATTGTCTCAAAGTGAGCTGGATATTGTTACTCAAGGCTGTAAAACGATAGTAAGAGACTACTTAGATGACATAAAAGACAATGGTGACGAAACGCAATTGTGTTTTAGAAGTGGCGAAACACAGCCTATTGAATCTGGCGCTTGGATCATTAATTGTACTGGGTATCTCCTCAACTCTGACGTGCAGTCGGAGCAATACCACTCTCAATGCGGCAATGTTATCTCAATTAACAACAGTGATAACCCTCTGCTTTTTAGCTCTGGCTACTTTCTTCCACATGTTTTCTTTCAAGACAAGATTAAAGACACGCCACTATTGAGCATAGATCATGTTGCCTTGAAAAAGGCTAACGCAGAAGCCTTCCCATTTGTTGCCATGACTCAATTGCTCTATAACTTTTATACTCTGATGGACAAACTTCCATTAAAAGTCATTGACCAATTCCATGCAAACTTTGATAAGTGGTACCCTCTACACCGTCAACTATTTGGGTTTACGAAGTTTATGATCAATAAAAAGAAAAACAAAAAGCACTTTGAAAGCAGCCTATTGAGGGTCAAAGAAAAGTATAATCTTTAATCAAATGCTTACTAGCACAGTAATTTGATTGGTGAGTTAAAAGAAAAGTATTAGCCAATTTGCACAATGACTGGTGCTATTTAAGGCAACAAAACCTTGTCGATAACAACGCGATTAACCTTGCTATCGACAAGGCCGACACCTCACCACTGTAGATTACCTAGCTCAAAACAATTATGTTTAGGCACAATAAAGCTTGTACACTACCCTGTAAATTGGAATAATAAAGTTTGAACACTATTTTATTCCAATACCTAGTTTGTAAGCTAGGTCTGTAACTCTGTAACTCCCCCAAAAAATGAAACAGTTCATAAGTAGAATTTTCCATTAACTAAAATAGGAAAATTTACGATGAGAAAAAGCAAGTTTACCGAAACTCAAATTGTCAGCATGATCAAAGAAGCTGGATCAGGTATTCCAGTACCTGAAATTTGCCGTAAACATGGTATCGGGCAAAGCACCTTTTACAAATGGCGTTCAAAGTATGGTGGAATGGAAGTGTCTGATGTTAAACGCCTCAAAGAGCTTGAAGAAGAGAATCGTAAGCTAAAAGATATGTTTGCAACGCTGAGCTTAAAGCACTCGATGCTTGAGGATATCATTGCAAAAAAGCTGTAAAGACAAGTAGGCGCAGAGCTTGGGTTGAACATTTAAGATCCCAATTTAACGTC
This sequence comes from Pseudoalteromonas sp. McH1-7, assembly GCF_013366255.1. Taxonomy (NCBI): domain Bacteria; kingdom Pseudomonadati; phylum Pseudomonadota; class Gammaproteobacteria; order Alteromonadales; family Pseudoalteromonadaceae; genus Pseudoalteromonas; species Pseudoalteromonas sp. McH1-7. The sequence continues at coordinate 512 of NZ_JABWPQ010000044.1, read as the reverse complement.
AGCGTCGCATTTGCTTGTGAAGTGGCAGGGCTAAGCCGCTCAGTTTTTTATTACAAACATAAACGGCCATCAGATGATGAGGTTATCGACGCGTTGCTAGCATTGGTCGAACGTCACCAAAGATGGGGGCTGCCTAAACTATTTAAAAGGCTTCGTAATAAGGGTAAACCTTGGAATAAAAAGCGTGTTGAACGAGTTTACAACATGCTAAAACTCAATTTGAGACGTAAAGGAAAGCGCCGTGTGCCAACAAGAACACCAGAACCATTAAGTGCCCCACAGCAATATAATGAATCTTGGTCAATGGACTTTATGAGTGATGCACTAAGCTACGGACATCGTTTTAGGACATTGAATATACTCGATGACTTCAATCGACAAGCATTAGCGATTGAAGTGGATACCAGTTTAACCGCTGAAAGAGTGATTAGGACACTAAAACAGATCATTGCTTGGCGCGGAAAACCAAAGCAAATTAGAGTAGATAATGGCCCAGAGTTTACTTCAACTAT
>NZ_JABWPQ010000043.1:0-15906 GCF_013366255.1 Pseudoalteromonas sp. McH1-7 | reverse complement strand
TTTATTTGACTCCCGACTCGTTGACTCGTTGCTTTTCAGCGCTGCTCTCCGTGTCGGTGGATGCGCATTATAGGGAGTTCCGATTTAAGTGCAACCCTTTTTTTAAAAAAAATTGCGAAAAAACGTTTGTTCGAGCAAAAATAAAGCGAAACGTCTATTTTTGACACTTTAATATACAAAAAAGGGCTAAAAGGAAGTCATTATTATTGCTTATAAGCATTTTTCACTTTATCCGCTTGCAAATAGTGAGTTATCAATGCAAAAGCCCTTCTTAAATAAGTCCTGAGCTACTTAATTGTTTAAGCGTTGGCTTTAGAGTTAACTTGAGCACCTTATAAGACAATGCTTCATCTACTTGGCTAGTGAATTTCAAAGCACTTTCTTAATGACAGCAACTTTATTTGCTGTCCTTAAAAATATATTTCCCAGTTGAAACTGCTCTAGTACTCATTCATTAGCGATAGACAAGTTTTAAAGACGGGGTGAATGAAGAAACCGGTGGATCTGAAACAAGTTAAAAAGCGCTAATGGGTAAATTAGCCAAAACGGCCAAACCACATTTTTTGGCAGGTCTCAAGATGTAAAAAGCTAATATAAGTCTAGGAGACGCAACACAGTCAAAGAATCGGCATTTATAATTGGTCAATTTGATGCTAACTACGTTAGAAGTGTCTTATATTGAGCAATAATTAAACGGGTTAGTATTACCTCAAACCACCATCAAGATTAATCCCTTTAAAGATAAACCAGGGATGATTATTTGGTATGAATTAGCACTAAAGTAAGGAAATCAGGTAAAAAGTAAACGATGTGATTAGATTTGGAGCGAGTAACGAGGTTCGAACTCGTGACCTCGACCTTGGCAAGGTCGCGCTCTACCAGCTGAGCTATACTCGCGTTCCATGAATCATTTATAGTATTTTTACTATAAATGGTGCCCGGGGCCGGACTTGAACCGGCACGCTGTTACCAGCGAGGGATTTTAAATCCCTTGTGTCTACCAATTCCACCACCCGGGCATCGGGCTTGCTTTCGCATGTGGAGTGTTGAGAAAATGGAGGCGGAACCCGGAGTCGAACCGAGGTAGACGGATTTGCAATCCGCTGCATGGCCACTCTGCCATTCCGCCAAATTTGGAGCGAGTAACGAGGTTCGAACTCGTGACCTCGACCTTGGCAAGGTCGCGCTCTACCAGCTGAGCTATACTCGCATTCCATAAATTATTTATAGTAATTTTACTATAAATGGTGCCCGGGGCCGGACTTGAACCGGCACGCTGTTACCAGCGAGGGATTTTAAATCCCTTGTGTCTACCAATTCCACCACCCGGGCATCGGGCATTCGAAAACAAATTTGGAGCGAGTAACGAGGTTCGAACTCGTGACCTCGACCTTGGCAAGGTCGCGCTCTACCAGCTGAGCTATACTCGCGTTCCATAAATCATTTATAGTAGCTTTACTATAAATGGTGCCCGGGGCCGGACTTGAACCGGCACGCTGTTACCAGCGAGGGATTTTAAATCCCTTGTGTCTACCAATTCCACCACCCGGGCATCGGGCTTGCTTTCGCATGTGGAGTGTTGAGAAAATGGAGGCGGAACCCGGAGTCGAACCGAGGTAGACGGATTTGCAATCCGCTGCATGGCCACTCTGCCATTCCGCCAAGTTTGGAGCGAGTAACGAGGTTCGAACTCGTGACCTCGACCTTGGCAAGGTCGCGCTCTACCAGCTGAGCTATACTCGCATTCCAACATTTAAAACTATTTAAATTATTTATCTAGCTTTAAACTTTTATCATTAGGAAGTGTTATCAAAATTTCATTTCGATGACACACTGCCCTCTCAACACGGACGCATTCTACAGAAGTTCTTGTACGCGTCAACATAAAAAATGAATGTTTTTAATCGTTTGCTCAATTTTTATCTAAACCGATGAGTTAATAGACTATAACAGTCAAGAATTAGTCAATTCTCCTTTCGCAGCATATAGATACTGCACCATAGAAACTAAAGTTAGTATGGTAGCAATAGCTAAAAGCGCATAACTTAGCATTGTCATCCAATCAGAGAATTGCCAAATTAGCCCGATGATTGCGAGCATCTGCGCAGCTGTCTTGAATTTACCTAACCAGGACACTGCAACACTTCCCCTCTTGCCTTGTTCCGCCATCCACTCTCGCAATGCAGATATAACGATTTCTCTACTAATTATCACCAGCGTTGATATTGTAATAAAGTAATCATTATAGTGTGTGGCAAGAATAACAAGTGCAACACTGACCATCACTTTATCAGCAACTGGATCAAGAAAAGCACCAAACGGTGTTGACTGTTCAAGCTTTCTCGCCAGATATCCATCAAGGATATCAGTAACTGAAGCTAACCAAAAAATAAACGCGGCGGCAAAAAATGCCCATGAATATGGTAAATAAAAAACGACTGCGAATACAGGAATGAGCAGCAACCGAAATGCTGTGAGCGTATTTGGAATATTCCACATAACTACTTGGTATTGTCTTTTTTTCTATGTTCGCATGATTGCTTAAGCTTTGTCATGCAAATGATTAAATATCTTTTCAGCCATGTCAGGGCTGATCCCAGGAACTTGCTTTAATTGATGTATATTTGCAGATTTAACTCCCTGCATGCCTCCTAAAAATTTAAGTAGTGCTTGACGTCGTTTTTGACCAATTCCTTCTATCTCTTCCAGCATTGACTGTGTTCTTTGCTTTTGTCTTTTGTTACGGTGTCCTGCAATTGCAAACCTATGAGACTCGTCGCGGATATGTTGTATCAAGTGTAATGCCGGAGAGTCACTGGCTACATTGATAGTTTTACGGCCACCATCAATCAGTAGCGTCTCCAAACCGGGTTTTCTACTCGTGCCTTTTGCAACACCGATTAAAATAGGCATTTTATCAAGTTGCCAACTTGCAAAAAATGATTCAGCCCTACCTAATTGCCCCTTACCACCATCAATAAAGATAATATCAGGGACTTTGCTCTCATCAGCCATTTTGCCGTAGCGTTTTTTTAACGCAAAATCCATAGCTGCATAATCATCACCTGGCGTAATCCCTGTGACATTATAACGGCGATATTCTTTATTGTTTGGCCCTTGACCGTCAAACACTACGCAAGATGCTACGGTATTTTCTCCCATGGTATGACTGATATCAAAACACTCCATTCTTTGAATGTCAGATAGCCCTATTGCCTCTTTTAGTTTTGCATAGCGCTTTGTGATCGAATCCTGTGCACTTTGTTTTACTTCAATGCTGTTTTGAGCATTTTTATTTGCCAATGCAAGATACTGGGCGCGCTCACCACGCACATTAAACTTAAAGCTTACTTTGCGTTCCGATACCTGACCTAAAGCAGCTTCTAGTGCAACGTAATCATCAACCTTAAACGGCAAAACAATTTCTTTTGCAATTCGCGATTGATTGCCAGATGAAATATAGTATTGTCCTAAAAATGCAGTGAGAACCTCATTTGCACCTGAATCTTTAGGCACCTTGGGAAAATGCGTTTTAGTGCCTAGCACTTTGTGTTCTCGGATCATAAGTACATGAATTGCAACTAAGCCATTTTTTTGCTCAAAACCAATAACATCCAGCTCTGCAAAATTGCCAGCAATAGACTGCTGCTCTTGCATTTGCCGAAGCAATACGATTTGGTCTCGATATTTAGCAGCCATTTCAAAGTCAAGTGAAATACTTGCTTGCTCCATTTTCTCTACAAGTGCAGCTATCACATCTTGCGAGCGACCAGTTAAAAATTGGCGTACCATGGATACTTGCTCTTGATATTCACTATCCTTGACTTTGCCGACACATGGACCAGAACACCTTTTTAGTTGGTACTGCAGACAAGGCCTACTCCGAGCGCGATAATAAGCATCTTCACATTGTCTTACTGGGAAAATTTTTTGCATTAGCCGAAGACTTTCAGATACCGCAGAGCTGCTGGGGAATGGCCCGAAGTACTCACCTTTTAACTTTCTACTCCCCCGGTGGAAGGCCAACCTTGGATGCTGGTGAGCACTCAAAAAGATATAAGGATAGCTTTTATCGTCTCTTAGTAAGATATTATATCGAGGCTGATATTTTTTGATTAGGTTGTTTTCTAGTAATAGCGCCTCTGTTTCTGTGTTTGTCAGGGTAACTTCGATACTCGCTATATTTCCGACCAATACCCTCGTTTTACTGTCGGTGATATTCGCCCGAAAATAACTTGAAACACGCTTTTTTAGGTTTTTTGCTTTGCCAACATAAATAACCTGACCATCCACATCATACATGCGGTATACGCCAGGCTCTGTCGTTAATGTCTTTAGAAAAGATTGAGAGTCAAATACTGTCATTTAAAAAATGAACTTAGTGATTGCTGTCAATATCTATCATTTTATGGCGGATCGCTAGGTGGGTTAACTCTACATCACCGTTAACATTGAGTTTTTCAAACATTCTATATCTATAACTATTTACTGTTTTAGAACTTAGGTTTAAACGGTCTGCTATATTTTGCGCTTTTTCACCTTTTGTGATCATAAGCATTATCTGTAATTCTCTTTCAGATAATGATTGGAACGGATTTTCATCATTTCGACCACTAAATTGAGCAAGTGCTATTTGTTGCGCGATTTCAGGTGCGATATAACGCTGTCCTGCATTAACAGCACGAATGGCGTTAATCATTTCATCTGGCCCAGCTCCTTTGGTCAGGTAGCCGTGCGCACCTATTTGCATCACTTTACTTGGAAATGGATCCTCACAATGTACAGTCAGCACAATCACTTTGACATCTGGACAATAACGGCAAATCTTTTTAGTCGCTTCCAATCCACCAATACCGGGCATGTTCATGTCCATAAGTACTATATCAGGCTCGCTTTGGCGGCAAAAAGTTACAGCTTCTTCACCTGTTTTAGCCTCTCCGACAACTTTAAAACCACGCACATCATCTAAAATGCGTTTTATGCCAGTCCTGACAAGTTCATGATCATCAACTAAAAGCACATTAATCAATGGCACACCCTCTACATATATTTTAATAAACGGAGCAAAGCAACCTATTACTTCACTTCCTGAAGCATGAGGTTACCACATATTTTTTAAAAGCATAACGATAGAAACAAGAGAAAAATACAATTTTGATATGAAATAACTAAATTGTTAAGAGCTGAAGAAATGTTTGCATATAATTTAAACACCGCTATCGATTTTAATAGCGATAGCGGTGTTTTTGATTAATCTTTTTTGGAAAATTTGTCGACCCAAAGCGCAATAACGCCGTCACCAGTCACATTACATGCAGTACCGAAGCTGTCTTGAGCTAAATACAAAGCAATCATTAATGCGACAGCCCCTTCATCGAATCCAAGCATCGATGTTAATAGTCCTAAAGCAGACATAACAGCGCCGCCCGGTGCCCCAGGAGCAGCTATCATGACGATCCCTAACATAAAAATAAACGGCAAAATTTCAGTAATTGACGGCACAACCATCTCAGGTGATAGCAGCATCACAGCCATGGCACAGGTCACTATCGTAATTGTAGAGCCTGACAGGTGGATAGTCGCACACAATGGTACAGTAAAATTTGCTACTTCATCATTCACGTTATTTGCTTTACTCGCACGCAGTGATACAGGAATTGTCGCAGCACTCGACATGGTTCCTATCGCTGTAAAATACGCAGGCAGCATATTTTTTATTAGCTCTATGGGGTTTTTACCCAGCAAGACACCACTTGCCAAAAACAGCACGCTAAGCCATAACCAGTGCATCACGATTGCTGCTAACAGCACAATACCGAAAGTGCTTAAGGTATCGAAAACAGTTCCTGCTACCGCCATTTCAGCAAACACCCCAGCAATATAGAATGGCAAAACAGGGATAATCACTTTGGCAAGCAACATGTCAATAACATCCCTTGCTTCGTCAGTGACCTGCTTTAAATTACTCAAGCCACACTGGCTCATCGCGATACCAAAAATAAAAGCGCTAGCCAGAGCAGTCATTACCCCCATCAGCGGTGGGATTTCTATATTGATGAAGCTCGTAAGATGAGACTCCTCGACAACTTGATAAGCAACTCCACCTTCAAAAAATGGGATAAAGGCATTAACGAGTAAAAATGCCAAAGTTCCGGCAATAACAGTAGAGCTATATGCAAAACCTACTGTTTTACCCAGAAGATGACCCGATCCCTTTGGTAAGCCTGCTATACCAGAGGCGATAAAAAACAGGATTATCAGAGGAATTGTAAAATTAATGAGTTGCCCTATGATGACTTTAAAAGTGTATAACAGCTCGACCAACACTGTTGGCATGTAAAGCCCTGCCAACATACCAGCAACGATACCCGCCACTAGCTTTAATACGAGAGACATAGATTACTTCCTAGCATATTTTTAAAGACGCTGTTTTAACATGTTTTTGACCCATTTTGCTATTAATTCGATAGAGATAAACTAATTTGTACATTTTATGTATACTGAGTAGCTATCTAACGTAAATAATTGCAACCCAACGAAAACAAATTGTTTCTCTTTATTGCATATCATCTAATAAGCAGTATTCAGTCTCTGTAATCTACTTTTGTCCTTATGTTAAAAGCTGTAACCTGCTCATTCGCTGCACTTTTGTTGTCTATGCCAGTATCCGCCTTGAACACCAATCAAATCCCATTTATTCAACAGGCTGCCAAAATTGATGGGCTCATTGATGATAATGTCTGGCATCAAGCGCTAAAAATTGATATCAACAACGTCACTTGGCCGTATGAAAATGAAAAGAGTCCAGTAAAGACAAGAGCCTATATCTATGAAAACGGTCAATCACTATTCGTTGCTTTTGATGCAAAAGATCCAAACCCAAACTTGATCAGGGCATTTTACAGGGATAGAGACAGGGCGTGGGAAGACGACTTAGTCGGGATCAAAATAGACTCCTTCAATAACGCACAAAGCGCTTATCAGTTTTTTATCAACCCTTTTGGAGTACAGCAAGATTCAATTGAAAATGAGCTGACAAAGAGTGAGAACGGCTCTTGGAATGGTATATGGGATAGTGCTGGTACAATAAACGAAGATGGTTTTATAGTAGAAATTGAGATACCACTGCGTGTACTTAATTTTAGTAATTCAACTGGCAACAAAACCATGGCGATGGAGTTTCTACGATTTTTTCCTAGAAATGAACGACTACGGATCTCTAGCATGACACTGCAACATGCAAATCCCTGTTGGATTTGCCAAATGCCTAAATATCAAGGGCTAGCCAAAGCGAAGCAAAGCAGTGATATCGCGATCATTCCCACTTTAGTCGGTAATAGCCAAGAAACTCGCGATATTGAACAAGGCAAAGCAAAACCATGGCAAAAAGAGCACAATATTGAGCCTGGCCTAGACATAAAGTGGGCAATCACCCCCGACACTACTCTCAATGCAACGCTAAACCCTGACTTTTCCCAAGTTGAAGCTGACACTGGTCAATTAAGTGTTAACAATAGTTTTAGCTTATTTTTTCCCGAAAAACGCGCTTTCTTTTTGGATAACTCAGACTATTTCTCATCACACCTAAACCTGATCCATACACGTAATATTTCAGCACCTGACTACGGAGTAAAGTTAACTGGCAACAAAAGCGGTCACACTTTTGCTGGCTTTATCACGAATGACGAGCGACTCAATGTTGTCATTCCCGGAAATCTGGGCTCTCGTGTGGTCTCATTGGAACGCAAAAGCGAAAACATGGCACTTAGATATCGTCGTGACGTAAATAAAGCTTTTTCATTTGGGCTTACATCAACAACGAGGCAGAGTGAAACATACAAGAACCAAGTGGCAAGTTTTGACGCAAAATATAAACCAACGAAAAGTGACTTATTTGAGTTACAACTGTTTGGTTCTGATACCCAATATGACCAACAATTTGTAGATTACCTATGTGACAGCACTCTTGCTAACTGTGATTTAACAGAAAGCGTACTACGCGTAACAGATGATGATGCGCGTGGTGTAGGCTACTACCTAAATTATGAACATAACCAAAAACACTGGAAAGCATTCTCAAGTTATCAGTCACGCGATGCTGCCGTAAGAACAGACATGGGGTTTATCACTCAAGTAGATTTCAATAAGTTTGTATTTGGAGGAGAGTATCGCTGGTATGGCACTGAGCAAAACTGGTGGAATCGAGCAAAATGGTATGGTGATTGGGATATTTCTCATAATGAGAACGGTGAACTACTAGAAAAGGAAGTGCAAACTAATTTTTCAATTAATGGACCACTCCAAAGCTTTATTGATTTCGGTGTGGAACATAGAAAGCGTACTGGATTAAGACATGACGAAACCCGCATAGCGATTGATGGTAACACCAGCTTATTCACCGAAAACTCGCAATGGACTTATTTGGAGCTAAAGCCAATGGCTGGTATCTTTGCAGGGTTAAAGCTAAGTAAAAGTAATCGCGTTGATTTAGCGAATAACAGACTTGGCGATCTAACTTTTGTTCGACCCGTTATTAACCTCAATATTGGCAAGCACTTCGAACTTAGGTTTCGACATACCTATGAGAAAATGAATGCTGAAGGTGCTGATGTATATTCAGCCAACTTAACCGATGTCAGATTAACTTATCAATTTAATAGAAATAGCTACTTACGGTTGGCCATCGTCAACACTAACATATCGAGAAACCCCAATAATTATATCAATGAAGTTGACGCAACCTATAAGAGTCTAAGTACGCAGCTACTGTACTCGTACAAGTTAAATCCTCAAACGGTATTCTTTGCAGGTTATTCTGATCATGGGTTCCAAGATGATGATTTATCTAAAATCATTAAAGACGATAAGCGTATTTTCATGAAGTTTAGTTATGCCTGGTTGATGTAAAAAAGCACTCTTAAATAACAATTGGCTATAAGCAAAATTGATATATCTTATAGCCAATCTTTCCTTTTATTTTGTGAAATGCGCAGTAAAGTGATGGAATACAAGCAAACCTAGATTAGGGAACACAAATGACTAAAGTATACTCAGATAACAGTCTCACTATCGGTAATACGCCTTTAGTAAAAATTAACCGCGTTTCTGGTGGTAACGTTTACGCAAAAGTTGAAGCGCGAAACCCAAGCTTCAGCGTAAAGTGTCGTATTGGTGCTTCTATGATCTGGGAAGCTGAAAAATCTGGACTATTAACGGAAGGTAAAGAGCTAATTGAGCCTACTTCAGGCAACACAGGTATTGCATTGGCTTTTGTTGCTGCTTCACGAGGCTATAAGTTAACATTAACGATGCCAAATACAATGAGCCTTGAACGTCGTAAACTGTTAAAAGCACTTGGCGCAAACTTAGTACTCACTGAGGGTGCAAAAGGCATGAAAGGTGCTATCGAAAAAGCAAATGAAATCCAAGCAAGTGACCCTGATAAGTACATTCTGCTTCAACAATTTGAAAACCCAGCAAACCCTAAAATCCACTTTGAGACGACAGGTCCAGAGATTTTTGAAGCGCTAGAGGGCAATATTGACTACTTCGTCGCAGGCGTTGGTACTGGTGGTACAATCACGGGGGTTTCTCGCTACCTTAAAAATGAAAAGGGCTTACATGTTAAATCAATTGCAGTCGAGCCTTCTGACTCACCTGTGATAACACAGACATTGGCAGGCGAAGAAGTTAAACCCGGTCCTCATAAAATCCAAGGTATTGGCGCAGGTTTCATACCTGGCAACCTTGACCTTGAGCTTATCGACGGAGTCGAGTTGGTTTCTAACGAAGACGCTATTGCCATGGCTCATCAGCTAATGAGAGATGAAGGGATCCTTGTTGGTATTTCTTCTGGCGCTGCACTTGTTGCCGCCAAGCGCATTGCTGAATTACCTGAAAATGCAGATAAGAATATTGTTGTTATATTACCAAGTGCCGCAGAGCGCTACCTTACCAGTCCTCTATTTGCAGATACATTCTCTGAGCAAGAACTAGTGCAATAGGTAAACAGCGGTATATATCAAAATAAAGGGGCCTAGGTGCCCTTTTATTTTTTAAGTTGTTCCTTTTAATTCCCTTCACTACACTTTAGCTATCTTTTACTTTTACGGTTTAGATCATGGTTAGAGCCTTCATTCTTGTATTTCTTTTCTTTCTAAACAACAGCAGCTACGCCGAGAATTTGAATGTAGCCTACTTTAAAGAGGGACAGTTTAGAATTGTTGCAGGTGAGAAATATCAAGGTGGCTATCTATATAATAAAAAAGCCAAAAAACCTCTCATTCACCTTGTTACACTCGATTGGCCACCATACATCGGTGCGGATCTGTGTAATAAAGGATGGGCTTTTCAATTTGCGGTGGCCGTTCTGACAGATTTAGACTATCAAGTTTTTGTTGAGTTTTTACCTTGGGCACGAGCAGTAAGAGCCGTTGAAACAGGCAAAGCCGATATTCTCTTTCCTGAGTATTATATTGAAGATTCAGCGCCATCGGATAATCACAAAGACAAAACTCGTCGAGAGTTACTCGCATTATCTAACGCATTTCCTGGCGGTGAGATTGGGTTTCTTAAACGCCGTGGTGAAGAAGATAGATTTGATGGTAACTTAAATTCAGTCAAGAATGAGCTCATCGGGGTGGTCAGAGGTTATCAAAATACCCCTGAGTTTGATGCTATGATGGACAATGGTGAGTTTACTACTGTTGAAGCTGTAAACGACTTACAGCTTGTAAAGCTGCTAGTTGGAAAGCGTGTTAACTTGGTGATCGGAGATCCTAAAGTCCTTCGATTTACGGTTAACTATTCTGATTTACCGCGTTCAGAAAAAATAGAGTTATTGCGAAATATCGAAAATGTTACTCCCCCAATTCAGTACAACCATCTCTATTTTGCATTGAGTAAGCAAAAACCCCATTGGCGTGAATTACTTAAGGACATAAATCGCAACCTTTATCAATTCGAAAATAGTGGTGAAACACAAAGGATGATCGATATGGTTAGTAGTGAATGCTATTAATATTAGTAATTTATTAAAAGCAAAGTCATTGGTATGGAGACTTAGCTAACTAGCAGCTTCCGTGCTATCAAAAAACAGTTGATTATCATCGTAAATTTGAAGCCAAAGTCTTTTAATCACTTTGCTCATACCAAAGAGCCTACACATTTTGTAGTCAAATCAACACCAATAAATGCCTAATTAGAAGTATATTCACGTGATATGTGTCAAACTGACTGTTATGGATTGCTGCTAGTTAACCTGCACTCGGGGTAATTAGTTAGTTAATACCAAGGTATTTATGAACTTGAACAGACAGACGCCAGTTTTTTGCCTTACAGTTGTCAATCGCCAACTTAGTCGCTTTTGCTTTTTGACTAATAGGTTGAAGATAAACTAACTTAGGCTCAATATTAGTGTCTTTAAATAATCGCTCTAACTCTTCAATGTGCTTTTGCATCGCGACAGGATGTTTAATCTCATCTGCTCGAGCCATCGCGCTTGGCAACACTTTATAACCGCCACGCATATTAATCTTTGGCGATACTGTCACCCATGTCTCTTTAGGGGCTAAAATTTCGAAAGTGCCACTGGTCTCGATTTGTGTGCTATACCCTTTATCATGAAGCAAGGTACACAATGGCCTCAAATCAAACATGCAAGGCTCACCACCGGTGATAACAACATGCTTTGCTTGATAGCCTCGCGATTCGAATGTAGCCAAAATATCATCGGCGCTGGCATTTGCCCAAAGCTCTGAATCTGCCTTTTTTTCAACTGTTTCGCTTAAGGAAACGATGAATGTATCGTTTGTTTCCCATGTTTGTTTTGTATCGCACCATGAGCAACCTACGGGACATCCCTGTAAACGGAGAAAGATCGAAGGTGTACCTGTAAAGCTAGCCTCCCCCTGAATTGTTTCGAATATTTCGTTAACCTTGTACAAAATGGCCCCGTGTTTAAGATAAAATTGTCGAAAATTACCGCTAGAAAATTGTTATTTACCCAGCGGCCGTGTAGTATATCGCGCCCTGAAGTAAACCTCTATCAAAATCGAGGCAAAACACCTATGAGCGAAAAAGTTGTCGTAATTTATTCTGGCGGAATGGATTCTTACACCGTATTAAACAAGGCCGTCAACGAGGGGCATGAAGTCTACGCATTATCTTTCAATTATGGTCAACGACATGTAAAAGAGCTACAAGTCGCCGCGAATGTTTGTAAAAAGCTTGGTGTCGCTCATAAGGTTGTTGATATTTCAGCGATAAACCAATTGCTAGCAGGCTCGAGCTTAACCGATGACATAGAAGTCCCCGAGGGACACTATGAAGAGGAAAGCATGAAGAGCACAATTGTGCCTAATAGGAATATGATTTTACTCTCTCTTGCTGTTGGATATGCGGTTTCTTTACAGGCGAGTAAAGTATTTTACGGTGCGCATTCTGGTGATCATGCTATTTACCCGGACTGCCGTCCTGAGTTTGTCAAAAAAATGGATGATGTTTGCCGCATCGCAAACTACGACGCTGTTGAAATCGTGAGCCCGTACCTTAACAACTCGAAGATTGATATTTTAACAGACGGACTAGAGATGGGATTAGATTACGCTGACACTTGGACATGTTACAATGGACGTGAGAAAGCCTGCGGAAAGTGTGGAGCATGTCAAGAGCGCCTTGAAGCGTTTGAGCTTAACAATGCTACGGATCCTCTCCCGTACGAGTAACCATCTTTATGAAGGGGAAGCACAAAGTATTTAAGTGACTTGAGCCCCCCTTCGCTACACGCAACTATAATAAAAAAGCTTGCTTCGTATTTTCAAAAACAATACGAAAAACACTGCCCTTCCCTGTTTTACTCGTAAGTTGAAAAGCAGTGTTCAGTGTTATACCGATTAGTCTTAATACTTGTTCAATTTGAAGGGTCAAATCTGACGCTGACTACGTTAAAAATTTCTTTTTAGAACAACTAAGTAGCAAAATTTTGACCTTACCTATACCTTGGCGTGAGCAAGACGCGGAAGCGAAGTTATCGACAAGGCTTTCTCGCCTCAAAATACATCACTTAATTAAGACAATTGGTATAAATGAGCACGAGCATACCTTATTTGCGCTAATTACAGATCCTGCAGCCAAGTATAAGCTTTTATGCAAGGTCAGGTGCATTACTTAACCGGTAATGTAACGCCTTCAAATAGCTTATCAATATCATCCTGATTGCGTAGTAAACTTGCCCGCTCAACAACATCCTTTGTTAAATGTGGAGCAAACCGCTCAATAAAGTCATACATGTACCCCCTTAAAAAACTTCCCTTTCTAAAGCCAATTTTTGTGGTACTAGCTTCAAAGAGGTGACTGGCATCGATACAAACTAAATCGCTGTCTGACTTTTCATCCAATGCCATAGAGGCCAATACACCTACCCCCAACCCCAAACGAACATAGGTTTTTATTACATCAGCGTCTGTCGCAGTAAACACGATATGTGGCTCTAATCCATGTGCATTAAATGCTTTATCAAGCTCAGAGCGACCTGTAAAACCGAAAACATAGGTGATCAACGGGTACTTCGCTACATCTTGAACCGTCAATGCTTTACCTTTTTGTGCCAATGGGTGATCTTTAGCGACCACAATACTTCGATTCCAATGGTAACAGGGTAACATGACCAAGTCGCTATATAAGTGCAAAGCTTCCGTCGCAATCGCAAAATCAGCATCGCCCCGGGCCGCTGCATCAGAAATTTGCTGAGGTGTGCCTTGATGCATGTGTAAAGATACCGCTGGGTATTTTTGCATAAACCCCTGTATAACCGGAGGCAACGCATAGCGAGCCTGAGTGTGCGTTGTCGCGATATTTAACTTTCCTTGATCCGGCAAAGTATGTTCGTTTGCGACCGCCTTAATTCCCTCAACTTTACTCAAAATTTCGCGCGCAATATTAATTATTTCATTTCCCGCCCCAGTTACATGTGTTAGATGTTTGCCACTGCGGCCAAAAATTTGTACACCCAACTCATCCTCGAGCATACGTACTTGCTTCGAAATACCTGGTTGAGAAGTATATAAGCTTTCCGCCGTTGCTGACACATTTAGGTTGTGATTCAACACTTCGACGATGTATCTCAATTGTTGTAATTTCATATTGCTTTTATTCTTATGATCTCTATTAAGTCGGGTATCAGCCAATGGCTGACTTATATAAGTTTGCTAAGTTTAGCGTATAGTATTGTTGTTCGCCCACAACAATACAGTGCACGTGCTTGGCTTTTCGGTCAGTCGTAAGGACCATTGCTTTGCCATAACTACGTAAGGTGTTAATTCACAAACTGAAAACGGCTAGTAGTTTTAAAGCGGATATCACCTCTGCGTCGGTTTAGAAAATATACTGTTTTACCTTATTGGGCTTTGATACCAAGTCATTGCATGAACATTTAATGTAACGAAATCAAATGCTATTAGGATAAAATGACACGTTAACATTTTAAACACTTAAGCTCTAGGCTAGCATATTTGCTTATAATGAGGTAGACGAGGAGGTGTAAATATCTTTATTTTCCTGTTCAATTTTGCTTTTCGTTTTCTGGGCACGCTCAGAGTCTTCAAACGCCCTTTGTTTAGTGTTCAACTATATTTTACTAAAATTAAGCATGCGCGTTAGCATCAGCTATACTAAAAAATGATGAATTCCTTATCTTTTTTTTCGTTGAATTGTCGTAAACCTGTTCAGAATAGTAAGAATTCATGTAAGATAAAAAAATTAGACTGGTTGTTTGCATGAAAGAGATTTCAGTATGTTTGTTTCGATTATAATAATGTTGATTGTTGCACTTATCGTCATAGCTGTGTGGGTGAGCGCAATCCAGCAACATAAAGAGAAACAAGAAGCAGAGAGGCGCAAGGAGCTTGCTAAGCAAAAGCGCGTAATAGAAGAAGCCGAAGACGTCATTATGAATGGCAGTAATATCCCGATGTCTGAAGCGATGATTCGGATTATTCAGCGTCGAGTGCACGATGCACTTGCGGCGATGGTGGAGTTGTCGCCAACATCAAAAGAGTTAAAAAGTCGATTACACGAGTCTCAAGAGCGTTTAAACTCTACACCTGAAAAGACCGCAGACTCTGATACTATTGCCCTACCCGATAACGACAAACAAATTATCTCTTTAGTCCAAGGGATAAAAAAGCTGCGTCAGTTACTTCGCTCTGAGCACAGTAAAGGTAAAGTTGATACGCAGCTATTTGTAAATGAAGATCGGAGGCTTGAGCGCTTTCAACTGAGAATAAATGTAGAAAGTCAAATCAAACGAGGCCTCTCAGCACGTACTGCAAACATGGTCGGTTCTGCTAGGCAATACTTTGAAAAAGCATACGCGACAATATGTGCAGTTTCACATAACGACGAATATGTAAAAGAAAAAAAAGCACAGCTTGAAAGCTATTTGGAAGAGATAAGTAGCGAGCTTAGAGCCTCTAACGCATCGGCTGTGAAAAAGAAAGCAGAACAAGAACAAGATGATTTAGACGTTTTGTTTGCGCCTAAGAAGAAGTGGTGATCCCAGAGTTTTAAGTAAAAGGTTGGCAATCCAGCCTTTTACTAATAAACCTGAGCTTCTGATAATTAATACCTTTCTAGCAGCCAGTTAGCGCTGACTGCGTTAAATTCACTTCTAACAGCCAACTAGTGGTGCGTAAACTCGCCTTGTCTATATAATGTAGCTACCTTAGCGGAAGCGATGTTTTCCCTAAAACTCTCAGGTCTAGACAAGGAACAAAACTAAGCTGTGCTCTAGCAACAATGAATTAGCTCATTCCTTATCCTAACCTCAAGTTAATTAACCCCAGCTCGGGATAAGAGTTTAAAAACCAGGGAACTATATGCCTGTTCCAAGATCAGATCTTTCGACTA
>NZ_JABWPQ010000042.1:0-17090 GCF_013366255.1 Pseudoalteromonas sp. McH1-7 | reverse complement strand
TGTGGGCTTCCCATGTGAAAGTAGAACATCGTCAGGGCCTTATTAGAGAAACCCGTTGCAGCAATGCGACGGGTTTTCTGCTGTGTGGGATTTGAAAAGAAAACCTCACAAGATAATCGACACCTCGAAAAGCAATCAATACATTACAAAACAATCAACACATCGCGAGATAAACTCGCTCCCACCACAACACCAGCAAAGTGCTGCACTGGTAGGAGGCGGTTTACCCGCCGAGCTGTTGGGTCTCTCAAACAAAAAGAATAAAACAGTCTACTCTGTAACATCGCGAGGTAAACTCGCTCCCACTACAATATCAACAAAGTGCTGCACTGGTAGGAGGCGGTTTACCCGCCGAGCTGTTGAGTCTCTCAAACAAAAAGAATAAAACAGTCTACTCTGTAACATCGCGAGCTAAACTCGCACTCACCACAACACCAGCAAAGTGCTGGACAGGGAAGAGGCGGTTTACCCGCCGAGCTGTTGGGTCTCTCAAACAAAAAGAATAAAAACATCCTACTTTGTAACATCACGAGGTAAACTCGCTCCCACCACGACATCAACAAAGTGCAGCACTGGTAGGAGGCGGTTTACCCGCCGAGCTGTGTGACTAGAGACGAACGCATGGTAATAATCAACAATGCGATAGGCGTTCTAGCACGTGGATCCATTTACTGAAGTTTCTAGATTAAAGTTATAGTGATGAAGAAGGTTTGAAAAAACTCCATGCGATAAAACGGCTTATCTTATTACCTTGACCCATCTCTATTATTCTCACTTGTTCTGCTGCGACTTTTCTAATTTGCTTTTGAAGCGGTTTTATATTGTCTTTATTAGAGATGAGAGATGTAAACCAGTAAATTTGCTCCTTGTACATGGCACTCTCAGCTATCATATTAAGCAAGAAGCGTTTTTCTCCACCTTCACACCATAATTCTTGAGCCTGGCCGCCAAAGTTTAGTGAACTTTGTGGCGTTTTATTGAGGTTTCTCCACTTGCGCTGTGTTCCTTTGTTTGCTTCGGCTTCACTAGAATGAAAGGGCGGGTTACACATTGAAAAATGATAAAATTGGTTTGCTTTTATGATTGTCTTAAAAAATTGATTAGGCTGCTTTTGCTGAAGAACCTTTACTGGCAACTTATTTAATTCTGCAATGGTTTTAGCACATTTTACTGCAACAGGATTTATATCGGATGCTACAAAACGCCAGTTATATTCCCTTGAACCTAAGATGGGGTAGATCAAATTGGCACCGGTGCCAATATCTACGCCTTGAACTTTGTCAGGCAAATCACTTTCGTCGAGTAAATCTTTGAGCGCGTGAATGTAGTCTGCTCTGCCTGGCACGGGGGGGCATAAAAACTGTGGGGGGATATCCCAAACTTGGATATCGTAGTCTGATTTAAGCAATGCTTTATTTAACAGTTTCACGGCATCTGGGTTTGCGAAGTCGATACTTCTGATACCATCAGCTCGTTTGTAAGCAAAATCTTTTAAAATGGGTTCGAGTGTTATGAGCTTATCGAGATCATAGCCAGAGTTATGCTTGTTTCTTGGATGCACGGGGTTCTTCGAATAAATAAAAAGATTATAACACTTTTAATCGAACTCTTAAGTCTTGAAAAAATACTTTATCTTAAAGACATACCAACTTTTGCTTGCCTTGTTTTGGAGTTTACTTATCAACCACTCAACTGGTACGATGAGGAACAAACGTTTAAAAAATCAAAACAAAGAAATGGTAGAGCAAAAATCTCTGTTAGTAGATATAGAGGATGGGCACAAACTCCACCTCAGATATATAGCGAAACCCGGTAGTATTGGTCCTGTTGTATTCTTTATGCATGGTGCGGTCGAGAATGGTAAAATTTTCTACACTGAATCTAATAAAGGATTAGCCCCTTTTTTGGCTGAACATGGTTATCGTTGTTTTGTGGGTGATCTTCGTGGTCGAGGTGGAAGCACGCCAAAAATTGATTCAGAAGCGACTTACGGACAAACTGAATCAATTTTGTACGAAATTCCTGAAATGCTGAATTTTATCGAGCAATACACTGGCTCTAGAGCACAATATTGGGTTGGGCATTCTTGGGGGGGCGTATTGATGAATAGTGTTTTTGCACGCTTTCCAAGTGAAATTCAGCACGTGAAAGCTTGTGTCTATTTTGGCTCTAAGCGTAGCTTGTATAATAATCACCCCAGTAAATTACTTAAAGCAAACCTGTTATGGTTTAATGTTGCACATTACTACTCCAAAAAGTATGGTTATCTACCAGCGAAGAAGCTCGGTTGGGGAAGCGATGATGAGTCTTCAAAATCACATGCTCAAAGTGCTGACTGGGCACAAAAGAATCCTTGGATAGATTCAGACGATGGCTTTGATTACTCCTCTGTTTTACAACATATAATGTTACCACCGACTTTACACATAGCGGGAGTTAAAGATAAGGCGCTTGCTCAACCTGTTGATATTAAGGCTTTCATAAGTGAGTCAGGAAATGGGATCCAAGAGCTTAAGATTTATGGGAAAACACACGGCCATCAACATAATTATGGGCACATAGATATGTTAACCCATAAACATGCACGTGATGATCAATTTAAAGATTTGCTTGCGTGGTTTGATCGCTTTGCGGTTGGGGGATCATCTTCTCAATAAACCCTTCATAACGCTGCCACTTTTCTAGTGGTTGCGTACTGATTGGCTTTCTAACTTGGGCTTTGCTCAAGGTATGCACTGGCTTTTTAGACTTATGAAAGTCCAAGCATTCAGGTTCGTACTTTTGATACAAAAAGCCCAAACATTTCTTGATGGTTTTTTCTGGTTCAGCAATCAGTTGTTCGTAACTAAACGTGAAAATGTCCCTTTTCATAAATTGGTAAAAATGAGACATAAGGTCGCTTTGCGCTTGTGCATACAAGGCAAACTCACTTAAAGAGCAAAAATAAGGTTCACTTTCGGCGAAATGGTTACTGTATACTGACCAAGCTGTTGCTTTGAAATTGCGTGTTAAATGAATTACTCGCGCTTCAGGGAAGAGCTTGTGGATTAACCCCAGATTTTGAAAATTCGCTGGTAGCTTATTTATCACAACTTCTTCAGATACTCTATGTCTTTTTATTTCATCGACATAGAGAATGCGGCAATGATCTAACATCGAATTACTGAGTTGGTTTAAGCATGCGGGAAACTCAGCATTATTACGCATACTGAGGTAGGGGACAATTTTGTCACTGATCACTGTATTCTCGCCAAGAGTTCCAATATTTGAGTGTTGCACCAACATTTGCTCAAGGAGCGTAGATCCTGTTCTTGGCAGACCAACAATAAATACCGGTGTAAATGTTGTTTTTACTTTATCACTGGGTTTATTAAAGAAAGATTGGCCACAATATCGTTTAATCGATTCAAAAAATGGAAGCATATCTAGAGTGCGAAACTCACTCAAGGATAGCTGAGTTTCATTTGCTAGCGCAAAATGCTCCTGCGCGAGCTTGTAATCACCTAAACGCTCATGACATTTTGCTTTTGCATAGTAGACAACGGTTTTCAGTCTAGGGGTTTCAAACTCCTCCTCAAGTTTAGTTAATTGAATTAAATAGCTTGAGAGCGCGTTTGGTTTTGACATTTGTACGAGTTCATAAAGCATAAATGCAGTCACCGCGCTGTGTGGGCAACTCAACCCAGCTTTAAAAACATTTTTTGCCTGCTCGATGAAGCCATAGTCCAGATAAAATTGGCCGAGTTGATAATGGGCTTGGGCATTATGTTTTGCCACGCTAAGCGTGTATTCAAGTACGGTTTTGGCGTCGACTGGTGAGCCAACCGCTAAAAAAGCGTCTGCTAATGCAAAAAGTGGCTCGAGCATTTTTGGCAGGTGTTCACAGGCTCTTTTTAAGTAGTAGATTGCATTATCATACTGCTCTAAACGCATACAGATACGACCTACACCAAAAAGAGCCGCGCCATTTTTTGGTGATTGTTTTAAAACCGATTTGTACATAAACTCGGCTTCTCGAAGTTTGTTCTCTGCCAACAGCTCGTTGGCTCGCTGTAATAACAACATGTGCTAATAGAGTTACTTAATCAATTTTCAATAGAATAAAAATAAAAAGGCGAAATAGCTATTGCTAGTTCGCCTTTGTTTCTGGGTTACAGTAAAAGTTAGAACGTATATGTTGCTTTGACGTAGTAGAAGCCGCCATTTATACCGTATGGTGAGGTTTCGTAGTATTTGCCACCCCAGTTATTATTTGGAATGCCAGTTGCGTCATAAAAATCAAGTTCTTCAGGATCTTGGTCGAAAATATTATTTGCACCAACAGATAAGCTAATTGAATCTGTTGCAAAATAAGTTAACTCTGCATCGAACGTGATAGTTGCATCAGCTGTTTTAGCCGTTGCGTCATAATCTACGTGGACACCTTGATATTCACCGTAGTAGTTCATCCGAACAAAACCTGAAAAAGTATCCCACTGTTGGGACCAAGTTAGTGTGCCTCTGTGTTTTGGCAGGTCGTTTTCTAGACGAGATACCTTGAAATCACCAGTAATTGCAGAAAACCGGTCTACTTCGGTTTCATTCCAGTTGTAGGCTGCACTGAAGGTCGCGTAACCTCCAAGCATGTCCATCGAGTAGTTACCTACCAAGTCGACCCCTTGAGTAGTGGTATCGAAGTCGTTTGTAAAGAAACTAACTTGAGCTAGATTATCTACATTTGGTACACCTGCCGCTTTAAGTGCCTCTTTATCAGCATCACTCAACACAATTTTTTCTGATTGACTCAAGCGATCAGTGACTTCTATGTTGTAGTAATCCAATGTGATAAACAGGTCACCAGAACGGTATACTGCGCCTAAAGTAAAGCTTTCTGACTCTTCAGGAGTCAGCTCTGTACCACCTAGCTGCTCTGAGACAGGGTTAGTTGGTGGAAGTAATGCAGAGTCAACTAGCACACCGCTACTTAAGTTTGTTTGAACGTTAGAGACATTTGCTTGACCAACCGTTGGTGCCCTAAAACCGGTGCTCACCGAGCCACGTACAGAGAAGTCTTCGGTAACGTGATATTGACCAGTAATTTTGAAGTTGGTGGTTGAACCAAATGTATCGTAGTCTTCGTATCTTAGTGCCCACCCCATTAAAAAGTCTTCAGTAAATGGGGTTTCAATATCGATGTAAGCAGCGTAGTTACGACGAGTGTATTCTCCGGCTGCTGACGGTTTAAAGCCAGGGAAACCATTAGAACCAATACCAAAACCTTGCTGCGTAAGTGGGCCTGCGATAAATGATGCTTCATCGCCTGCAAGTACCTCAAAGGTTTCTTCATGCCATTCGAGACCCGCGGCAACATTCACGTCATATGCAAGATCAAAATCATAGCCTTTAGAAACATCGAAATTGAAATTCTTTTCTAATTGTATGTACTTACCTGGGCTGAAATCCATTGGCGTGTCAGCACCAAGAGATGCGTTTACCGTATTGGTAATGAAATAGCGTGACTCATTACGTCCTACTGAGCCACTTAAATCCCAGTAGCCACCTTCCAAAAAGCCATCTTGAAACTCACCTTCAACACCGATAGTCAAAGAGGTGTCAGTAATGTTGCCACCAAAGTTTGGAGTAAAACCGCCAGGTAAAATTTCATTAAACGCGAAACAGTTGCGGCCTAACTCGGTATCGGCTGCAATTAATTGATAAGCCGGAATATTTTCAACGTTTCTGTCAGTAAGGTTGACGACTGGACACTCAATACCAACGCCAACGCCATCTAGGTCTCCAACTAGTAGTGTTTCTCCACCGTCGTTAGAATACACACCGGGGCGGGTCTGAGGGTTCCGGTAGTAGAACCCCCCTTTGACGTCGCGTTCTGAGTAATTACCAAACATATAAAAGTGCGCATTATCTGTAACGTCTACACCAACATTACCAAAGATACTAATATCATCTTTAATTTCTGGAGCGCCCCATATTTGTGCTGGGTCACCAACACCTTCTACACCCGCACCGATGTAAGCGGCAGCGTCCGGACGTTGAACACTTCTGCTTGTCGCATCAGCTTCCTTATATTGGAAGCTAAGGTTTGCAAAGCCGTTATCGGTAAATGGCAAACCGACATTACCTTCTATAACAGTTGTGTCGCCATCCCCTTCATAATACTCACCTTGGCGCACTGAGAAAGAGCCTCCCTCACTTGCGTCTTTCAGTACGAAGTTCATTACACCAGCAATAGCATCTGAACCGTACTGTGCAGCAGCGCCATCACGAAGAACTTCAACCTGCTTTAGCGCAATACTTGGGATCACTGAAATGTCAGGACCTTGTGCACCGTCGTTAATACCGCCTCCAAGGAAAGCAATAACCGATGAGCGGTGACGACGCTTACCGTTTAATAGAATAAGCGTACTATCTGCTGGCAAGCCACGTAGGTTGGCTGGTCTTACTAAGGTTGCTGCATCGCTGATAGGGTTCGCATGCACGTTTAGTGATGGAACGGAACCTTTGAGCAACTCAAGCATATCTGAGCCCGCTGCTTTGGACATATCTTCTGCGCCGATGATATCGATTGGAACCGGCGACTCGCCAACAGAACGAGGCGCAGCCCTTGAACCGACTACAGCAATCTTTTCTATTTTCTCATCGACTTTGGGCTTATCGGCCTCTTCAGCTATGGCAGTTGTTGTAAGAAGTGATGTTGTTGCAGCTGACGCTAGCGCAAGGCGAATTGCACGGCGCAGCGTGTTACTATTTTGTTTCATCCTGTTTCCCCAGTTGATTGTTGTTGTCATACCAATAAAAAGGTCATTTATAATATTTTTACCTTTAATACACATATAATTTAATTTGCTATGTGTTGGCAAGCGCTTTTTTAAAATTAGCAGCGATTTAGAAAACTGCAACTTTCTGAATAACTTTTTGTTTCCGCTATAAAGAATGTCAAAACCCTAAATATAAGTTGTTGTTAAAGATGATGTTTTATGGCTTTTCTTTGGTTTCTCACATTAAGCTTAATTTGTTGCATATCTATGATGATAAAATAGCGGAGGAAGGTAACAGCGAATATTGAGTTTTTGTTTATTATTTGAGCATAATTAAAGCTCACGTCTTGGTTGCAGAGGTGTGATCGAGAATTCTAGCTATGTCGTGGGGAAATCATATTGAGTCGGGTATTTTATACAAAAAAATTACCCCTCTACATGGCTAGCACATATTTTTGTACTAATGGCTAATAGCTAAAAGCGCGTAAACTTTGATAGACTTGGGTTATCACTATTTTTGAGTTAATGAATGAAACTGATCAAAGTTGTTCACAAAGCACCGATGCGCGTTGCTCGGATCAGTAAACGCCGGCAGCAGATCAGATTACGCCGCGCTATGGTTGCGCTTAAATGTGCCCTTGAACAAGAAAAGCAAGAAACCAAAGAAATGCTTGAAATTTATAAGCGCTACACCTTGGGAAAAGCAGATAGGACTGAACTAAAGACTGCTAACGCACAACTTGTTGATATACTGAAAGGCCTTGGACTAGGCGTATTTGCGATTTTGCCTTTTGCTCCTATCACCATTCCAATTATTGTAAAAGTAGGCAGCTTAGTGGGGGTCGATGTGCTGCCAAGCTCCTTTAATTTGAAAAAAAAGCCGACAGATACCAAGAATTCGTGAATTTTCTTTTTAGGCTTGTTAATCTACGTAAGGACATTATAAATTTGAGGCCTACATGAACAATCTAGTCGTTCACTCTTCTATGGGTACACCCATTTCTCTTTTTTCCGCGACAGACCTAGTATCGTGGCAAGCAAAGCAATCAGAAACCGTTCAATTACTTATTAATACTGCAAAACTTCAGTCACAAAAAACGATTGTCATTCCTGCTTTAGGCTCTAATGAGGTTGAGCGAGTCATCGTTTTGATTGAAGAAGAGGGAGATTTTTGGGCTTTAGGCAGTCTTGCTAAACAACTACCAAAAGGCACTTACACTCTAGATATTGCTGAGGAGCTGGTTGAAGCTAACGCTACTGCCTTTTTGCTCGGCGCATACCAGTTTGCCGCTTACAAAGAGCTTGCACCTATTGTTGCTAAGCTGGCTATTGCCAATGAGCAGACTTATCACAAAGTCAAAGCGACAGTTGAGTC
Organism: Pseudoalteromonas sp. McH1-7; assembly: GCF_013366255.1. Classification (NCBI taxonomy): domain Bacteria; kingdom Pseudomonadati; phylum Pseudomonadota; class Gammaproteobacteria; order Alteromonadales; family Pseudoalteromonadaceae; genus Pseudoalteromonas; species Pseudoalteromonas sp. McH1-7. The sequence continues at coordinate 8,960 of NZ_JABWPQ010000042.1, read as the reverse complement.
GATAAACCTTGCTCGTGACTTAGTAAACACTCCTGCCGCAGATATGATGCCACAGCATATGGCTGAAGTGATGTCAGAACTTGCTGAGCAATATGGTGCTGATTTTGATCAAATTGTTGGTGATGAATTACTAGAACAAAACTATCCGACTATTCATATGGTTGGTCGTGCCAGTGATAATGCGCCAAGATTATTAGACTTACGGTGGGGGGATGATAAGCACCCTAAATTGACGCTTGTGGGTAAGGGAGTGTGCTTTGATTCTGGTGGACTTGACCTGAAACCTGCGTCTGGTATGCGCAATATGAAAAAAGACATGGGCGGTGCAGCCCATGTTATTGCACTTGCTAATATGATTATGGCAGCAAAATTACCGGTGCGGTTACGCGTGCTTATCCCTGCGGTTGAGAATGCTGTTTCGCGTAATGCTTTTAGACCAGGAGATGTGATAAAAACACGTAAAGGTATCACTGTTGAAATAGACAATACTGACGCTGAAGGGCGATTGGTGCTTTGCGATGCGTTAGCAGAAGCACAAACGGAATCTCCAGCGCTTTTAGTCGATTTTGCTACGTTAACCGGTGCATGTCGCATTGCTTTGGGAACTGAGCTTCCTGGTTTTTACTCGACAGATCAAAAAATTGCTGCTGAGTTAATGGAAATAGGGCTGAGCAATGCCGATCCAATTTGGCAGCTGCCGCTATTTGATCAATATAAAGCGTTATTTAAGAGTGATGTAGCTGATATTGCCAACTGTGGCTCAACGCCATTTGGTGGCTCTATTACTGCGGCACTTTACTTAAAAGAATTTGTTGAGCCTCAAACTACACCTTGGCTTCATTTCGACGTTATGGCGTGGAACTTAAGAGCACTTCCGGGTAGACCGGTCGGCGGTGAGGCGCTCGGATTGAGAACGATGTTCAGCTATCTCGAGAAAAAGTTTAGCTAACTGCTTTATTTACCTGTTGTAAAAAAGCCCAGCGATGATTAAGCGCCTGGGCTTTTATTTATTAATTAAACGCTTTTTTCTGGAATATTTTCCAGTATTCCTTTCATTTGTTGCCAATACAGACCTACGCTTGCGATCTCTACTTTTTCTTCAGGAGAATGCGGAAACTTTATGGTTGGGCCAAAAGAAATCATATCCATATTTGGGTATGGCTCTTTAAATAGACCACACTCAAGGCCTGCATGGATCACCATTATATGCGGCTTCTCACCGTAGATAGATTCATACATATCGCGGAATATCGCCAAAACTTGCGAGTTAGGATCTGGCTTCCAGCCGGGATAAGCTCCGCTAAATTCAATGTCGGCTGCGCTCAGTTCAGCGAGTGATCGTAGCATACCTTCGACATCACTTCGGCCTGAATCAATTAATGATCGGATCAAGCAAAGCACCTCAAGGTTTTTCTCTGAGGTTGAAATCACCCCCATATTAAGAGAGGTCTCAACAACCCCTTTTATATCATCGCTCATTCGAATAACGCCATTTGGGCAGGCGTTCAGTAATGCTAATACTTTGCTTTGGCTTTTTGTTGTGAGTGCTAAATGATGGTTATCGATGGTGTTGAGTGCAAAAGTGATCCCTGATTCAATAGCGCTAAGCTCTTGCTTTACTGTGGTTTCATATTGTTCAACTAGAGACTGAAATTGGTCAACCTTGCTGCTGTCAAAGCTTACCATGGCATAAGCTTCACGAGGGATCGCATTGCGTAGCGAGCCGCCTCTAATATCAATAAGTTTGAAGTCAAAATCTGCAATGTGGTGCTTTAAAAAACGTGCCAAAAGTTTGTTAGCATTTGCGCGTCCAGTATGTATGTCAACGCCTGAATGCCCGCCGCGTAAGCCTTTGAGAGAAAGCTCGAAAACTTGATGATGTGCAGGTATTGCTTCTCTTTCAAGCGGTAGCGTCATTGAGGCATCGACTCCTCCTGCACACCCCATGTAGATCTCGCCTTCTTGCTCAGAATCTGTGTTGAGTAAGATTTCACCGTCTAACCAGCCTGACTGCAAGCCAAAAGCACCACTCATCCCAGCTTCTTCATCAACGGTGAGCAATACTTCCAGTGGACCGTGCTTGATGTCGTCTGCGTCCAGTACAGCAAGGCATGATGCCATACCAATACCATTATCAGCACCTAATGTAGTGCCGGTAGCAGTTACCCAACCATCATCAACAAATGGCTTGATAGGATCGGTAACAAAATCATGAGCAGTATCATCATTTTTCTGAGGCACCATATCAATATGTGCTTGCAGCACTACGGGTTTGCGGTTTTCCATACCAGCGGTTGCTGGCTTTTTAATGAACACATTACCAACTTCGTCACGGCGAACTGCTAGGCCTTTACTTTCGGCCCATTCAACAATGAAGCCTGCTAATGCTTCTTCATGTTTTGATGGGTGAGGGATAGCACAAATTTGGTCAAAGAATTTCCAAATGGCTTGAGGTTCTAATTGGCTGACTTCTGTATGCGCTTTAAGCACAGTGAACTCCTTGGGTGGATGGTAATAATGCAACAATGTTACCATCCACCCAAGGGCAAAATCGAGTTATTCAGGCCATACTTTACCTAAGGAGTACGGCTTGAGTGTAAAATAGGCGATTACTGACCTCTACTTACCGCAACCGCAGGTGCAATTAACTCAAGTCCGGTTTTATCACAAGGAGGTAGGCTGGCATCAGAGCTGGCAATTGGGGTTACTCTATCACCCCATTTTAGATAGCTTGCGGCCCATGTTAAGCCTGCTCCAAACGCCGCTGACATGATATTTGCGTGTGGTTGGATCAAGCCATTTTCTACAGCTTCACATAGTGCAATCGCAATGGTTGCAGCAGATGTATTGCCGTATTTATCGATATTAACCATTACTTTATCGTCTGCGATTTCCAATCGACTTTGAATGGCTTGAATAATACGAAGATTTGCCTGATGAGGGATAAGTACATCAATATCATCTAACGATAGTGAAGCTTGTTTTAATACGTCATCACAAGCTTCACTCATGCCCTTTACGGCACGCTTAAAAATTTCACGGCCTTCAAACGACAGATCCGACGGCCCAGTACCCGCACAGCGATCCATGTCGGTACCATAATTTGGGATGTGAAGAATGCTGCGATCTGAGCTATCACACCCTGTTTTGGTACCAAGTAAGCCCGCTGGCTCCTCGCTCGCCTCCAAAACGACTGCACCAGCACCATCACCAAACAAAACTGCGCTGTCACGCTTTGCCCAGTTAACGTACCAAGTCATGCGTTCAGCGGCTACTACAACCGCTTTTTTGATCATGCCAGCTTGGATTTGAGCTGTGGCGTTTTGTAATGCGTACAAAAAGCCGGAGCACGCAGCGTTAGTGTCACATGCTGCCGCACCAACTGCGCCAATGTTTTTCTGTACCAAAGAAGCAGTGTTTGCAACCATGGTTGAAGGGGTACAAGTTGCAAGTAGCACCAAGTCAATATCTTTGCCATCTACACCAGCACAGGCCAGTGCATGTTGGCTTGCAACCGTAGCGAGATCTGCAGTGCTAACATGACTGACACGTCTAGCTCTGATCCCTGTTCTTGTGCTTATCCACTCGTCGTTTGTATCAACGACAGTACTTATTTCGTCATTACTAATGCTTGCTGGTGGAATACATTTCCCCCAGCCTGTGATTTTTGCGTAAACCATAGTGTCTCTTAATCTAATCCGACCAGTCGGCCAATTTTTTCATTTATACCAAATCCTTCATGGTATTGCCATAAAAGCGATACATGCCATCGACTAAGACGTGATTAACTGATATTAATCACAGTAATTTTAACTAAAATCGGTATAATTTTGATAAAACCGTCAAACTCAAACCATATGATGAACATTGCGTTTTCACCAAGCTCTGCATTGGGGCAACTTTTATTATTGCGCTCAGTGGCAATTGTTATACAAATACTGATGTTGCTATTTGCAGCGCTTGTATTTGGCAAGCAGTTTGACTTTGTTGCTGTGGTCGGTGTTGTGGCAGCTGAGTCGGTTTTTCAATTACTGAGTATCTACGCCTACCGCCATACTAAAGAGGCTGAGCCGGTAGGTATGACGATGCAGCTGCTAGCAGATATTCTATTTTTGACTATTTTGCTGGATTTGACAGGGGGAGCTACCAATGCGTTTGTATCCCTTTTGGTTCTGCCAACAGTGATTGCTGCGGTAACAATACCGACGTTGAATATGTTAGTGGTATCGGCAAGTGCGATTGGTGCTTACGTTTATTTGTACATAAAAATGTCCCATGAGCATGTGCATCATATGGATATGTCGACACACCTACTAGGTATGTTGGTAAACTTTACTTTTACAATCATTGTTGTGGCAACCGTTGTGAGTTTATTGGTAAAGCAAAATCGTAAGAAAGAGCGAGCTATAGCGTCACTGCGAGAACAACAGCTACAGCAAGAACAAATTATTGCGTTAGGAAGCGCTGCTGCACAAGCGACGCATCAGCTAGCTACGCCTATTGCGCATTTGGCATTGTTACATGAGGAGTTAGATGAACTTTATCCTAATGAGCCATGTGTAGCGGACATGTCCGAGCCACTATTCCGTTGTAAGGAGCAGCTTGACGTATTCAGAGAGTTCACTGAGTATTTAAAGTCAGCATCAAAAATAACTATTACCATTGAACGCTTTGCTGAGCAGTTGAGCGAGCTAGTTAGCTTACAGTTTCCAAACCAACACTTTCATTTTGAATTAGAGAATCTCGAAGGGGAGTTAACCGATGATCCCATGCTCGCGCCTTCTATTTTGAATCTGATCAGTAATGGTGTTAGAGCGAACGAGCAAGCTGGTCAAGTTGATATCAAGATAAAGCTAAATTCAACAGACTCAGAACACCGTATTACGATCCTTGATAGTGGATTGGGCATAGATGAAGAAAAGCTCAAGCAGCTTGGACAGCATGTGGTGAATAGTGAGTCAGGATTAGGTATGGCTGTCCTTCTTAGTCACGCCACAATAGAGCGGCTTGGTGGACAATTAGCGATAGAAAATTGCATCTCAGGCGGAACAAAGTGCACTATCAAATTACCAAAGGTGAGAGATGAAATTATTACTCGTTGAAGATGATGTGCCATATGCACAAACGCTTATGCGTCGGCTAGAAAAACATGGGTTAACTGTTCAGCATGTCACAACTATAGATGAGATGTTAACAGCAGTTGATTCTTGCTCATTTGACTACTTTTTATTGGACATGAAACTGGATAAGGCAAACTCTGTTAATTTTATCGCCACAATCAAACAGCATCATCCATGCTCTAAAGTGGTACTGTTAACAGGCTATGCTAGTATTGCCACCGCGGTTGAAGCTATCAAACTTGGTGCAGATGATTACCTCACAAAACCAGCAAGCACAAGCTTGATTTTACAGACTTTATTGGGTGAAAAAACCGACAATCTTGAAGCCGAAATTATGTCTCCAGAGCGGCTTGAATGGGAACACATTCAACAGGTTTTAAAGGCGAATGACGGCAACATATCACAGACCGCACGTCAGCTAAATATGCACCGACGAACATTACAGAGGAAATTACAAAAGAAACCTGCTTATAAGTAAGTTTTCACATATACTGATTATTAACTAAACTGAAATATGCTGAGTCAGTCGATGATACTCTCATTTGAAGCATTGAATCTATGGGCTATTTTGCTTGCTGCGCTCTCGTCCTTCATGTTGGGCGGGATTTGGTATTCACCTGTGTTATTTCAAAAAACGTGGCTAGAGGGCTGTGGACTTACCGAGTTAGATTTACAAACAAGCGACCCAAAGATGACATTTGGTATGGCGTTTTTGTTATCGCTGCTAGCTAGCGTATTTATGGCGATGCTAATTGCACCATCATTTTCATTGATTGGTGCTACCGCCTTTGGAGCTGGAGTTGGGATCTGCTTTGTCGCGAGTGCCTTGGGAATAAGTTATATCTTTGAACAGCGTCCATTGAAGTTGTTTTTAGTCAACGGCGGCTACCATATGCTACAGTTCACACTTATCGCGTTTGTGTTACGTATCATGAGTTAAAGGAAGATGGCAAAGCCAAACAAAAAAGGCCCAGTAAGAACAGTCGATATTTTTTGCGCCAGTTGCAAACAAAAGTTGTTTAAGTATCGTAAAGGCGGAAAAGGAAGCCTAGTGAAGTGTTTCAAAGAACGTATAAGTCAAGATTTTACAGCGGAGCAGACAAGCTGCCCAAGTTGTGGCAGTGTGTTTGCCCGTGATTCACTCGTTCGTGGAGCTCCTGCATTGAAGATCATTGGCGGAAAAGTCACATTCAAATAATGGCGCTAATGTTTTTTTAGTTCTCACTAAAAGACAGACAAATGTCCTGTCCTGATTTTTTTAGTTTGTTACTATCTCGCCGTTTGTCTTTGCTGTTTCAATGAATGAAAGCGACCCTTCCCATGGAACTGGGCCAGCCTATTGGGTCTTGCAAAATGGAAAAAACATGATCGATTTAATGTTCGATATTATAGGTATGAGCGGTACTTTCCTAGTCGTAGGTGCGTTCTTTATGTTGCAGCTTGAGAAAGCATCACCAGAGAGTTTAACCTACAATCTGATGAATTTAACTGGCGCGATTCTTTTGCTTATTAGCCTTTGCTATAACTTTAACTTAGCAAGCTTTGTTATTGAGCTATTTTGGATAGCAGCTTCGCTTATAGGCTTGTTTAAGTATTTTAAAGCTAAAAAGGTAGCAGCAGCCTAAAAGAAAAGATTAATCAAAAACTTGCGTAGTAGCAAAGAGCAAGTATTATTAAGTTAATCATATGCTGCTACGTAGGTTAGATTACTCTAACGCTACGAGTGAAGTGTGGGAACATAGAGCTCGTAATATATGAAAAATTTAAGTGCCTTAATTAAAGTTGCGCTGTTTATAACTCCTCTTACCGCTGTCGCAGAGCAAGAAGCGACAAGTTCAGATCTCTATCAACTCTCATTTGAAGAGTTGCTGAATGTTAATGTCTCAATAGCCACGAAAACCGATGAGACCAGAGCTTCAGTCCCATCTAGTATTACAGTATTCAACTCAGAACAGATAAATAGTTTAGGTGTTGATAATGTATATGATTTGATGAATTTCGTGCCTGGGTTTCAATCGACGCGAGGTGATTGGGTCGGCGCTGTACCAAAAGAGCATACCCGTGGGGTGTATTTAGATACGGGGCATGTGTTGGTGATGATTGATGGGCAGCGACTGAATGAGTCATCTTTTGGTAAAGCGTCCGTCTATACGCCATTCATTCCTATTGATATTGTGTATAAAGTTGAATTTATCCGAGGCCCCGGCTCTGCGCTTTATGGTAGTAATGCTTTTCTTGGTGTTATGAATGTGATAACCAAAAAGCAAAGTAACCAGTTGTCTATTGGATACGCAGAGCATGGCGGTGTTCAGGCTGCAATAAATCTATCTACACAACTAGCTGATGAGAGTGAACTTTACGCTAACGTCGGGTTCAATAAACGCTCTGGAGAGGACTACTTTTCTGGTACCGTTAAGGATCCTTTGGAGTCACTATTCATTACGGTAGGTGGGAAAGCACAAGCGCTGAGCTGGCAAATTCGATATAACCGAACTCAACTTGATGAATTTCTTAACTTAGCGCGTTATTCTCGTGAAAATGAGCACAAAAGCGAAAATTATGCCGCGATATTAGCTTATCAATCGCAACTCTCAGAGCGACTAAAATTAACACACACCGTGAGCTTTATCGAACATAATATTGACAGTGCTGGGCTGATCGTTACCGCTGATGAAATAGGGATCACGCAAGGAGGGGACTTTTTAGTTGGACCTGCTTGGCAGTCAAAGGATTTAACCTACAACTTAGATGGTGATTTTGAACAGAGTAACACATTGCACTGGAACTTTGGTATTGAATTGTCAGAGGAAGAACAAAGCAAAGCAGGAGTCAGAACAACTTATTATGATCAAACTGTAGGCGATATTGTTATATATAATCGTAATTATCTAGGTGGTGTTCGGACTATCATGGAATATGCGCCATTTTACCCGTTACTTCAAGATTTTGACTCATATGCAGGCTATGTTCAGTCCAAATATCTTTTTAACGATAGACTTAGTATGTTTGCTGGAGTTCGCTATGACGAAGTCAAAGATATTGATGATAAGCTCTCACCAAGGCTTGCTTTTGTATATAGCTATAACAGTGTAAATACGCTGAAGCTACAGTACGGCGAGTCATTCCGCACGCCTGTCAGTAATGAATTGAACTCTAATGATGATGTGACGACGGGGAATTCAAATTTAACGTCAGAGTATGTAAAAACAACAGAGCTTGTTTGGCACTATCAAGACGAGTCTAAGCAGTTTGATGTCGTGTTGTTTGATAACGAATTGGAAGACTTCATTAATTTAGTGCCAATAGATGATGAACAGGCAGAGTTCACTTTTGGCAATGTCTTCGAGACCAGCATGCAAGGTATTGAGATCAATGCCAATATAAACTTAAGTAGTACTACTTGGGTTCAAGCTGCGTACACACAGTTATTTGATGAGCCATTAAATGGTAGCTTTAAAAAGTTTTCGGCGCTTGCCTTTACGTACAAAAAAGAGTCCGTGGAAGTGACGTTGAACGCAATTTGGCGTGATAGCACATTTATGTCAGCACCACCTGAATCGCCAATTGACGATTTTGAGCAACCGAGTTACTACTTAATTGGCGGCACAGCTTCTTTTCACCTAGATGACAGCGCTAAAATTCAACTGAAAGCAGAAAATTTATTCGATAAAAAGTTTACAGTATTTGACCCCCGACTCATTGATGGTCATGTGCCACAACAGGGGCGGAACTTATCTATCCAATATATTAAAAACTTTAATTAATCTAATACCATATATGGACTCTCTCCGATTACAAGATAGTAATTGATAGAATTTCAAAGTTCATTGCTGCCATATA
>NZ_JABWPQ010000041.1:0-22483 GCF_013366255.1 Pseudoalteromonas sp. McH1-7 | reverse complement strand
GTATTCAATAAATTACGCAAAGTACGTAAAGCAGCTTAATTTAGCGAGTGGTGCACTTCGGAGTTGAATTCGCGCCTAATTAAAAAACGTAAATAAAAACCCCAGTTACAATGACTGTAAGTGGGGTTTATGAACGACAAAAGTTATTTCGTCAGCTATATCTATTTACTGAATTAAGTGTTCTATTTTAGGGTGAGAGCGCTTGGAACTAACTGGGTAAGAATTATACTGCTTAGTTGTTCTAAGAGAGCTTTGAACCGAGTTAGCCGCCAATTTACGCCTTCAGGTTGAGGCAGCGCCAAGACAAAATAGGTCTTATACTTCCAAGTAATCCAAAATACCTTCAGCGGCGTTTCTACCTTCAAAAATAGCAGTAACTACTAAATCAGAACCTCGAACAGCATCACCACCAGCAAAAATCTTTGGGTTACTTGTTTGATGAGTAAATGCACCTTTTTCTGGTGCCACAATACCACCCCAGTGATTTATTGCCACATCATATTGCGCTAACCAATCAAGGTCATGAGGTTTAAAACCAAATGCCATGATCACGGCATCAGCTTCCAGTATGTGCTCTGAACCCGCTACAATTTCGGCACGTCGTCGGCCATTGGCATCGGGTTCACCCAGCTGCGTATTGACCATTTTTACACCACTTACTTTACCAGTATCGTCAACTTCAATACCCACAGGTTGCAGGTTAAATTTAAACTCCACCCCTTCTTCTTTGGCGTTTTTCACCTCACGTACAGACCCTGGCATATTCTCTTCATCACGGCGGTATGCGCAAATGACAGATTGTGCGTTTTGCCTAACTGAAGTTCTCACACAGTCCATTGCCGTGTCACCGCCACCTAACACAACAACACGTTTACCAGCCATATTTACATAGCTATGCTGTGTTTCGTCATAGCCCATGACGCGATTGGTATTGCCAATCAAAAAAGGAAGCGCTTCATAAACACCATCGGCATCTTCATTTTCCAGATTGCCCTTCATGCTTTGGTATGTCCCGACTCCTAAAAATACGGCATCGTACTGTGACAATAGCTCGTCCATTGAGATATCTCGACCAACTTCAGTGTTGAGTTTAAACTCTACGCCCATTTCAGTGAAAATCTCACGGCGGTTTTCCATAACCGACTTTTCTAATTTAAATGACGGGATCCCAAAGGTTAGCAACCCCCCAATTTCAGGGTTACGGTCATAAACTACGGCTTTGACACCATTGCGAACCAAAATATCAGCACAACCGAGCCCAGCTGGCCCTGCCCCAATAATAGCTACTTTTTTGTCTGTCCAAGTGACATAGGATAAGTCTGGTTTCCAGCCTTGTGCAAACGCTGTATCAGTAATGTACTTTTCAATATTACCGATAGTGACAGCCCCAAACTCTTCATTAAGTGTACATGACCCTTCACAAAGTCTATCTTGTGGACAAACTCGACCACATACCTCGGGCAAACTGTTGGTGCGATGAGATAACTCTGCAGCTTCAATAATCCGGCCTGTACGGATTAGTTTAAGCCATTGTGGAATGTAATTATGTACCGGACATTTCCACTCGCAGTAAGGGTTTCCGCAATCTAAACAACGGTCTGATTGTGAATGTACTTGTTGCTCTGAAAACGGCTCATAGATCTCAACAAAAGATTGCTTACGTGTAGAAATAGGCTTTTTTCGCGGATCTACACGTTGTACATCGATAAATTGGTAAACGTTCTCGCTCATTGCTCTCTCCTACTGCGCCTGAATTCGTAGCTCAGCGCTACTACGCGCTCGGTGGCCAAGTAAACTATTTAGATCGCTCGACTTTGGCTTTACCAGTTTAAACATAGGTAAATACAACTCAAAATTAGCTAAGATCTGCTCAGCTCGGGTTGAACTGGTTAAATCTAAATGCTCTGCAATTAAACCGCGTAGATGCTCTTGGTGCGATGCCAGCGCTTTGAGGTCGACCAACTCGACCAACTCAGGGTTGATGCGCTTATCAAAATCACTCTCTTCGTCAAGTACGTAGGCAAAACCACCGGTCATACCTGCCCCAAAGTTAACGCCAACTTGACCAAGCACACACACCACGCCTCCCGTCATGTATTCACAACCATTATCACCAAGGCCTTCGACGACGGCTTGTACACCTGAATTCCTCACCGCAAAGCGCTCTCCAGCGCGACCTGCTGCAAATAACTTACCGCCTGTTGCACCATACAAACAGGTATTACCGATAATTGCGGCTTGATGTGAAGCAAAACTAGAGCCAACCGGCGGGCGAATAACCAACTTACCACCAGCCATACCTTTGCCTACGTAGTCATTTGCATCTCCCACCAGCGTCATTTCAAGACCACCCGCATTCCAAACTCCAAAAGATTGTCCCGCAGTACCATGTAGCTCAATAGCTACCGGATCAGCGGCCATACCTTGATTACCATGTTTACTGGCTATATAGCCTGATAGCATCGCACCAATTGCTCTATCTGTATTGGAGATCCGGCTAACCAACGAGGTACCTGTCATATCATCTATTGCTGATTTCGCCTTCTCAAGCAAGCTTTCGTTTAATGCACCACTATAGTGTGACGGGTTAGTATGCGTGCAATATAAAGCTTCATTTGATGGATTATTTGGCTTCGCTAATAACGGAGTTAAATCTAACTTTTTCTGCTTCGCTGTATTCCCTTCAATCACATCAAGTAAATCTGTCCTTCCTATTAAGTCTGTTAATTTAGTAACACCAAGCGATGCCATAATTTCGCGCGCTTCTTGTGCAATAAACTTAAAGTAGTTCATCGCCATTTCAGGCAGGCCGTGATAATGTTTTTGACGCAACGTATCATCCTGTGTTGCAACACCCGTTGCGCAATTATTAAGATGACAGATCCTGAGATATTTACAGCCGAGTGCAACCATAGGACCTGTACCAAAACCAAAGCTTTCTGCACCAAGAATAGCGGCCTTGATAATATCTAACCCTGTTTTTAGACCACCGTCGGTTTGCAGCCTGATCCGGTGACGTAAACCATTTTCAACCAATGCTTGTTGAGTCTCTGCAAGTCCCAGTTCCCAAGGACTACCTGCATACTTCACTGATGTCAGTGGACTTGCCCCTGTGCCGCCATCATAGCCCGCTATGGTAATAAGGTCGGCATATGCCTTGGCAACACCAGTCGCTATGGTGCCGACACCTGGTTCTGAAACCAGCTTGACCGAGATCATCGCCTCTGGATTTACCTGCTTTAAGTCAAAAATCAGTTGTGCTAAGTCTTCAATAGAGTAAATATCGTGATGTGGTGGCGGCGAAATCAAAGTAACACCTGGAACTGAATAGCGAAGTTTCGCGATGTAAGGCGTCACCTTTTCACCTGGTAGCTGACCTCCCTCCCCCGGTTTTGCGCCTTGAGCCACTTTAATTTGAATAACATCAGCAGAGCGCAAATAATGCGGCGTCACGCCAAACCGCCCAGACGCAACTTGCTTGATGCGGGAATTCTTTTCAGTGCCAAAACGGAGCTTGTCTTCGCCCCCCTCACCAGAATTTGAGCAGCCTCCCAGGCGATTCATAGCAATAGCTAGCGCTTCGTGCGCTTCAGGAGATAATGCACCGATACTCATTGCTGCGGAGTCAAAACGCTTATAAAGCTCTGTTGCTGGTTCCACTTCCTCAAGATCGATTGAGTTCTGTTCCGTTTTGAGCTTTAACATATCTCGTAAATTGGTGACGGGACGATTATTTACAAGCTCTGCATATTTTATATAGTCCTGATAATTCCCCGAACGCACCGCTGTTTGTAACGTTTGTACAACATCTGGATTGTAGGCATGGTACTCACCACCATGTACGTACTTTAATAGACCACCATGTGATAATAACTTGCGTCTACTAAACGCGAGTTTGTTTAGCTGTTGTTGTTCTAATGCAAAATCATCAAAACATGCACCTTTAATACGGTTTGCAACGCCGTTGAAGCACAACTCTACCACTTCATCAGACAAACCTACGGCTTCAAATAACATCGAGCAACGGTAGGATGCAATTGTACTGATCCCCATTTTCGACATGATTTTGTATAAACCTTTATTTATAGCGCCACGATATGACAGTGTAACTTCCCGATATGATTTTTGAATGACCTTCTTGTCACACATATCAACCAGTGTTTCATATGCTAAATAGGGATAAATTGCGGTGGCACCAAAGCCTAGTAATACAGCAAATTGGTGGGGATCTCGAACACTGCCGGTTTCAACAATGATATTTGCATCACAACGTAGGTTTTCATTCACCAAACGTTGTTGTATTGCCCCCACAGCCATAGCAGCTGGTATAATGTGTTTTCCAGCTGCTATGTCTCGGTCGGTTAAGATCAACATAACGCAACCACTACGTGCTTTTTCTGTTGCTTCCTTACAAACTCGTTCAATAGCTGCGCGCAAGGACTCCTCTGCATTATATATTAATGAAATTTTGCAAGCGCAATAATGGTCATCATCTGCATGCAGCAATTGCTGCATGTCAGAATACGTTAACACTGGAGAAGCAAATTGTAAGCGTTTAGCGTGACCTGTAGTCTCGTTAAAAACGTTTTGCTCTCGGCCAATACAGGTAGCCAAAGACATAACATGATTTTCACGCAGCGGATCTATGGGCGGGTTTGTAACTTGCGCAAATTTTTGTCTAAAGTAATCGAAGATTGAGCGGTGCCCCTCAGACAAAACAGCAAAAGGTGTATCATCTCCCATTGAGCCTGTTGCTTCTTGGCCATTTTCACCCATCACACGAATAACTTGATCTAGCTCTTCATTTGTGTAACCGAACTGCTTTTGGTACGTTACCAAGGTCTCATCATCTAGATCGCGTTTACCTGATGCTTGCTCATCTAACGCTTCAAATGGCGTTAACCGTTTTACATTTTGCTCAAGCCAAGTCTTATAGGGGTGTCTGGATTTCAGATCTTGATCGATTTCATCGGGCTGCCAAATCTTGCCATGTAAAGTATCGACCACCAATAACTCACCTGGTCCTACACGGCCTTTTTCAATGACTTCGTCAGGTGCATAATCCCAAATGCCCACTTCAGATGCGAGGGTAATAAACCCATCTTGAGTGATCACATAGCGCGCGGGTCTTAGGCCATTACGGTCGAGGTTGCAAGCAGCAAAACGACCATCTGACATCACTATCCCAGCGGGGCCATCCCATGGCTCCATGTGCATAGAATTAAAGTCATAGAATGCGCGAAGATCTTCATCCATAGCGCGGTTTTTCTGCCATGAGGGAGGCACAAGCATACGCATTGCTCGAAACAGATCCATCCCACCCGCTAAAAACAGCTCTAACATGTTGTCTAAGCTAGAGGAATCAGATCCAGTCTCATTGACAAACGGCGCTGCCGTTTGTAAATCAGGTAATAGCGGTGAAGCAAACTTGTAGGCCCGAGCACGCGCCCACTGACGATTGCCTTGAATTGTATTAATCTCACCATTGTGTGCTAAATAGCGAAATGGTTGAGCCAAAGGCCATCGAGGCTGAGTATTGGTTGAGAAGCGTTGGTGAAATACGCAAATAGCACTCGTCATACGGATGTCAGCAAGATCAGAATAGAAGTTAGGTAAATCCACTGGCATCATCAAGCCTTTATAGATAGTCACCAAACCAGACAAACTGCAAATATAAAATTGCTCGTCCTGCTCCAACCTTTTTTCAATCCGACGCCTCGCAATATAAAGGCGTCGCTCTAAATCTTTAGGACGCCAACCTTCTGGCGCACCGATAAAAACTTGCTTAAACTCAGGTAATTGTGCTTTGGCAATAGGGCCAAGCATGGATGGATCAGTTGGTACTACACGCCAACCAATCACCGTCAGTGTTTCTTTTTCTAATTCTTCACAAATGACTTTTTCTGCCGCTGCTGCTAGCGCTTCATCTTGATTTAAAAATATCATGCCAACCGCATAGTTTTTACCTATGTGCCACTCATTTTCGGCAGCAATAGCTCGAAAGAAGCTATCTGGTTTTTGCAACAATAATCCACACCCATCACCTGTTTTGCCATCGGCAGAAATACCACCACGGTGCTGCATACGGTCTAAACCAGTTATGGCTGTTCGGATCAGTTTATGGCTCGGCTGTCCGCTCACATGCGCAATCAAACCAAACCCACAGTTATCTTTTTCTAATTTTGAGTCATATAGCATAGACTCCTCCCCTTGCTACAACGGCCAGCCCATGACGGTACGACGAAATGCTGGCAGATACTCAAAATTAGCCTTGATTGAAAGTAGAGTCAACACAAAAATGAATACATATTCATTAAGTTGAATATTTCTCATTGGTAATACAAGTTGCCCAAATCAATCAAAATTTATCATTTTGAAAATATTGAATATAAATTTGCAAAATGACACCGGTATCAAGAAGTGTGTAATGGCCACAAGATCCTCACAGGTAAACGTTTACGTAAACGTAACCAAAATTAAAATATGAATAAATATTCACACAATTACTATAAACCAAAGACTGGCTAACAAGCACTACATGAGAATGGCTATATAAATATGCAGCGGCAAACCTGTTTTAGTTGACGTACACGTCAACTAAATAAACAAAAGTTGGATCCAAATTGAAACGAGTAATTGTCTAGTGAAGGGATCAGGCGATTAATAAACGAGTAAAAGTATAAAAAGGGAGGAAGTTAACCAGAAAAGTTAGGGCGGCAGAGCCTATGCTCTGCCAGGTATGACATTATTCAGCCGCTGCATCATCTTTTTTATACTTAGCAGCTGTTTCTGAGATTAGTGGTTGAAGCTCACCTTTTTGGAACATCTCAATAATGATGTCACAACCACCAATCAGCTCACCTTCAACCCAAAGTTGTGGAAAGGTAGGCCAGTTTGCATAATGCGGTAGCTCTGCACGAATATCAGGGTTTAGTAGTATATCTACATACGCAAACTGCTCACCGCACGCCATCAAAGCCTGAGATGCTTGCGAAGAAAAACCACAGTTAGGGAGTTTAGGAGACCCTTTCATATAAAGAATAATTGGGTTTTCTTCGATCTGTTGTTTAATCTTATCAATAGTTTCCATTAGTTACCTCAAAATGACGTTTTTCCGATATTTATGTACAGCACGCTAATATCGGCACTTTAGCTTGCTACTCACTATTACAACACACATTAGTAAACCACTACGCCAGCCGCACGATAGGTTAGAAGCAACGGTATAGCGCCTAAACTGAGCTCATTTATTGCCCATGTGAAGGCTGCTATTTGGCATCGGTTCACAAAGAATATGTATTATAAGTCATTAAGTCACTGGCACGCATTGCTGTTTGCCAAAACTTGAGTAAAATAGTCAGGAATTATAGTATCACTATAAAAGCCAATGGTATAGAAAAGTGGGCTAATGTTAGCTTGCTTTCGTATGAGTTGTTGGCAAATCAACCAAAAAAATGGAGATTAATATGGCATTTGAACTACCGTCACTACCTTATGCACTAAACGCACTTGAGCCGCACATCTCTCAAGAGACGTTAGAATTCCACCACGGCAAACACCACAACACTTATGTTGTAAAGCTAAATGGTTTAATTGAAGGTACTGACTTCGAAGGTAAATCACTAGAAGAGATCGTTTGTAGCTCTGAAGGTGGTGTTTTCAACAATGCTGCTCAAATCTGGAACCATACGTTCTACTGGCACAGCTTAGCACCAAATGCAGGTGGCGAACCAACAGGTAAAGTTGCGGAGCTAATCAACGCGAAATGGGGCTCATTTGCTGCGTTCCAAGAAGCTTTTAATGACAAAGCGGTAAATAACTTTGGCTCAAGTTGGACTTGGTTAGTTCAACTTGCTGACGGCTCTTTAGATATCGTAAATACTTCAAACGCAGCTACGCCGCTGACTGAAGAAGGTGTTACACCAATTATCACAGTTGATCTTTGGGAACACGCTTACTATATCGACTACCGTAACGTCCGTCCTGAATACCTAAAGGGTTTCTGGGCACTTGTTAACTGGGACTTTGCAAACAGCAACCTAGCTTAACATCAACTATCATCATTGATGCAATAATGAGGGTGCTAAGGCACCCTTTTTTGCGCCTGTAATTCAACATTAATACATAAAAAATCTAGTTTTTTTTGGGTATTATTCATATCACGACTAAGCTTTAAGTAACCTTTCCTAATCTATGATCCGCAATCCATACAAGGTAGCTTACTGGAGGTCGTTATGACAATATTTGAACATTATCAGGCCAGATATGAAGCCGCGCAAGAAGAAGAGTACACTATCGCGGAATTTCTTGAAATTTGTAAAAATGATAAATCAGCCTATGCCAGCGCCCCAGAGCGACTATTAATGGCGATTGGCGAACCGGAGATGATTGACACATCTAAAGATGCGAGGCTAAGTAGACTGTTTTCCAATAGAGTAATAGCAAGATACCCTGCATTTAACGAGTTTTATGGCATGGAAGACGCTATTGAACAGATAGTCTCTTATCTCAAACACGCAGCCCAAGGGCTTGAAGAGTGTAAGCAGGTGCTCTATTTACTCGGTCCTGTTGGTGGGGGTAAGTCTTCTATCGCCGAGAAATTAAAATATTTAATGCAAAAAGTACCGGTGTATTCGCTAAAAGGCTCACCAGTTAACGACCACCCACTTTGCCTGTTCAGTCCTCAAGAAGACGCTGACTTGTTAGAAAAAGAGTACGGAATCCCTACCCGCTATATTAAAACTATAATGTCGCCATGGGCTACCAAACGCTTACATGAGTACAACGGTGATATTACTAAATTCACTGTTGTAAAGCGGTATCCATCTATACTTGACCAAATAGCCATCGCTAAAACAGAGCCTGGCGATGAAAACAACCAAGACATCTCAGCGCTAGTGGGTAAAGTAGACATTCGTAAGCTTGAACACTTTGCTCAAAATGATCCTGATGCCTACGCATATTCAGGTGCACTTTGCCTTGCAAACCAGGGGTTAATGGAGTTTGTTGAGATGTTTAAAGCCCCCATCAAAGTGCTACACCCGTTATTAACTGCAACTCAGGAAGGAAACTATAACGGCACGGAGGGTATTTCTGCACTTCCCTTTAGTGGGCTGATCCTTGCGCACTCTAACGAATCTGAATGGCAAACCTTCAAAAACAACAAAAATAATGAAGCGTTTTTAGACCGCGTTTATATCGTTAAAGTGCCTTATTGCCTACGCGTATCAGAAGAAGTAAAAATCTACGAGAAGCTCATAGAAAATAGCGAATTGCGGCAAGCTCCATGTGCCCCTGGCACGCTAGAAACTTTAGCTAAATTTTCGGCACTGTCGCGGATTAAAGAGCCTGAAAACTCAAGTATTTATTCCAAAATGCGAGTGTATGATGGAGAGAGTTTAAAAGATACAGATCCCAAAGCTAAGTCTTATCAAGAGTATCGTGACTATGCGGGAGTAGATGAGGGGATGAACGGTCTCTCCACTCGATTTGCGTTTAAAATACTTTCACGCGTCTTCAACTTTGACCACAGTGAAGTTGCAGCAAATCCAGTTCATTTGTTTTATGTATTAGAGCAACAAATAGAGCGAGAGCAATTTAACGCAGAAGTTCAGGAGCGTTACTTGAGCCACTTGAAAGGCTATCTTATTCCTCAATATGTTGAGTTTATTGGTAAGGAATTACAAACAGCATACCTAGAATCGTACTCTGAGTATGGACAAAATATATTTGACCGTTATGTAACCTATGCAGACTTTTGGATCCAAGATCAGGAGTACCGAGATCCAGACACTGGTCAGTTGTTTGACCGCGCAGCATTAAATGCAGAACTTGAGAAGATCGAAAAACCCGCGGGTATTTCAAATCCAAAAGATTTTCGAAATGAAATCGTCAATTTTGTCTTGAGAGCCAGAGCCCACCATAATGGTGATAATCCGGTATGGACTAGCTATGAAAAGCTAAGAACCGTTATTGAGAAAAAGATGTTTTCTAATACAGAGGACTTACTTCCTGTTATTTCATTTAATGCAAAAACCTCGGCTGAAGACCAGAAGAAGCATGAGGATTTCGTCAATCGCATGGTTGACAAAGGCTATACCCAAAAACAAGTTCGCTTACTCTCTGAATGGTATTTAAGAGTAAGAAAGTCTCAGTAACTTGTAAGCATTAAAGAGGGTGTTATATGGCGCATTTTATTGATCGCCGTCTTAACGGCAAAAATAAGAGCACTCTGAACCGCCAGCGTTTTATCCGCCGCTACAAAAAGCAGATAAAAAAGGCGGTATCAGAGGCGATTAACAAACGAAGTGTGACTGATGTCTCAAGTGGCGAAAGCATTTCTATTCCACAAAGAGACATTAGCGAACCTACTTTCCATCAAGGTAAGGGGGGAGATAGAGAGCTTATTCACCCTGGTAATGATCAATTTTCTACAGGTGACAAAATTCAGCGCCCGCCTTCCGGTCAGGGAGGTGGTGGTGGTGAGGGCGAGGCAAGTGACCAAGGGGAAGGCCAAGACGATTTTGTTTTCTCTATTTCTAAAGATGAATATTTAGATTTATTGTTTGAAGATTTAGAGCTGCCTAACCTGCAACAGAGTCAGTTGGATAAACTGATGCAAATGAAAACACATCGGGCGGGCTTTTGTAACGATGGTATGCCAAGCAACTTAGACATTGTACGAAGTCTAAAAGGCTCTATGGCACGACGCATAGCTATGACATCAAGCAAAAGGCGCGAATTAAAAGAGTTAGAAGAGGAATTAGCCAATTTGTTAGCTGAGCCGGTGCCTCCGCAACAAAAGATAATTGATATCGAGCAACGTATTGAAATATTGAAAGCACAAATTGCTGCGGTGCCTTTCATCGACAATTACGATCTGCGTTTTCGTAATTACGAGCGACGCCCCCACCCCACCAGCAAAGCGGTTATGTTTTGCTTGATGGACGTATCTGGTTCTATGGATCAAGCGACCAAAGATATGGCAAAGCGTTTTTATATTTTGCTATATCAGTTTTTAACCCGAACATATAAAGATATAGAGGTGGTATATATCCGCCACCATACTCAAGCCAAAGAGGTGGACGAGCAAGAGTTTTTCTATTCGCAAGAAACGGGGGGTACTATCGTCTCAAGTGCACTGAAGCTAATGGATGAGATTATTCAAGAACGCTACGCGCAGGGCGACTGGAATATATACGCAGCACAAGCTTCAGATGGCGACAATTGGGCAGACGATTCGCCGCAATGTACTCAAATACTTTCAAGTAAACTGCTCAAAACTGTACGGTATTATGCTTACATTGAAATAACGACCCGGGCGCATCAAAGCCTATGGCGAGAGTATCAAGGAGTAGCTAATGCCTTTGATAATTTTGCTATGCAACACATTCGAAGCGTAGAGGATATTTACCCTATCTTCAGAGAGCTGTTCAAAAAGAACAAAGATAAGCAAAGCGCTGCATAATTTTGGGAGGTTGTGCGATGACCTATAAGCCAATAGACGATGGTCCTGATTGGACTTTTGATTTACTTGATACTTATCATCAAGAAATTGCTCGTGTAGCAGAGCATTACAGACTAGATACCTACCCTAATCAAATTGAGGTGATCACGGCCGAACAAATGATGGATGCGTACTCCAGTGTCGGTATGCCTATTGGTTATGCGCATTGGTCCTACGGCAAAAAATTTATTCAAACAGAACAAACTTACAAACGCGGTCAAATGGGACTGGCGTATGAAATTGTGATCAATTCAGATCCCTGTATCGCTTACCTTATGGAAGAAAATACTTTGCCGATGCAGGCGCTGGTTATGGCACACGCTTGTTATGGGCATAACTCATTCTTCAAAGGTAATTATTTATTCAAGACATGGACGGACGCGTCGTCTATCATTGACTATTTAGTATTCGCAAAAAACTATGTCGCTAAATGCGAAGAAAAGTACGGCATAGACGAAGTAGAAAACCTGATTGACTCTTGCCATGCGCTGATGAACTACGGCGTTGATCGTTATAAGCGTCCACAACGTATATCTATGTTTGAGGAGCAGAAGCGCCAACAAGAACGTGAAGACTATTTACAGTCTCAGGTTAATGAACTTTGGCGCACAATACCAAAAGGCGAAGATCAAGAAACACACGACCGTCCACGCTTCCCAACGGAGCCTCAAGAGAATATCTTATACTTTATTGAGAAAAATGCCCCACTACTTGAGTCATGGCAACGTGAAATAATACGTATTGTTCGTAAAGTATCACAGTATTTTTATCCTCAAAGACAAACCCAAGTTATGAACGAAGGCTGGGCAACATTTTGGCATTACACCATATTGAACCACCTATATGATGAGGGAAAATTAAGTGATTCCTTTATGTTGGAGTTCTTACAGAGCCATACCAATGTAGTTTACCAGCCCCCTTACAACAGTAAATTTTACTCTGGTATTAATCCGTACGCATTGGGCTTTAATATGATGGTAGATATTCGTCGTATTTGTGAAAACCCGACTCAGGAAGATAAACAATGGTTCCCTGAGTTTGCAGGAAGCAATTGGCTGGATACTCTGCACTTTGCGATGCAAAACTTTAAAGATGAGAGCTTTATTAGTCAATTTTTATCACCAAAGCTGATGCGTGACTTTAAACTTTTTACTATTGTTGACAAGCAAAAATCACCGCATCTAGAAGTTGGTGCTATCCATGATGAAATGGGCTATCAGCAGCTTCGCAGCGCACTTTCTGCACAGTATAATTTGAGTAATCATGAACCAAATATTCAAGTCTACGATGTTGATATCAGAGGTGATAGATCGCTAACTCTTAGATACATCCCACAGGGTGGGATCCCACTTGCAGGGTCGAAGCAAGAGGTGATAAAGCACCTTTATCGCTTATGGGGGTTTAAAGTTCGCCTTGAGCAAGTTGATGAAACGGGTAAAGTAGAGCAAATCGCACAATGTCCAGAAACCGAAGGTGAATGATACTTGGCTTATCGGTTTGTTCAATTAAGTGGTGTGTTTAAGGCGATAACACCACTTAATTTCACCTCCATAAAGAGAGCACTAGGTTTTATTAAAGACAAAGGTAAATAGGTAAGCAGCTGGCTTTATACTCCAAAGCCTGAGCATGTTGTGAACTTACTTGTTTTTTTAAAGTTCGCCTTAAGCCTTAATCTTGCTCTAGCCTAAGGATGTTAACTGCCCTTTCCTTTTCACCTCACGACTCGATGCCAATAGCGAAGAAGGCGCCATAGTCTTGGTTTTTATGGCAGCATCTCAGGTTAGGACTCGTCTTAGGACTCGCCGTCCATTTCCTCTGAATAAACGGTTACCTTATTCCTTCCACCTTCTTTTGAAACGTACAGTGCGCTATCAGCGGCTTCAATCCACTGCTCATGCTTGTCAAAAGTTTCTTTAAAAGCTGCAACGCCTAGGCTCACGGTAATTTTTATCTGTTGCTCATCGTAGTAAATAGACGAATTTTCTATTAGTGAACGCAGTCTTTCTGCAAATGTAACCGCACCTTTGACGTCAGTATCGAGTAAAGTAACTGCAAATTCTTCACCACCATAACGTCCTGCGGTGTCCGTTTCTCTGAGGGTTTTTCGCAACAGATCGGAAATGTGGCGAATAGCCTCATCTCCTCCGCTATGCCCATATTCATCATTGATGCGTTTAAAGTGGTCAATATCGAACATTAGCAATGCACTTTGGCCTTGACTGCGCTTCAGCCTTTTAAACTCCTGCTTGAGAGTTTCTTCCCAAAACCCACGGTTATGCAACTGAGTTAGACTATCCGTGCGGCTGATCTTTTCTAACTGTTTATTTAATGACTCTAGCTCTAGTTTATTGATTGCTTCGTCAGTTACGTCGTAAATGATCACACAGATATGACCGACATCACCAGTGACGGTTGTCAGTGGAATAAAGGTGGCATTTTGATACATATAGTCCGCTTTACCCGTAATTGGCCTATAGTTTCTAAAGCGAAATATGTAAGGTTGCTGCTCCCAAATGGTGAAAGAGCGATTTTTAAGTACAAAAACGGGCTCTGCTTTTGAACGAAACCATTGCTCATCAATACTTGGAAACAAGTCGAATATATCTTTGTCTTTTACAGCGCTTGGTAATAACCCTGAATGATTCTCCATAAAACCATTCCAGATACATACCTTGTAGTCACGGTCGAGCACCACGAGGCCAACATCTACGGTGTTAAACATATCCATTAACCAATGGATTTCATTCATGTCAAAATCGGCTGCTGGCATAGTTAATCATCCAATAAGTAGGCTACTTTATATTTTAGGGTTTTCAGCGAGTCTTCCGTGAATAATAGCATCAAATCGCAATTTATATTATGGTTTTCAATGCCATAACTTATCTCTATTGCTAACGTTCGTTGCCACCTTGCCTTGTTAGCCTTTACCAGCTCAGCAACATCACAATGCTGCCCGAGCACCACTGGATGCCCCTGACTAAATGGCATATCAAGCTGCTTTGATAAACCAGTAAGAATGGCACCAATCAAGATATTACTAATGTCCATCAACAGCTCTAACTCAACTTTTGTGTTCAACTCCCCATGGTAATTCATCAAAGAAGCGATTTCCTTAAAACTAGAGTCATTTAGCAATAGCAACGCCTCACCGGAAACACCACCGCCAATAAAACCTTGGCAAACTCCAGATGTCGTTGCGCTAGCATCTATGGCTTGTAAGGCCATGTGAAGCTCGTTAACTTCTAACACGTTGACATTCGGAATAGGTAATTCAACAAAGACGTTGAGTAACCTCGCTAGCAAATCACCGGCTTGACCCATGGCGACATTCGTTAATTCTTGATAGATATCACGAATTTCAGGGTCTATCTGCTCGCCAAGCTTATGAACCAAACTTTCTCTGATTGCTTTGTCTTTTATACCATGGTGCTCAATGATTTCAGCAAGTTTGGCGGCATCACAGGGCTTGCGGATAAAATCTATCGCCCCCAGCTCAATCACACGCTGATGAGCATTAGGCTGAATATCACCAGACACCACGACGGTAAGCACGGAGAGATCTTGTTCACTGATCGCTTGCAGCACTTCATAGCCATCCATTTGCGGCATGTTTAAATCTAAGAAGAGTATCTCCGGAGAAAGCGCTTCAATTTGTTTGATACAGTCAAGTCCGTTCTCCGCAAATTCCACTTTAATATCCCAGTCATCTGGCAGCGAACGCGCCAACTGCCGACGGGCAAGTTTTGAATCGTCACAAATTAGGACTAATGTAGACATACAAGCTCTCTTTCTGTTTCCCATTGCATATCGGCAATGTGCAGGGAAGGTTTAATTATATTTATGAGATAAAAGCTTAAAATTGCGACACATGTTAATAAAACAACGTCATTTTTACAATCTAAATGTCACTTAAGCTTGGTTCCTTACTGTCAGTATAATACACTCAAATCAATTAAGTTAACTTCAAAAGGAATACTTTATGCTCAAAGCGTTAGTTTTGGCGAGTAGCCTGTTTAGTGTGGCATCTTTTGCCTATGATTTACCTGAAAATACTGTCGATATGGGCAAAGTAAAAGCGCAAGGTAAAGCCGTTGTTTTACTTGGTCGTGGGGTTGAAACCGGTCAAGCTGCACCTGATTTTAAAGTCGCTGATGCTGACTTTACTCCGGTCACATTGGCTGACTTTAGCAATCGTGCGGTATTAATTAGCGTCGTACCAAGCCTAGATACAGGTACATGCAGTTTACAAACTAAACATTTCAATGAAAAAGTAGCGAGTCAATTCCCTGATGTCGCCATGTTGACTATCAGCGCCGACCTCCCTTTTGCACAAAAGCGCTTTTGTAAAGCTGAAAATATCGACAAAGTAAAAACATTATCTGATGCTGTATGGCATTCATTTGGTGAGAATTATGGCTTGCTCATCAAAGATATGGGGTTACTTAGCCGTGCTATCTTTGTACTCGATAAAGAGCATAAGGTGGTTTACAAGCAATTAGTTGAGAATTTGGCGAAAGAGCCAAACTATGATGATGCGGTATCTGCGTTGCAAGCCCTTTAGCCTGCTACTTTATAATTACTGAGTTATTGACATAAAAAAGGCCGGACACTGTATCAAGATGTCCGGCCTTTTTCCTCATCAAGCTAAGATGTTAGCATTCAGCTTAATTAAGTGGTCTATTTTTGTAGATCTAACATGAGTTTGTTCAAACGGCTAACGAAGCCTGCCGGGTCTTTCAAGCTGCCACGTTCAGCTAACATAGCTTGGTCTAGCAGTACTTCAGCCCACTGACCAAACTTGTCTTCGTCTTGCTCATTATTTAAGTGCTTAACTAATTGGTGTTCTGGGTTAAGCTCAAATACAGGCTTAGACTCAGGAACAGCTTGGCCCACTTGCTCCATTAGCTTTTGCATTTGCGAGCTCATGTCGTTGTCATCAGCTACCACACAAGCTGGAGAGTCTGTTAGACGATGCGTGAAGCGAACTTCTTTTACCTTATCACCAAGTACGGTTTTCACACGTTCAACTAGACCTTCAACTTCTTTTTCACTTTCCTCATGTGCCTTCTTAGTTTCTTCATCATCCATATCACCAAGGTCTAAGTCACCACGAGTAATTGATTGAAGTTGCTTCTCGTCAAACTCAGTCATGTGGCTCATCATCCACTCATCAACACGGTCGCTCAATAGCAACACTTCAATCCCTTTCTTACGGAAGATTTCAAGGTGAGGAGAGCTTTTCGCTGCTTCAAAGCTGTCAGCCACAACATAGTAGATCTTGTCTTGGCCTTCTTTCATGCGCTCAATATACTGTTCAAGCGACACATTTTGCGTCTTTTCGTCTGTATGTGTAGAGCTAAAACGCAGTAATTTTGCAATGGCTTCTTTGTTTGCAAAATCTTCTGCTGGGCCTTCTTTAATTACATTACCAAACTCATTCCAGAATGTTTGATAGTCTTCTGGTTTGTTTTTACCCATACGCTCAAGCATTTTGAGTACACGAGACGTACAGCCCTTACGAATAGCTTGCGTGATCTTGTTATCTTGTAGGATTTCACGAGATACGTTAAGTGGCAAATCGTTAGAATCTAATAAACCTTTAACGAAACGTAAGTAGCTTGGCATAAACTGTTCAGCGTCATCCATGATAAATACACGCTGTACATACAGTTTAAGACCGGCCTGACGTTCACGGTTGTATAAATCGAATGGCGCTTTTTTAGGGATATAAAGTAAGCTAGTGTACTCGGTTTTACCTTCTACTTTATTGTGAGCCCATGAAAGCGGTTCTTCCCAGTCATGACCAACGTGTTTGTAGAATTCTTTATACTCTTCTTCACTGATCTCAGATTTGTCACGTGTCCAAAGTGCTGTCGCTTTGTTAATTGCTTCCCACTCGCCAGGCTGCGCTTCGATTTTTTCACCGTCAGGACCTTCTGACTCAGGAACTGGGTCTTTGTAAAGTTCTACCGGAATAGAAATGTGGTCTGAGTATTTAGTCACTATACCGCGTAGACGATACGTTTCTAGGAACTCACTTTCTTCTTCACGTAGGTGTAGTGTGATTTCTGTACCACGTTCTGCTTTTTCAACTTCAGCAATGGTAAAGTCACCTTCGCCTTGTGATTCCCACTCAACCGCTTGAGACTCGCCAGCTTTACGAGTACGTACAGTCACCTTATCAGCGACAATAAATGCTGAGTAAAAACCAACACCAAACTGGCCAATCAATTGTGAATCTTTTGCTTGATCGCCCGTTAGGTTTTTAAAGAAATCGGCTGTGCCTGATTTTGCAATAGTACCTAATGAACTGATCACTTCATCACGCGTCATACCAATCCCATTGTCTGAAATGGTGATGGTTTTAGCATCTTTATCAGCGCTAAGGCGAACACGTAGCTCTGCATCGCCTTCGTAAAGGTCGCCATTTTGCAATGCAAGGTAACGTAGTTTGTCAGCCGCATCTGAAGCGTTAGATACTAATTCGCGTAAAAAGATCTCTTTATTTGAGTATAAAGAGTGGATCATTAGGTTTAGTAATTGTTTGACTTCTGTTTGAAAGCCTAATGTTTCTTTTTGAGCTGCGGACATTGTTCTCTCCAATATAAGCAATTAGTGCAGTGTTCTAAATCATTATGCTAGCTATATGGGGGGAGAGAACAAACTTTCAAGAGACTAAATTAAATTTTTAACATGCAGCCCTGCTTTTTTGTGAGTTTGCTTAAAAACAGAACAATAAAAATAGTTTATAGCTTTTTACGACCGCTAAACGCGTGCATTAATGTCATCCCATCAACTAAATCAAGCTCACCACCAACCGGCATGCCATGAGCTATACGTGACGCATCAACACCATATTTGTGGCAAAGTTCTGAGATGTAATGTGCCGTTGCTTCGCCTTCAACCGTTGGATTGGTCGCTAAAATAACTTCGTTAATGTTGCCGTCATTGAGTTTGCGCTCTAGCACATCTAAACCAATTTCATTTGGGCCAATACCATCAAGCGGTGATAAGTGACCCATTAATACGAAATATAAACCACTATATTGCCCTGTTTGCTCGATTGCTAGTACATCTGTTGGCGACTCAACGACACAAAGTAGACCTGTATCTTGGCGCTTTATACTCAGGCATATATCGCAAATATCAACCTCACTAAAGGTACGGCAGCTGTTACAGTGGCCAATAGCCTGCATCGCATGACTCAAACACTGTCCTAATTGCGAGCCACCTTCTCTATCTCGCTCCAATAAATGAAAAGCAATACGTTGAGCAGATTTAGGTCCAATGCCAGGTAAACAACGTAGCGCTTCGATAAGCGCGGTCAGACTAGGTGATAATTGCATAAATGAGCTTCTCGTAGCTTGTTCGGTGCACATGCACCTTTAATAATGCCGAGATGATAAGGGATATTCATACTGATTTAAAGCGCGGCACGAAAAGCAGCAACGGCAAAACCTCAATCCCAAGCAATTTTTGCTTTAATAAAATCATTCGCCTTGAATTAACCACCAATTCAGCTCAAATGCTTGCAGCTGAGACATAATCACCGGACAATGGTAGCATTCCCGAAAGTAGTAACATTTAGCTGCAAAAAGGGCTGACTTCTCGACATAATCATAGAGAGCTAATAATGAAAAAAACAATTATCGCAAGCACCATAGCTGCCATTATGCTAACAGCATGCTCGGAGCAAAAGGTATCAACAAGTCAATCAAATACACCAGCCGAAGCAACAATCACAACTGAAAAAGCAGAATTAGGCACGTTTGGCGTAGACTTAACAGCCCGTGATGAAAGCGTAAAGCCTGGCGATGACTTTTTTATGTACGCCAGTGGTACATGGTACAATAACTATGAAATGCCAGCAGATAAGACACGCTACGGTGCCTTTACCGCGCTTGCTGAACGCAGTGAAAAGCAAGTCAATGCTATCATTGAAGATATTGTTTCTCGAGAAAACCTGAATGCTCAAGAGCAACTCATTGCCGACTTCTACAACGCATTTATGGATGTTGAAACGCTTAATAAGCTTGGAATCACGCCAATTCAAGGTTTATTAGATGAGATTAAATCAATTGACAACACTGATGGCCTAATAAAAACCTTTGGTCAAGCTTGGTTAACTGGTGCCAATTCACCAATTGGTGGTGGTATGTGGTTCAACCGCCTAGACCCTAACAAATATGAAATGTCGATGGGAGCTGGGGGTTTAGGTTTACCTGATCGCTCATATTATTTAGAGGATGCCCAGCGCTTTGTTAATACTCGTGCAGAGTACATTAACCACATTGCCACTATGCTTAAGTTTGCAGGTCTAGACAATACCACAGAGCGAGCACAAGCAATACTTGCTCTTGAAACTAAAATGGCAGAAGGCCACTGGCCACGTGAAAAGCGTCGTAACCGCGACCTCACCCTTAACCAAATTAAGCGTGAAGACTTAGCAAAAGAATATCCTGGGTTTAACTGGGATCTATACTTTGAGCAAACGGGTTACCAAGTACCACAACTTAACATGTCTCAGCCTGATCCGATCAAAGCAATGATTGATCTTGTCAACAAAGAAGATTTAGCGGTATGGAAAGACTACCTGACTTTTCACACCATCAGTGGAAATGCTGGATTGCTATCTGAAGAAATTTTTAATGCCAATTTTGAGTTTTTCGGTAAACATTTAAGCGGCCAACAAGAGCCTCGCCCTCGTTGGAAGCGTGCAGTAAGCCAAATGTCAGGCACACAGTCATTAGGCTTTGCAATTGGTAAAGTGTACGTAGATAAACACTTCCCTGAGTCATCAAAAGAGCAGATGTCTGAGCTAGTTGAAAACCTGCGTAAAGCACTAGGTGAGCGCATTGAAAATCTTGACTGGATGAGCGCAGAAACAAAAGTTAATGCACAAGCAAAACTCGCAGCATTCGTGCCTAAAATTGGTTACCCTGATGTATGGCAGTCATTTGAAGGGCTAACACTTAAGAACAATGATTTAGTTGGCAATGTTCAAAATCTACGTCAATTCTTCAGAAACGACAGTGTGGCGAAAGAGCTTGAAAAAACAGATCGCAACCGCTGGGGTATGACACCGCAACGCGTTAACGCCTATTACAATAGCTCATTCAATGAAATTGTTTTCCCTGCGGCAATCTTACAACCGCCATTTTTCGACCCGAACGCCGATCCGGCAGTAAACTACGGCGGTATCGGTGCAGTGATCGGTCATGAAATGGGACATGGTTTTGACGACCAAGGTTCTAAGTCTGATGCAAAAGGTATTCAACGTAACTGGTGGACTGATGCTGACCGCGCTGCATTCGAAGCAAAAGCTGACAAGCTCGCTGCGCAATACAGCAAGTACGAACCTATCGAAGGCAACTTTGTAAATGGTCGTAACAGCCTTGGTGAAAACATCGGCGATGTTGGTGGCCTAGCCATGGCTTACCATGCGTACAAGCTTAGCCTCAATGGTAAAGAAGCGCCTATCATCGATGGCTTAACTGGTGATCAGCGCTTCTTCCTTGCTTGGGCACAAGTATGGAAAGAAAAGCGTACTGAACAAAGCATGTTAAACCAGCTGCGCGCAGGCACTCACGCTCCTGGCCGCTTCAGAGCGTTAGCACCTCGTAACCATGATGCTTGGTACAAAGCATTCGATGTGAAACCGGGTGATAAACTATATCTAGCACCAGAAGAGCGCGTCCGTATCTGGTAATTGGCCAAACTGAAACTTAATAACCTGCCGTCACAGGCAGGTTATATTAGACACGCTTGGGCTTGGTGATATAAGCCGCGAGGAGCCCACTTAAAAAACCAAAAATATGGCTAGAACTACTCGTTTGAGCAGAGAAGTCAAACAAGGTCGCTAAAAAACTTATATTGGCATAGTAAGTCAGCACCAACAGCGTTACAAAGCTCACGATCCCAAGAATGTCTCGATTAAACAGTGCAGCCCCTAGCAATAAGCCAAAGTAACCCATTACGATGCCTGATGCGCCAATGTGATTGGCATTTCCAGCAAACAGCCACACCAGCAGCCCTGTCGCAACCACAATAAAAAATGTTGAACGCTTGAACTTAGGTAATCTCGCAGCCAAATAACCACTGATACTTAGCCCCAGTAAATTACTCATCAAATGCCCCCAGCTACCGTGTACAAAAGGTGCGGTAAAGACACTACTTAAATGGTGAATATCATGAGGCACAATCCCAAATCGATAGACGGGGAAGCCAAAAAGACCACCTAACACCTGTACAACACACATCACCGCCATAGCGTACAAAACTAGCTTAAAATTGGGCGGAAAAATCAAGGCGTATTTACTCATCTTACTTCCGTAACAGACAAAAATAGCGCCCTATTAGGCGCTATTTCTGATTAATTTGCAAACTTAACCAATTGCGTTTACAGCCTTATACTCATCAAACGGCCGACTTATTATAAATTAAGACAAAGCCAATGGGAGAAACGAAATAATATATTAACTTTTATAAATTCGGGAATCTCCATAGGAGCGCTCATGAGCTACTTCATCCTACCCGAGGCAATTATCTAGACCCCTATCTTGGTAAAGTAGATTGAGACTTTTATCTTACTTGTCGTAACGTTACTAAGCTCATCTTTTTGTACATGCGCTGACACATAAGCGCACATCAACCCTTTTCCCTAGCTCCAGTAGACTACCCTTTTAGACCATTCAACATATCTAACACTACTCGTGCAAACTGAGCCGCTTTCGATGGGTCAGACAACAACTGCATCATCTGTTCTTGATGGGCTGCACTGCTATCTAAGGTGAACAATAATAAACCAAGCAATAAACCAAGGACAATAAACCAAGGATAAGGACAATAAACCAAGGACACCCACCTCTAATTTGGGACAATAAACCAAGGACACCCACCTCTAATTTGTGCCTTTTTTAAAAGTCGGCTACGCTTTAACTCTGCACTCAAGGATTGAGAGAAACAAGCGATGGCGAC
>NZ_JABWPQ010000040.1:0-22813 GCF_013366255.1 Pseudoalteromonas sp. McH1-7 | reverse complement strand
TGCATACAGCCACAAAGAAAAAAAGCCATCAATTTCTATTGATGAACTGATGGCTTAAACCGATCTCGGGTTAATTAACCTGATTTCGGAATAAACAGTGAGTTAATCAACTAACGTAACCAGGCAGCCTATTTTCTGTTTAGACATCATGTCAGTTAACTTGAAAGCTTTTCACTTTCCTTGTTTTTAGCCATAGTGACGCTACGCTCCTTTATATGATCATTTCGAGGCAAAGGATATGCGTCGTCAATTTGGTTTCTCACTTTTAGAAAGCTTAGTTTGCATCACCATTATTCTTATTGTTAGCGCGTTGACGCTACCATTTCTTAGTTCGTCGTTACGCGCTAACAATGCTGAATTTAAGTTAGAGGCATTAAGGCGTGCAATTAACTTTGCTCGTATTAAAGCTGTTGCTAATGATGCGACTGTCACACTTTGCCCCTTAAACAAAGACCGTTGCGACAAACGTGATTGGCATAAGTCTATTACGATATTTGTAGACTATTACCCTGTAGGTATTTTTACAGGTAAAGACGTTAAGTTAAGTGTATTTGACTCAACAACGCGTGGAGATACATTAGTTTATCCTCGCCATGCTGTGGTATTTCGCCGTTTTGGCCACCTTGCAGGGTTATATAATGGTACGTTTATTTACTGCAATAGTAGCAATACATCAGGACTTGCACTATCAGTTAGTTACACTGGACGTAGTACACTTAAAGATACTGAGAAGTGTAATCAATGAGGGAGTGACATCTCCCTCATGATGTGTGCTTATCGCTCCCAACAACGATCAATTTGGGCTTGCCCTACTACGCCAGCTACGCCACGCACACCAAGCTCGTCAATTGTTAGTGCTGGACATTCTTGGTCTCCTCTTACTGGGCCCGCAGTTGCAGTTGCAACAACCCTGAACGTATCTACAGTGACATTTTGTAAGGTAATAACAAAGTAACCATTACCTGTTTCCCGAGGTACTCCTATTGCACCTAAATCATTGGAGTAGCGACGATTATCAACAAAAAACTGTTCTTGCTTATTTGCTGCATCGAGCAACACAGCCATCGCCTCAGCACGTGCACCTCGTCTGACGTAGTCAGTATAATTAGGGTACGCTATAGCTGACATGATGCCAATTATTACCACCACTATCATGACTTCGATTAACGTAAAGCCCCGACGATTATGAGGTAGCCCGTTAATTTTTCTCATCACTTTCTTCCCGTTTATAGATGTAAAGCTGCCTAGTTCTTATTCCTGTACTTTTACTTTTAAAAATTTCGATTAAACCATTTTCTCCGACGACAGGAACCGGCTCACTCGGAATACTTGGTGGCGCAAATGGCGTACTTGCATCAGGACCGGCTTCAATACCAGGACCTGGGATATAAACCACGTTTTCTCTCACGATCATGGTCGGTGTATCAGGTAAGTCTTGTGATGTAATATAGGTTTTACCTGTTCCATAATGAAGATGAAACATATAAAGCTGTCCTTTACCACCTGTCAATGTGCACTGTTGTGTTGTCTGATCAGCTGGCGTAAAGGAAGTATAATATGCAACTCCACCAATAACTGTTGTCGCAGCTAAGGACTTTTCGCCGCCGGATAGCTGATATTTCCAACCTTTAAATTTACTAAGCTCTACCTCTAGGTTGATAAATGTATTTAGATCGCTAACAGCATTACCAAATGGGTCGTTTTTCATTTCCATTAACTCTTCAACCACAATGGGTTCGGGAATATCATTAACGAACGACTGTGTTTTGGTGTGTATATCTCGGATCATAAATAAATAGTCAGTCACACTTGAATCTGTTGGTTTGGAACGGTTGCCACTACCAATGACAATAGCGTCAAATGGCGTGTCTTTCCTATCGATTCGAGTATCATTAACATTGTCTCTGTTCACTGTCTTTGTGACTTGGCTATAGAATGTCCTTGCCACAGTCGGGCGATAGAAAAAACGCCTATCTTGATCAGCTGCGGAGCTGCCTAAACGGGCAAGCTCAAAGTGTGTCCAAGGCTCGTCGCTATCATTGGGATTTGGACCAGGAATATCAATTCTCCAAATACTACCTGCGGTGTCGGCCAAATATATTCTGTCAACAAAGCCATCATAATCAGAGTCAGTCAGTGTTGGCTCCGCTACGATACTATGCTTTCCTTTAAAAGCATCACCTGTTAGTGACCAAACAATATCAGCATTGCTAGACATAATATCAACCATGTAAAGCCCTACGCCCTTATTGTCTTTATCTTCTGATCTCGAGACATTATCTTTATTCGTGTTATAACCCGCGGCGAATATTAATACAGGCCTTTCTTTTTGTTTTTCAATAAAAGAAACAACCGGCTTCGACCACGTTTGCCCTAGGTGATTAAACTTGGTCTTGTCACCAGAAATAGGCCCACCCCACAATAATTTAGGCGAATCAGGGTCGGTAATATCAAAGCCATAATACTCATTCCCGCCGCGTCGCAAACCAACAAACGCCCAGACTTTATCACCATTATCTACTTTGTGGTTCTTATTTAGGTCATGAAAATAAGTCGTAATTGGACCATCGACCCCATAAATTTTTGTTTCTGGTTTTTGTGTCTTAACTGAGTTTAAGACTGGCAGCAGCTCTCCAGGAATAAACGCCCAGCTCTCACTAACACTATTACCACTGTCTTTAAACATATGCAGCATACCAGCATTCGTACCGACGAGAATACGGACGTCTCCATTACCATAGTCAACCGTAGCAGGCTTTGAGTGAAGTGGATCGGCGAAAATATCCGCTCTTCTTTCTGAGCGGTTACTGTCGCCATCATCATCGTCAACATCTTGACCCATCGCCCAATCAAAAACTTCTTGTAATTGGCCCTCACTTGCCCCACTCATCTCCATAGCTGAAGCTAAACTAGCATGATCTCCGTAGGTATTTTTACCATTAGTATAGGTAAAACTAACCAGTGCACTGCCACCAAAATCAGATAGTACCTTTCTGCTGATCTGATTTTGAAGCGCGTAATTTACTCCGCCTTTTTCTATATTGTTACCATCTTTTGAGCCTGGTTCAGACCAGTAGGTTGTAACGTTAGTTGAAATGGCTCCTTTGCTGTCAATTGCTGACGTTTTCTCTTGGCCAATTATCTTCTTATTCTCGAACTTTAGCTTTTTTAAGTTACCACGCCAGCGTGTATGAGTTTCAGGCTTGAACAAAGTATAATAAAGCGCATCACCAGTTTGCGTTTGATCTTCTGCATTAGCAGAAACGGTTGGCGAGCTGAAGCTAGCGCTAATGTTACGAATGTTGGTGATGGTAGTTTTTAGTACGTCTGATAACTCATTTGCGCTATTAGCATGAAGGTATTGTCCACCGCCCTGCTCTGCGGTTTCAGCAAGTAAATCCTTACCTAGCTCTGACATCCCATTACCAAATCCAATGGTAAATACACGTGCAAAATCATGTTCATCTGGGGTAGTCGGATATAAGTCAACCTTTACCTGCGAAGTACCACGCATGGCTTTTGCTAATGCTGGTAAGTAGTTTCTGGTAACGCCAGAGCCTGCATTTACATCAAAATAATCCGGATATGCGCCATACACAGAATAATACTCATTGACTATGCTATTATTCGAGTCGGTATCACTAGTTGGATCGCCATCTGTCATCAAGATCAAATTTACAGATGTATCACAGCGCTCTTCTGCACCGGGCTGACGCTTAAATGCAGAAATGTAATCACCACCACTTTCAATACTTCTATCTCGGTCATAGCCACCATTCTCTCCCCAATATACATCTCCGCCTTTTAAGTAGTTATAAAGCTCCCACAGCGTTTCTGATAGCGGAGTTGACCCCGATGCTGGCAAGGCGTTTATTTTATCTACAATATCAGACTGGCTGCTGCCAATGCCATTTAAAATATATCCACCACTTGATGAATACAGACGAGATAAGCCAAATTGAATGTCATCATTCTTAGTTACTAAGTTACGCATGGCGTCTTTAGCAACCTTTAAACGGCTATCGGCACAACCTTGAACAGCTTGGTTATATCGGTTAGCTTGGTAGCAATTACTACCGTTAAAGCACTCGGCCTCTCGATAGCCATACCGCCAGCGTCCTCTATACCTGTAAGAGTAACGTTCATAGCAGGTTTTACCATTTTGTGAATCCCAAGCCATACTACCTGAGGTATCAAAAAGCATCAAAACTCTCGGCTGCTCCCGAGTTGATACATTGTGTTTAACATAAAGTTCTATATCTTCCGCTTTTGCAGTCTGTAGCACTATTGCTATAACGGTAATAACATAAAAGAGCTTATTCATAGTCTGTACTCGAGAAATACTAGTTAGAAACACTGACAATTTCTTGGCCGATTCCCATCACAATTGTGACATTGTGACGACCCTTATCACCATACTCCACCGTGGCCTCTACCTCTGTCATGTTGCAAACAAAGCCTGCGGTATAATCAAATTGGCGTGGGCAAAATAGTTCCAGCTCACCATTATTTAAATTCGTCACCGTAGCTTGAAGACCGCCAGGAGTCTGTACTGTTGCACCATCATCAGCGAGCTGCTGCCGTGAACGTAAAAAGACGTTGTCTGCCGCCCTTTGTTCTTGCCTGATCAGACGCTGCATTTCACCAAATAACAGGCTTTCAGCTTCTTCTCGCTCCATCACCGCATGTGTCATTTTAATATCCAGTGTACTGGTGCTCATCAGTGTCACCGCTATCGCCATCACAGCCACAACCATTACCATGGCCATGATCAAAACTACTCCTCGCTGTCTTACATTTCCCACGATGAGCCTCCCATGTTGTACATTGAAATAGTGGTTGAGAATACGGTGCGACGAATAGCGTCGGTGTAGGTCAGCTCACGTCTATTTGGGTCATTTCCTAAAGTGTATGTTCGTGCCTGTACGCCAAAGTCAGGATCTGGTTGCAATACCCTAACCAATACAAAAAGCTGTAACGACAAAATACCGCGGGTGCCTTCCCAATCGGTTTCAGACATATTGGCTGTGTGTCGATACCTATCAACGCGACCGTCATAGTCAGTATCGAGTCCGAAAACAAAGCGGATTTGTTCAACCCCCTCAATGACCAACTCATCACTCATTCCGCCATTGACGAGCAAACGTTGTCGCCTTAACACCGGAATGGTAAGGGTGCGATTATTGATCACTTGCTGTTCTTCACTGACATAATAAACGTGGTGACTGTATGGCCATAACGTCGCGTTGACACTTGGCATATTAGCGATATTACCCCCAGCAATAAATTCAGCTTGCTCTTGCTGAGCAATAAAGTAATACCTTGTGTCTCGGATCGCCGCCATGTCAGGGACAAGCCCTACTGTTGTGACCGGGTTTCCTTCCAGAAATTTTACTTGTAGTACTTCTGATTGCGGTCTTGCAGATGTGACACAGCCGAGCGCTGTAGCATTAGTCGTAAATGTGGCCCAAATTGGTCTAAAGTTAGCTGGTTGGTTGTTCGGAAAACTGCCATTGTTAATCCCACCAGAACAGTCATTACCAGGGTTTGCTGGCGCACTTTGGTTATCCAGTGTAAACCCTTTGTCGTAAAACGTGCCCCAAAAACCAACTTGTTCAATATCACGACGCATAATTGACAACGCTAAACGCCCTTTTTCCTGAAGCTCTCCGATTTGCATGGTATCGCTTGTCGTGGCTTTCATTCCAACATAGGTGGCAATAACGCCACCTAAAAGCATGGCACCAATAAACATAGCTATCATGATTTCTAGCAAAGTAAAGCCAAGTATTTTTCTCACGGCTCACTCCTAATGAGTACAAATGTCTGCATTACAACCGCCCTGCGCCTATCGTCAGCCACACCACAATCACCTGCGGGGTTATTCTCTAGCGCTGTCATCGCTTGGCGACCGCGCCATGTTACGATAACCTGTACATTGATCCCCGAGGCGTCCGCCCCTGTCGTTGGATTAATACATACAACTGCATTATCCAATGCGCCTGTGTTTTCTCGCGCTCTAATCGCTCGACGCCAATTCGCAATATCCGTCTGTGCAATGGCTGCGGCATTACAAAAGTTGTTATAACATGCCGTTGTGTCTTGTACCGCCTCAGTACTATTAAAATCAACATTGTATAAAGTAGCGATATTCGTTGCATCGTTACTACGAATACGGTGCATAATGTCACTGGCCAACTCAACTGCCGCCGCTCTTTGCATTGAGTCAAAGCTTGCTTGTTTTGCTTTTGCTTGCAGCGCCACCGCGCCTAATAACCCAAAGCTCAGAATCATAAAGGCAATGAGCACTTCTAACAGAGTGAAGCCTTGCTGCCTGTATTTTATCCTCATAGTGGAACCAGAATATTATTATCCTAGGTTCAGTGTAAACAGGAGGATCTGAAACTCAACGTGAAATGGTCTGAAAGGTTTATTTAGCCGATGAACGGTTTATTACAGTAGCGCTTTTAATTGGGAATAAGCTCTTCGACTCACTTCGTATCGTGCAGATAACGACTTTAAACCAACAAAGTGCTTGTGTCCCTGCGACTCCAATACAGCGATATCATTACGATTGACAAGCGTGCTTCGGTGGATTTGTACAAAGTGTGTGGGGAATTTATCCATCAATGCTTTGAGTGATATATCGACAAGTGCATCTGTCCCTGACTTTAACGTAATACGAGTATATTTATCATCTGCTTGTGCCACAAGCACATCGGCTAATTGCACATGACGAAGCTCATTTCCGACATGATAGCTAATCGTTTCTACTTCTGGGAAAATAGTCATCAATAAAGCCATCAACTTATCTTCGCGCAGCGGTTTCACCAAATAGCCATTAGCATGCAAATCAAATGCCTCAAGTGCATATTCTGGGTGTGCTGTTAAAAAAACAATTTTTATCCGAGGAAACCGCTGTCTAAGTTCAGTGGCAAACGTCAGACCGGACTCTCCTGGCATAGAAATATCTAAAAAAATAAGTGTGACCGCCGTTTCATCAAGTACTTGTCTAGCACTTGCTGAGTTATTCGCTTCACCCACACAGACAAATCGCAACTGTTTGTCCATCAATCGTCTAATACGAGCTCTTGCGAGTGGTTCATCATCCACAATGAGGTAAGGTATTAACGTATTCATAACGGTATACAAATAGAAACGGTAAAGCTGTCTTCACTGGCATTAACCTCAAAATCAACAGACGGTTCATAATATAGCGCCAAACGACGCTGGATATTACTCAGACCAATACCATGACCTTGGTGAGTAGGTTGTAATGTTGGATTGTAGGAGTTGGCAATCACTATCGTCAATATGCGCCCAGCTCGATGGATAGAAATTTTAATATCTGCACCAATGGGGTTTGGCTCAACAGCATGGCTTACTGCATTTTCTACGAGCGGCTGCAAAATAAGTGCAGGGATACGCTCATCTCCTATGATATTTTCTAGTATCCAGTCATCCCTCAAGCGCTCAGCAAACCGCCAGCGTTCTAGATCCAGATACGCTTTACACATTTGAATTTCATCGTCTAAACGTACAACACTTTGGGTTGACATCGCTGCACGGGATAAATCAGCTAGTGCTAGCGCTGATTTTTCTGCATTGCTCGGATCCAGATGTATCAACTCAGCAACCGTATTTAACGTATTATATAGAAAGTGCGGTCGGATCCTTGCCTGCAATGCTTCTAGTTCAGCCCGAGATAATGCTTCTACCTTGCGGATGTTGTCTGTAAAAATTGCGAGAAAGTGAGCAAAGATAGTCATAATGCACAAACACATTGCAATGTTCCGCCAAAGGTTGATCTCAACTTTGGCTTCATCAATCCATCCAAGTAGCGTAAATAAGTAAGGAAAGAACCAACTGGTGAGCGCCGTTGCCATCACAAACACTAAGATAAGTATGCCTGCTTCAACAAGATCAGAGCGAGTTTCTACGAAGCGACGTATCACTACTAAGATAGTGAGAGATAAAAAGCTCGTGAAGTGAATAAATAAGCTAACAAGACCCAAACTCTGCCAAAATGGTCCTGAAATGATCAAAGAGTATAAAAAAGCAAAGAGCTGCGAGGCAACTAGTAAAGCCAGTATGCCTCGCTCTGATAATAGTGCTGACAACAACCTAATTCTCGGTGTCATCGCCCTATCCTGCTATCTCAGCTCGACAGGAACTGCAAAGACAACATTTTCTTCTTGCCCTGGATTTTCAACAACGGTTTTACCGCCAAGTTCCTGAAGCCGAGTTATAACTTGCTGTACTAATACTTCAGGTGCCGATGCTCCTGCTGTCACACCAACTTTTTCGACATTTGATAACCATGACTCATCGATGGAAGAGGCGTCGTCAATCAAAAAAGATTTAGTGCCCATTTTATCCGACAACTCTCTCAAGCGATTCGAGTTTGAGCTGTTTTTAGCACCAACAACAAGAAGTAAATCAACTTTGTCTGCCAAGTCACGTACCGCATCTTGACGATTCTGGGTCGCATAACAAATGTCATCTTTACGCGGGCCACTTATGTTTGGGAACTTCTCTCGCAGAGCGTCTATAACGTCAGCTGTATCATCGACAGAGAGTGTCGTTTGGCTACAATAAAACACGTTATTGGCATCTTTAACTTCAAGCACCGCTACGTCTTCGGGTGTCTCAACAAGATAGATACCACCATTAGGGTTGTCATATTGCCCCATCGTCCCCTCAACTTCAGGGTGACCATGATGTCCAATCAGCACACATTCAGTGCCTCTTCGACTAGCGCGAGTTACTTCCATATGCACTTTGGTCACTAACGGGCAAGTAGCGTCAAACACTTTCAGCTCTCTGCGCTTTGCTTCGTTACGGACTTGCTGAGAAACACCGTGTGCACTAAAAATGACGATACTGTCATCGGGTACCTCATCCAGCTCTTCAACAAACACGGCTCCACGAGATTTTAAACCATCCACCACATACTTGTTGTGCACAACTTCATGACGAACGTAGATGGGCGCAGTAAAAATGTCGAGCGCACGCTCAACAATACTGATGGCTCTATCAACGCCAGCACAAAATCCTCTTGGGTTTGCGAGCAAGATTTCCATTAATTGCTTACCTCTAGGATTTCAACTTCAAATGTCACTTTTTGACCCGCAAGCGGGTGGTTGAAATCCACCGTTACCGAATCACCAGCAACTTCTCGGATCAACCCAGGTAGATCAGTACCATCAGGTTGAGTAAAGGCAATAATACTACCAACCTGAGCCGGTGTATCTGCACCAAATTTACTTCTATCAACGTAGTAAATATTGTCAGGGTTTGGTTGCCCAAACGCATCTTCTGGCTCAAGCTCAAACGACTTTTCATCGCCTGCTTTTAGTCCCAGTAAGCATTTTTCGAAGTTTTTAGTTAAGCTGCCATCGCCCATAAAAAGCTTGGCTGGTTTGTTATGGACCTTAGTCGAGTCGGCCGCTGAACCATCTTCTAACTTTATTGAGAAGTGAAACAAAACCTCTGATTTTGCTCCAATCACTTGTTCATTCACGATTGTTTCTCCTGTGGTTTATCGCCACTGGTAAAGGCATCAAAAATAAGCAGTGCTGCACCACCAACAATTGCCATGTCCGCAACATTAAATGCCGGATAATGCCAATCCTGATAATAAAAGTGCAAAAAGTCGATCACATACCCGTGGATGATCCGATCGAATAAATTGCCAACTGCCCCTCCGAGTACGAGTGAATATGCAAGACCTAACTGCCAATTCGAAGCCGGAAGTTTGCGCAGCCAAAATACTAATAACGTACTAATGGCAATAGCAATACCACTTAAAAAATAGCGCTGCCAACCACCCGCATCACTTAAAAAGCTAAATGCAGCCCCATAATTGTGCATATAGGTTAAATTGAAGATAGGTAGGATATCGATGGACTCATAGAGATCCATTTCGGTCATTACCAGTGCTTTGGTGAAGTAGTCTACTGCAAAAAGCAGTAGACTAAGCCACAACCACACTAAACCACTTTTCTGTGTAGTTTGTGTCACATTTGACTCCTAGGCAAATTGGCGTTGCTCGCCATCACCTTCAACATTACTGATACAGCGACCACAAATATCAGGGTATTGTGAGTCACTACCTACATCATCAGTATAATGCCAACAACGGTCACACTTTTTAGCTTCTGTTGCAGTAACGCTGATAAACAAACCATCTATTTCTGTTGAGATAGCATGTTCAGGCTGGCTATTCACCACCTCTACCACGGCTTTTGAAGTCAATAGTACGAAGCGCAGTTCATCACCGATAGCATTTAATTGCTCAGCTAAATCACCACCCGTGTACAGCGTTACTTCAGCTTGTAAAGTCGCACCAATAACTTCTTCTTTACGCGCATTTTCAAGTACACGGTTCACTTCGTCACGTACTGCCAGTAAGTTCTGCCAGTATTCGTTATTTAGTGACCCTTCTGTTGCACCTTCAATTGCATCATACCAAGTATCAGTAAATACGAACTTTCCACGTTCACCCGGTAAAACTTCCCAGATTTCTTGTGCGGTAAAGCTCATGATCGGCGCCATCCAACGTGTCATCGCCTCAGCGATATGATAAAGCGCTGACTGACAAGAACGACGAGCGTGGCTATCACTTTTCGCGGTGTATTGACGATCTTTAATTACGTCAAGATAGAAAGAGCCAAGCTCACCAGTACAGAAGTTCATAAGCTTTTGTGTAACTTGCAACATCTGATACTTGTCATAGGCTGCTTTGATCTCAGTTTGTAGTTGTGCTGCACGCGCTACAATCCAGCGGTCTAGCTCAACCATATCTTCTATCGCTACTAAGTCAGTTTTTGGATCAAAACCGCTTAGGTTAGCAAGCAAATAACGACTTGTATTACGAATACGGCGATAACGATCCGCTGAGCGCTTAAAAATTTCGTCAGATACCGTCATCTCAGCAGTATAATCTGTTGACGCAACCCACAGGCGCAGAATATCTGCTCCCAGTTTATTCATAATATCTTGCGGTGAAATCACATTGCCCAATGACTTAGACATCTTGTGACCTTTTTCGTCTACCGTAAAGCCATGCGTTAGCACTTGCTTATATGGCGCATGACCGTTGATAGCAACAGAAGTCATCATTGATGACATAAACCAGCCACGGTGTTGGTCAGAACCTTCTAGATACAGATCAGCAGGACCGCTTAACTCCTCGCGGGCATCTACTACACAAGCGTGTGTTACACCAGAATCAAACCAAACATCGAGTGTATCTTGTACTTTAACGTATTGCTGCGCATCTGCATCGCTCAGTAAAGTTGTCGGCTCAAGGTCATACCAAGCCTGAATACCTTTCTCATCTACTAACTTGGCAACGGCTTCAATTAAGCTTTCTGTATCTGGGTGCAGGCTACCTGTGTCTTTGTCAACAAATAGCGCGATTGGTACACCCCAAGTACGTTGACGAGAAATACACCAATCTGGGCGACCTTCAACCATGTTTGCAATGCGGCTTTCACCCCACTCTGGTAACCATTCGGTCTTTTTGATTTCATTCAGTGAATCTGTGCGTAAGTTCGCTTGATCCATACTCACAAACCACTGCGGCGTCGCACGGAAAATAATAGGAGTCTTGTGGCGCCAGCAATGCGGGTAGCTATGCGTCAGTGCCTTATGGCGGAACAGCACACCTTTTTCGTTCAACAGTTCGATAATGCTGTCATTCGCTTTAAACACGTGCTGACCTGCAAAAATTGGCGTGTCCGGTAGATAAACACCATTTGCACCAACAG
Organism: Pseudoalteromonas sp. McH1-7; assembly: GCF_013366255.1. NCBI lineage: Bacteria > Pseudomonadati > Pseudomonadota > Gammaproteobacteria > Alteromonadales > Pseudoalteromonadaceae > Pseudoalteromonas > Pseudoalteromonas sp. McH1-7. The sequence continues at coordinate 11,039 of NZ_JABWPQ010000040.1, read as the reverse complement.
GGTTTGCAACTTCAAGGCCATAAGCCTGACCTGCTACAAAGTCTTCTTGACCGTGACCAGGTGCCGTATGAACAATACCAGTACCTGAATCTGTTGTTACGTGCTCACCTAAAATCACTGGAACATCAAAGTCCAAGAATGGGTGTACAACACGAAGATTTTCAAGTGCTGCGCCTTTTGCATACCCTAATACATGGAAGTGCTTAAAGCCAAAACGGTCTACTGCATCTTTGACTAATTCAGAGCCAAGTACAATTCGCTGCTCTTGACCTTCATCTTCGATTTGTACCAACGCATATTCTAGTGCACCATGTACCGCTACAGCGCGGTTTGCAGGCAATGTCCAAGGTGTTGTAGTCCAGATTGCAGTACTTACTTCGCCTTTGCCCTCATGGCCATCGGTCAAGCTAAACACGTCGACAATTGCTGCTTGGTCTGCAAATACAAATTTTACGTCGATAGCTGGAGATTGCTTATCTTGATATTCAACTTCCGCTTCAGCAAGTGCCGAGCCACAGTCTGTACACCAATGAACTGGTTTTGCACCTTTGTGTAGGTGGCCATTTTTGATAATACGACCAAGTACACGAATAGCATTGGCTTCAAAATCAAAATTCATGGTTAAGTATGGTTTGTCCCAGTCACCCAAAACACCAAGACGCTTAAAGTCTACCTTTTGACCTTCAACTTGCTTTTTAGCATAGTCACGGCATTTTTCGCGAAACTCAGCAACTGATACTTTTTTGCCTGGCTTGCCAACTTTCTTTTCAACTTGTAGCTCAATGGGTAGACCATGACAGTCCCAACCTGGCACGTAGGGTGCGTCAAAATCTGAAAGCGTTTTTGACTTAATAATAATATCTTTTAGGATTTTATTTACTGAGTGACCTAGGTGAATATTACCATTTGCATACGGAGGACCGTCATGCAAAATAAATGGCTTTTTACCTTTTTTCGCAATGCGAATTTGACCGTATAAGTCTTCTTCATACCATTTTTTCAGCATCTTTGGTTCGCGTTGCGCCAAATTACCACGCATCGGAAACTCAGTTTCCGGTAGATTTAAAGTATGTTTGTAGTCGCTCATTTATCCTACTTTCCGTATCGGCTACGTTAAAGAAAAACACTGTTTTGCATGACTAACATCTCGGCTGATTTGCTCTGTTAGTTGCGACAATGTTTCGAATTTTTGCTCATCGCGAAGCTTTTCAATCAGCTCCACCTTCATAAATTGACCGTAGATGGTCTCATTAAAATTAAATAGATGCACCTCTAAGAGGGCTTTAGTGCCATTTAACGTTGGTTTAGTACCCACATTAGCTACACCATAATGTGTTTTTTGATTTACCGTTGCAATTACCGCATATACCCCACATACGGGACTGACCTGGCGTTTCAAGGCGATATTTGCAGTACGAAACCCAAGCTCTCTACCCTTTTTCCACCCATGGATAACACGACCAGAGATAGCGTAAGTATGACCCAGCATTTCATGTGCTTGGTTTAAGTCTCCCTGTGCCAGTGCGCTACGGATTAAGGTACTACTCACTCGGCAGTTTTGTTTACGAAAGCTTGCCGTATCCTTAACGTGCATACCAAGTGGTTCACCCACCCGCTTTAGCATCGAAAAATCTCCGGCTCGTTCACGGCCAAAACGAAAGTCGTCGCCAATAGTCAAGGCACGAGTACCGAGCTTAGCTATCAACACATCCCTAATAAATTGCTCGGCATCTTGTGATGCAAACTTATGATTAAAGTTCACACATATCACCCGTTCTATTCCCAATTTTTGCAATAAAACGAGTTTGTCACGCAGTCGAGTTAATCTTGCCGGCGCTTTATCTTTTGCAAAAAACTCCAAAGGTTGTGGTTCAAATAACATCACAGTGCTTGGTAGTTGGTAGTGTTTTGCATCGCTAATCAGCCCTTTCAAAACTTCTACATGTCCCAGGTGAACCCCATCAAAGTTTCCAATCGTCAACACACAACCAAAGTGATGTGGTCGAATATTATGGATCCCTCGGATTAGTTGCATAGTGCCGTGCCTTTGTGCAGCAAATATCAAAGAGCTCGATTATACCCAAGTTGCTTAAAAATGCGAATCAAGCATCACGGATTGTGTTGAATCTTACCCCTAGCATAAATAGTAGACTGAAATAGCTCACTATCGCGACCGTTAATAAACCACAAAGTAATAAAATTTGATCTATGAGTCCCCATGCTAGCCAATCAAATTGTATTGCCAAACTATATACAGAGATAGCCATAGCCACCGCCGATACAAAGCATTTTGCCGCAAAAGTTAATGAGAACCCACTTACCTTATACACCCCTTGACAAGATAAATGTCGATATAACAAAAACGCGTTGCAAGATGCAGATAAAGAAGTCGCAAGAGCTAAGCCAAGGTAACCAATAAATGGTGCCAACATCAGATTAAATACCATATTGAGCGCCATTGCGATAATCCCAATACGAACCGGTGTTTTGATGTCCTGCCTTGCATAAAAGCCTGGAGCTAAAACCTTAATTAACATAAAGCTAAGTAAGCCAACTGAATATGCTGCGACCCCCATGCTAACTTTATTAATGTTGTCTGCATCTTGCGATACGAACTCACCGTGACCAAATAAAACCGAGATGATAAGTGGGCTTATAACCATTAAACCAAGCATGGCAGGCAACCCCAAAAAGATCACAAAACGCACTCCCCAATCAAGAGTTTTTTGAAAGTCGGAGCCTTTGTCACCCGCATGCAGCTTAGAAAGTGCCGGTAAAATAACGGTAGCAATACCAACACCGAAAAGCCCAAGTGGGAACTCAATCAGTCTGTCCGAATAGTACAGCCATGCAATAGAGCCTGTAACTAAAAACGAGGCAATCATAGTGTCTAATAATAAGTTAATTTGACTCACCGACACGCCAAATAATGCAGGTATCATTAACGTCCTCACTTTTGTCACCTCAGGACTTTGCCAAGCAAACCGCGGACGGCTTAAGACACCAAGCTTTAGCAAAAATGGGAGTTGAAAAAGTAGCTGTACAATACCACCAATAAATACACCTAAAGCCAGTGCATACGCGCCTTGCTCAAATTTATCATGAAGGAAAATAGCGCAAGCGATAATGGTAATATTAAGTAAAACTGGAGTAAACGCCGCGGCCGCAAAGCGGTTATACACATTTAATACTGCGCCACTTAGTGCAACCAAAGAAACAAAAAATAGATAAGGAAATGTAAGTTTTAATAACGCACTTGCAAGGACAAATTTTTCAGCATCGGCTCCCTCTTGCATCCAATCTATAAACCAGCTTGTGCCAAATAATGCAGCAATGACAGGAGAGCCTATTACGCCTAAGATAGTGACACACAGTAAGACGGTTCCCAAGGTACCAGCGGCTTGTGCAACGAATAACCGTACTTTATCGTCGCCATGTTTTTCTTTGATTTCTGATAATACAGGGACAAATGCTTGAGCAAAGGCTCCTTCAGCAAATAATCTACGTAAAAAGTTAGGAATACGGTTGGCGAATAAAAAGACATCGGCGGCCAACCCTGCGCCCAGTAAATTTGCTACTACAGCATCGCGCACCAGACCGAGCACACGCGAAATCATTGTCATCGCGCTGACAATCATACCTGATTTAAATAACCCTTTTATCACCTTAACTCCTAAATTCAGCGATTAGCAGCAAATTATGCCACAGTCGTTGTGCATTTAGCACTAGGCGCGCTCGGTCAGCTTTGCTACAATACGCGCCATTAACCTAAGTAAGCCTATTGCACGTTAGTGGAATATAAACTGTTTACTCTGGTTCGAACCTGAGATTTTCAAGGCACCATGCAAAGCTACGGCTTTTCATTTTTTGTGCAACTTGGGATATTACGGGTTTACTTGCCTGTGTTAGACAAAAAGCATTACCTTACAATGCCTTTTGCTTGCAGGTTAAGAATTGAGAATAGCCCAAGTCAAGTCTTGGGTGTTGAACATTAGGCCGCGCTTGTTAATTTATATTGACTTTTGCGATTAAAACAGGCATATTCCTCGGCCTTTAAATTAAGCTTATTTTAAGATTGTTAGGAGCAAACCTTGGCTAACATCAAGTCTGCAAAAAAACGCGCTATCACTAGCGAAAAGCGTCGTAAGCACAACGCAAGTCGTCGTTCAATGATGCGTACATACTTCAAAAAAGTAATCGCTGCAATTGAAGCTGGTGATAAAGAAGCTGCAACTCAAGCATTTGCTGTTGCTGCGCCTATCCTAGACCGTTACGCAACTAAAGGTCTAATCCACAAAAACAAAGCTGCTCGTCATAAGAGTCGTTTAGTTGCTAAGATTAAAGCACTTTAATTTGTTGCTGGATTGAAAAAACCGACGCTTAGTCGGTTTTTTTATATCTGTAATTCACATGTGTTTATGTCAATGAATGAATTTGGTATAACCACTACACCAATTCTAGATCTGGGTAAAACTTCTTCAACATAGCTGCGATTTTCTTAGGTGAGAATGGCTTTACAACAAACCCTTTTGCGCCACGTTCAATAGCATCTTTTACATTGTCTACCGTTGAGTGGGCGGATACCATAACCACATTGACATTCGGGTTAATCTCGTTAAGCGTCGCAATTAACTCTTTACCATCACCGTCTGGTAACTCAATATCCAAGAAGACAATATCAAAGTGCTGCTCTTCACATGACTTTACGCACTGTGTTGCTGTTGAGGCTTCACGCACATGGTCAATGCCTAAGTGCATCAAGGTTTGATGTAAAAAACTGCGAACTGTCCCTACATCATCAACAATTAAAATAGAGATACTTTGATCCATAGTCCTTTCCCGTAGGCTGTAATGTAAAAATAGGCTATTATATTTAGCATAGAAGCATTATAGAGACCTGCAACTAAAAGGCTACTTAAAGCATGGCAAAAACATCAAAAAAACAATCGCTTTTAGGCCAAGTACAGCCCAGCACCAAAAAACCAATAAAGCGCAAGGTACAAAACCATCGCACCTCACCGCAGCAGGTAGCTGCACTGAAAGCGCAACAAGCAGCAGCACCTCAAAATCAACAAAGTAGCCTAAATGAGGAAAAACCAAAACGCAAAGCAAAGTGGATAATACTTGGTGTGTTACTCGCTTTATTTATTGTTTTTCCAAAGCCAAAGTTAATTACTTATGAAAAATTAGGTCTTGTTGCAAGCAGTGTTTATTGGCCTGGGCTACCAGGGATAGATCCTGTGCTATTTGATTCAAATTTACACCCTCAGCCCGCGCTTGAGCGTAATACACTATACCTATGCCACGATTTGAAAAAACCAGACACGTGCCAAAAGTACCAAATAATCAAACAAGAAGGTTTTATTGCTGCAACCATCAAATTGATTAAAGGATAGCAATAATTATACCTTAAAAGAGGCATTTAACTTTTCAGCGATAAGATTAATTGCATCCACGCTCATTGCCACTTCCAAAAAATGGGTGCAATACCAGCAGTTGATTATTAACAGTAATCTCAATAAAACTAACGCCAACAGCGGGGAGCCAAAAAACATTTATTTTTGAAACAATAGATACTTATCGAAAAGCGCGTGCTTTAATAGTCATCGCTTCTAGTAACTCAGTTCTATCAATCAACTTTCCTGCTATCACATGTACAACCTCCCCCTCTTTTTCCAGTATGCCCTTTACTTCTAGTAGTTGGGCTCCCATATAAGCCTGTTTTTGTGCTCTTGCTGTGCCAGACCAAACAATTACATTCATATTGCCCGTTTCATCTTCCAACGTAAAAAAAGTAACTCCTTTTGCAGTTCCTGGCGATTGCTTTCCAGTGACAAGACCTACCACTGTTACTAAGGACTTATGTGTGCGGTAAAGTAATTCATTTGCTTTCACCGTACGACTGATCAATTTAGCTTGTTCAAGTTGCTTAACTGGATGGGTTCGTAGGGAAACTTTAGTGGTATTGTAATCTTCTCGAAGCTCCTCAAACTCACTGGTTTGAAAGTGATTATATTGGGGTGCAGATTCTTCAAGTTCAACAAATAGTGGCAAAGCCCTACTTTGATCTGCCAAAGACCACCTCGCGGCATAACGACTATCAACAAAGCGATGTAAAGCATCTGCTGAAATCAACTTTTCAATCGTGCTTTTCGCAATACCAACTTGTTGTAACTGTGCGATCCGATGAAACCCACTGTCAGGTCTTTGTTGTGTGATATGCTGCGCCTCAGCCTCACTTAAGCCCTTTATTAGCCTGAGCCCTAACCGAATAGCAAAAGTGTTTGTGTTATCTGCTTTCACAACTAGGTGATGATAGTCTGAGTGGTTTATACAGATAGGTAGAATAGTCACATTATGTCTAGCGGCATCTTGCAACAGCTGTGAAGCCGAATAAAACCCCATTGGTAAGCTATTAAGTAACGCAGTATAAAACATGGCTGGGTAATAGTATTTCAACCATGCAGAGGCATAAGCCAGCACAGCAAAAGAGGCTGAGTGGCTTTCAGGAAAACCATACTCACCAAAGCCACAGATCTGCTCAAAAATACGCTCAGCAAACTGTGCTTCATAGCCCCGCTCCAACATGCCTCGAATGAGCTTTTCTTTAAACTGCATCAGCTCTCCGGTTTTTTTCCATGACGCCATGGCTCGGCGTAGGCTATCTGCTTCTCCTCCCGTGAATCCAGCTGCAACCATAGCCAGTTTTATCACTTGTTCTTGGAAGATGGGAACCCCCATGGTTCTCTCTAATACCGATTTAACCGCTTCAGATGGATAGCTTACCTGCTCTTCTCCCTCTCGGCGCTTTAAAAATGGATGAACCATATCACCTTGAATAGGTCCTGGCCGTACGATTGCAATTTGAATCACCAAATCATAATAGCAAGCAGGCTTGAGCCTTGGTAGCATACTCATTTGAGCGCGTGACTCCACTTGGAATACCCCGATACTATCGCCTTTTTGCAGCATCTTGTAAACCAAAGGGTCGTCTTGCATACGCGTTAATTGGGCTAAATCCAAGCTTTTATCTGTATGTTGAGCTATATAACCAAAGCACTTACGTATTGCGCTTAACATTCCCAACGCAAGTACATCCACTTTAAGCAGCTTTAGTGTTTCTAAGTCATCTTTATCCCATTGAATAATCGTGCGCTCGGGCATGGCTGCATTTTCTGTGGGAACTAGCTCATGCAGCGGGCTTTGTGAGATCACAAAGCCGCCAACATGCTGTGATAAGTGCCTTGGAAAACCAATAATTTCATTTACAAGTTGAATAAAATGCTGTCCCTTTAGCGAACTTGGTTCAAAACCAAGCTCAACCAACTGCGCTTGCCAATTAAGCCCTTTATCACGCCTATTCAAGTGCTTAATAAAGTACTCTATTTGCGCCATCTCAATGCCTAGAGCCTTACCGACATCACGCATTGCACTTTTTAAACGATATGTGATCACCGTTGCAGCAAGCGCAGCCCGTTTGCGGCCATACTTATTGTAAATATACTGAATAACTTCTTCGCGGCGTTGATGTTCAAAGTCCACATCAATATCCGGCGGCTCATTGCGCTCTTTACTGATGAAACGTTCAAATAGCACGCCCACTTGTCTAGGATCGACTGCGGTAATTTCCAAACAATAACAAACGACAGAATTTGCCGCTGATCCGCGTCCTTGATACAGGATGTCATGTTGCTTGGCATACATCACAATATCGTGAATAGTAATAAAGAAAAATGGATAGTTTAGCGCTTCAATTAGTGCCAACTCTTTTTCTATTGTCGCGGCAATTTCTGGCGGCACACCATCTGGAAAACGAGTTTTTTTACCTTTTTCAACCAGTGAACGTAAGTAAGCCATAGGTGTTAACCCTTGAGGCACAAGCTCTTGAGGATATTGATACGCTAAATTGGATAAATTAAAATCACATTGCCTAGCAATATGCTCACTCTCTTCAAGTAAGCTAAGTGCATATAGCTTTTTGAGCTTGGGAATAGGCCTAAGCGCAAACTCAGCATTGCTGATCATAAACTCAGGAATATCACTGATCACACGATTCAAGCGGATAGCGGTGAGCGTATGCTGTAGCGCCAGTCTGGATGGACAGTGCATTAATACCCCACCAACTGCACATAGAGGTATATGATAGGCTTTTGCAAGTTTGATACAATGCGCAAAATAACGGTCGTCTTCTACAGCTAATTTGCGCTGATAAGCAATCCATACTCTGTCGTGATGATATTTACAAAGCCACTGTACTGATTGAGTATCTTGGATATTGCCTTGTGGTAGCCACAATAGTAAAACATGTTTAAGGGACATAATATCCCATTCACTCAGTTGATAAGCACCCTTTTCACTGCGTCTACGAGCGTTGCTAATCACTCTACATAGTTCAGAATAAGCAAGTTGATTTGGACAAATCGCAACAAACTTAATGTTCTGGTATTTTAATAGGCTCCCTATAATAAGCTTTATCTTGAGCTTATGCTCTTGTATATAGGCGTGAGCACGAACAATACCCGCTAATGAACACTCATCGGTAATAGCAATAGCACTGTAACCTAAAAAGTCCGCTTGTTTTACCAGCTCTTCTGGTCGTGAAGCTCCGGTTAAAAACGAAAAATTACTCTGGCAAAATAGCTCTGCATACGACATTAACTAAACACCCCATGGATATACCATTGATTACTTTGCTCGCGAAATACCCATAAATGCTGGTCTTGTTGGTTTTGCACAATAAAATAATCACGTTGAACTGGCTCACCATCCCACCATCCGGATACTATTCGCTCAGGGCCTGAGATGACTCTGACTTTTTCACATAAAGGCCGTGGCTCAGACAACAAAATAGTCGGCCTTGGTGGAGTTTGAATATTGCTAATATCAGGTGTACGACTATACGTACTGGCTTTCTCGGGGCGAGGATCTCCCGTTAATTTTAGGTGCTGCACAGCTTGATCACCAAGTTTTGTACATAAGATAGATAATAACCCCTGCTGGGATATCGCACTTTGTTGGGCTGAAAATAAATCCTGCACCGTAGCATGTTGTGTTTCTAGTTCATCGACTTTTAACGATACGCTTTGTACTGGGGCCTCGAGCGTAATAGACTCCAGTTTTAGATCTAGCAGTCGTCGCCAATATGATATTCGATATTCGGGCTCAGCACTGTGTAACGTGACCTCCAAAGCGTTTTTGTCTCTCAGCACAAATGTAAAGTTGACAGCTCTGGTCACTAGACTGCGTTTTTGTAAAAACATCGATAAACGTGATAATAGATACCCTATTGGCTTATCTAGCCACGCAACCACTTCCACTTCATATAGTAAAGGGGCTGTTAGTTCGAATACCTCAGGAGGATGATAAAAAGTGGGAGCTTCTCTTAGCTTACCAAATAAGCAACCAACATAATGCACCAGCTCAGTATCAAACCGTTTTGCTAATTCAGACAGCGTAAACTGTTCCAGCTGCGCTACCGTTTTCACGCCTGTGCGCATCAGCTTATCTATCACTTTTTCTGCAAGAGTCGTGTGCTGCAACGTCACTTTACTCAACGCATAACGAGTTTGTGAGGCGGTTAATTGCAAAGTATCGTTGTGGCTCCGCGCTAATAGCTTAGCCATGGTTATTGATGCGCCAACACCATAGTGATAGCTGACCTCTAATTGACGTAGTTGCTCGGTAATCACGAGCCAATAGCAGCTCAAATCTTTGTGTAAAGACAACATGCCATCCACTTTAAGCGCAATACCATTAGGTGACTCTATCACCAAATCAGCGCTAACTTGGTACAGTGCATCTGCAATTTCAAGCAACTGTTGACGCTCTAGCTGGCTATCATATGCTAAAACATGAAGCTGCATACATAATGCGCAGACCGTACCTAATCCCATGCCAATTTTTATGCCTTTTTGCTCTGCAACAGAGTTTAATTGCACTACCTGATTCTTGCGCCCATCAATGATAACAACAGGCGAGATAAAATCAGTTGTAGTTGCTTGCTTACTTATTCCCTCCAGCTGCAGCATTGGAAAATAAAGATATATCCACATAATTAGCTCGTTAACCGCTGATCATATCCACAAGGCATGGTGATACTCTCATCTATATTCGGTAAGGTTTGCTTTTCAAGTTCCGGCCAGTAGTTTGTATTACGCAGCTTAATGGCATGCTGGGAAAAAGACCCTCTTTGCTTTTTTATCGACACCTGTAAGGCACAGGGCTTTGCCTCTAGTACCAAAGAAAGGGAAAAAGGCAAGGTACTCATATATTGCCCTTGATGTAAAACAAATAACCGACTATCGCCAGATTGCGCAGCTAACTGCAAACGCTTCACCACAGCGATAGAAAGCGCATCCTGCCAAAGTACTACAGCACTCGATGCTCCACTTTTTAAACATTGCTCAGCAGCCCATAATGCTTCGCTATCGCTTTTTGGCTGCAATATTACAAACTCACTTAAGTCTAGTGATAAGTAATTAATTGCAGCAGCCTGCACTCGACCCGGTGGATTAATTAACACCTTTAAGCGCTTTTCTTGTGTAAAATGAGGCAGTATTAGACGCAGCTCCCCTATACCAACAGCTGTTTGAATATCTATCACACCATGCTTAGGCCAACCTCCTTGCAAAGCACTATCAAGCAAGGTAAACCCGGTACTTACCGCTTCAGGCTTACATACTCGACCACGTCCGCGCCAAAGCAAATTTTTATGCTCAAGAAGCTCTAGATAATTAGCCATAACCCACCAATACTGTTTATATATACAGTATATTTAAATCTGTAAGGATCGCAAGTAGATCATAAAAAATCGAGATAGGGCCTCGCTCAAAAGCATAGGAGTGAATATGGGTTCAGCCAAAAACTTATGTTAGTTTGTTTAGAAACATGAACTATGTTGAAGCAAAAGGTTTGCTACTTATACCAATTCGCTTAATTAAGTGATCTATTTTAAGGCGAGAGAATCTTGTCGATAACCAGGCAAAAATTTTGCTATTTAGTTGTTCTAAATAAGAAATTTTTAACGCAGTTAGCGTCAG
>NZ_JABWPQ010000003.1:0-262922 GCF_013366255.1 Pseudoalteromonas sp. McH1-7 | reverse complement strand
GGCTCCCCCTCCCCGACTCGAACGGGGGACCTGCGGATTAACAGTCCGTCGCTCTAACCAACTGAGCTAAGGGGGAATAGTCAAAAATGCGAGAAATTGGCTCCCCCTCCCCGACTCGAACGGGGGACCTGCGGATTAACAGTCCGTCGCTCTAACCAACTGAGCTAAGGGGGAAGCGTGTCTCTCAACGGGGCGAAATATTAATGACGACATTGCAAGGTGTCAACTACTAAAATCACAGAAACGTAAAAAACTCTATTAAGCGATGAATTTATGCACTATTTGAGGTCTTTTTGTGACTTTATGACATTGCAGTGTACAAATTTGCGCTATGAGTTTAACGCTATTAGCAGTGAAACTGCTAAATTATCACGCGCCCGTATTTTAGCTCTTCCTATCTATTAGGTCATTTCTTGTCCTGTGGCTTCAATTTTACGATAGAATTTATGAGTGAAGAAAATTAACATATCTCAATGATGTTGTATGTATATACAGTATTGAGTGGGGTTTTATGTATTTTTTGAGCGTTTTGCTTGAATAATACGCTTAACAGCTTATTTTATGATGTTTACTTACGATCTGTGGTTTGTAGTCAGGAAGCCAAAGTTGTGATCATAATAATCTATGTGAGGCGCGGTATTGGCCAGGTAATGAATGCAACCATATGTAGTTTGTTATCCCCACCTTGTGAGATTAAAAATCAAAGGGTTACATTTAATCCTATAAAAAACAATGTTTTGTATGGATTTCCCTTCAAGTTTTTGCTGAATATTCAATAATGTTGAGTCAAGGTTAGTATAGAGATCCAATTTGATCCAGTTACGATTCTAAATGCGATCATTTGGGGGAGTGGTAGGATCGCATTTTGGATAGGCTGGATGCCTTTATTCTATTGGCTTGGCGAGACTTATCCACGGAATCTGTGGATAACATTGTTTATTATTATTTGAGAAGTATTGCAAGACTATGAAATTAGGGCGCTATAGAGGTTGCAAGTAAATTTCGAAAAATATTTAATGTTTTAAATATCAACAGGTTATATTTATTTGGAAGTTTTTGTTTATTTGTTGTTCAGTATGAAGCTTTTATGAACTTTCAAGCCATAGGGCTGTGCAAAAAACATGCTGCTTTAGCGCTGGTATTGTAACTTTTTTGTCAAAACTAGTGGATTCGTAATTCTTAGCAAGAAACATCACTCCCTTAATATTTATTTAGGTTTTAATGGCAAATATTCGCTATTTTTATTTTGCACAGCCATGTTGACGTATCCTGCATAGCGTCAACGTGTTGAATAGCATACAATGAGCCGCTTAACATATCAGAAATAGGTTGTTATGACTCAAGCTAAGTCTAATTTCAATGGTAATGATATCCTTCATGGTGATATTGGGGCAACGTTAAAGCGCATGACGATCCCAATGATATTCGGCATGATCACCTTAATGACCTTCAATCTTGTTGATACCTTTTTCATTAGTATGCTCGGCACCGAGCCGCTAGCCGCTATTAGTTTTACGTTTCCGGTCACTTTTACCGTAATTAGTTTGGCCATCGGATTAGGAATAGGCACTTCCGCTGTTATTGCTAAAGCGCTGGGTAGCAACTTGCTCGAGGAGGCTAAGTTTGACGCTGCCGTTGCAATCATCATTTCGGCGTGTTTTGTTTCGATGCTTTCACTGTTGGGTTTCACCTTTGTTGACGAAATATTTATCTTGCTAGGTGCAAGTCCGGTCGTCATGCCTTTTATTCATGATTACATGTCGGTGTGGTTTATCGGCTCTATTTTGCTAATTACGCCAATGATTGGTAATTCGGTTTTACGTGCCAGTGGCGATACCAAGACACCGAGCCTCATCATGGCTCTTGGCGGCTTAGTAAATGCAGTGCTGGACCCGATATTAATCTTTGGCCTTGGGCCTATTGAGCCGATGGGGGTTAAGGGGGCTGCGGTTGCAAGTGTGTTGTCGTGGAGCTTGGGCGTTAGTATTATTCTATACTTACTGATTGTTAAAAAGCGCTTGATTTCTTTATCTGCAAAATACGCGAGTTTTTTTGCTGTGGCGCAAAAAATTCTAAAAATAGGATTACCAGCAGCGGGGGCGAACATGTTAACGCCATTAGCGATGGCGGTGATGACGGCGGTGATAGCCAGTTATGGGCCTGAAGCGGTAGCAGCTTTTGGTGTGGGCAGTCGTATCGAGTCGATAGCAAGCCTTGTAGTGTTAGCGCTATCAATGACGTTACCCCCTTTTATCAGCCAGAACTTTGGCGCTAAGCACTATCAACGTGTTCGCGATGCGTATACACACACGCTTAAATTCGTACTCGGTTTTCAATTTTTTGTGTATATCTTATTGGTATTGAGCGCCTACTATATTAGCCATACTTTTGGTAATGAGCCCGCTGTCGTTGAAACTATCCAGTTATTCATCTACATCATGCCATTAGGATATGGCTTACAAGGGGTGATCATTTTAACCAACTCATCGTTTAATGCTTTGCACAAACCAATGAATGCACTCATGCTTAGTATTATTCGATTGTTTGTGTTTTATGTACCTATTGCCTATCTCGGCTCCCAGCTCGCAGGCTTACCTGGGCTATTTGCAGGGGCTGCTTTAGGTAATCTGTTTACGGCAGTGATAGCTTATAACTGGTTTAAAAAAGCAATTGATGAGATTGTGCAAAGTGAGCTTCAAAAGGAGGCGTAATGGAAGATAAATTTCAGCTGGTTTCTGAGTTTAAGCCAAACGGCGACCAACCAACGGCGATAGCTCAGCTTTGCGATGGTCTAGAGAGTGGGCTTGCGCATCAAACTCTGCTAGGTGCCACAGGAACTGGTAAAACGTTTACCATGGCTAATGTGATTAATAATCTCAATCGCCCGACGATTATAATGGCGCATAACAAAACTTTGGCTGCACAGTTATATGGCGAAATGAAAGAGTTTTTTCCTCATAATGCCGTTGAATACTTTGTCTCTTATTATGACTACTACCAGCCAGAAGCCTATGTGGTTGCGAGTGATACGTTTATTGAGAAAGATGCTTCGATTAATGAACATATTGAGCAAATGCGACTTTCGGCAACGAAGGCACTACTTGAGCGCAGAGATACTATTATAGTGGCGTCTGTTTCAGCTATTTACGGCCTTGGCGACCCCGACTCATATATGAAGATGATGTTGTTACTCAAAGTCGGGGAGACGATTGATCAGCGTGATATGCTCAGAAGGCTTGCTGAACTACAGTACACACGAAATGATATGGATTTTAGTCGAGGCACATATCGTGTTCGTGGAGAGGTCATTGATATTTTCCCTGCTGAATCAGAAACCATTGCTGTTAGAGTGGAAATGTTTGATGATGAAATTGAGCGGATCAGCCTATTTGACCCGTTAACAGGTGCTGTTGAAAAGCATTTGATCCGAGCAACCATTTACCCGAAGACACACTATGTGACACCGAGAGAAAAGATCCTTGATGCCATTGAACGGATCAAGCTTGAGTTAAAAGAACGCCGAGCGCAACTACTGGATAAAAATCGCTTAGTAGAAGAGCAGAGGGTTGCTCAGCGTACTCAGTACGATATTGAAATGATGACCGAGCTTGGCTATTGTTCTGGTATTGAAAACTACAGTCGTTATTTATCGGGACGAGCTCCGGGTGAACCACCACCGACACTTCTAGATTATTTGCCGGACGATGCGTTGATGATAATTGATGAATCTCATGTTACCGTCTCGCAAGTTGGGGCTATGTATAAAGGCGACAGAAGTAGAAAGGAAAACTTAGTCGAATATGGCTTTCGATTACCATCAGCACTAGATAATAGACCATTAAAGTTTGAAGAATTCGAGGCGATTTCACCACAAACGATATATGTGTCAGCAACGCCTGGAGATTATGAACTGGACAAATCCAGAGGGGATGTTGCGGAACAAGTGATCCGTCCTACTGGTTTGCTGGACCCTGAAGTGGAAGTGCGACCAGTTGCAACCCAAGTCGATGATCTTTTGTCAGAAATCTATCAGCGTGTAGGTGTTAATGAGCGAGTACTGGTCACAACATTGACCAAAAGAATGGCTGAAGATCTCACCGATTATTTGAACGATCATGATGTTAAGGTACGTTATTTACATTCAGATATCGATACGGTGGAGCGAATGGAGATCATTCGAGATCTGCGCAAAGGCGTGTTTGATGTGTTGGTAGGTATAAACTTGCTACGAGAAGGCTTGGATATGCCTGAGGTTTCCTTAGTCGCAATTTTGGATGCGGATAAAGAAGGGTTTTTGCGTTCAACACGTTCATTGATCCAAACCATAGGCCGCGCAGCACGTCATCTTCATGGCAAAGCCATCTTATATGGAGACAGAATCACCAATTCAATGCGTCAGGCCATTGATGAAACTCAAAGGCGCAGAGAGAAGCAACAAGCGTATAATGAAGCGAATGGCATCATACCGACGGCGTTGAACAAAAAGATCACTGATGTGATGGATTTAGGCGAAGAGGTTGCAGACGATCAGGTTGTAGATATTGACGTTAAGTTCAAGCCTGGCATGCCAGCCATGGATGCAAAAGAAATAGCAAAAGAAATCGATAGGCTAGAAGCCCAGATGATGAAGTTTGCCAAAGAGCTTGAATTCGAAAAAGCGGCTCAAGCACGAGATCAGGTGCAAATTCTACAAAAACGTTTGATTAAAGCGTAGTGAGGGGTTGCTGCTACAGAGCATAAAAAGCATGTGAGAGTCACATGCTTTTTTATTGGTCGGGGAGTTACTTTAGAATCGATAGCTTATACCTAACGCTAAGTTAGAGGTATCTAAATCACCCATATCAAGGTATTTGTAGCCAAGGTTAACTGCCATGCCATTGTCCCAGTCATATTGCCAGCCCGCTTCTGCAACAAATCCTATCCCATCATCGCTGACCAATTTGGTATTACCTTGAGTGATCTCGTAGTCATAATAGTTGGCACCTAATTTACCGTAGAAGTAGCTATTGTCCGAGACTTGATAATAGCCTTTCGCGGCAACGACAAAGTTGTCAAAGTCGAGGTTGTTTGCACCTAAACCGAACAAGGTTTTATTGTTTTGGGTGCAGATGAATTTGCGGTCGTTTTCATCCTTACATTTCCAGTCATCAAGATCTTCTCCACTGTTGTATCCTACCTCTAAAGCGAAAATTGGGGTGAAGTGATAGTTATAATATAAATAGGCTTGACCAACACCGTCACCGTCTTGATTGGAACTTTTATAAGAAGCTGAGCCACCAGAAATATCCAAACCAATGCGATGAGTTTCATTACTTTGTTCAGCAAACGAAGATAAGCTTGTTGCTAGCAATGCAACAGATAAGAGCGCGTTAAATTTCATAATCAATGTCCGTTATAGTTAACTTGAGGACAGTATAAGCAGGGCGGTTGTCAAGGTCTGTTGTAGGGCTGTCATAAAATGTAAGAAGACGTCTGTTTTTATGGCCTTTATTTTACAAATAGCGACAGTCTTAGTTGGCTAAATGGCATTTTGTTGGGCTTTTAACTGGAGATAATTCACTATCGTCATAACTGTTAATGTTGCTGCTATAAATGCACTCCACACGTGATGGATCACGATATGGCTGGCTATAAATAAAGGAAGGTCGTGCCAACCATCAATAAGTAGTAATTTGGCGAGCAAGATAAGGTACCCGAGTAGCTGGGTGATGAGCGCGATTTGATAGAGTTGACAAAACTTGGTCTTAACCGCTGAGCGCAGCTCAATAATATTGCGCTTAATAAGTAACAAAAAGCAAGCTGCAAGCGCTATCGTTAAGCCACTTAGCCCCAGTAATGAAGTCTTAATTAACACGATAGAAAAAGCGAAAGTAACCAGCATAACTAAGCTCACAAGTTATTGAGTGGTAAGCTTATATGCAGTTAGGTTTATAGTCTATTCGATTTATTCTAAGGATTTGGTAGTGATTTTCTGAATGATCACTCTATACTAACCCTCGATTTTATCAATAATTTGTAAACCGATGTAACATTGCTATATATTTTAGTTGTCTGTTTAGCTATAAATGCAATGCTATGTTGTAGCACACACAAATAAAACAATAATTATTACAGTTATTAAGACCAAGTTGGGACTAGGGAAATGAAATTCGCTTTTAAGGATTTTTTGTTTGATAGCAAAGAACTTAAGCTTTATAAAGATGATCGAAAGCTAAACCTAAAACAAAAACCCGCTCAGATTTTAGAGCTATTTTTATCTGCTCCACAAACCATTCACAGCAAAGAAGACATACTAGAAAAAGTATGGCCAGACAGAAAGGTGACTGATCAGGTTGTTTTTCAAAATATAGGCCATTTAAGAGCGCTGTTTGGTGATGATGCGATCAAGACTTTTTCGCGTAAAGGGTATCAGTGGCAAATCCCTTGTAGCGCTTTCGATGGAACCGTTGAGCCAGAATCACAACCAAAAACAACGGAAACAAGTGAGCCAGCTTCGGATGTTTCTGAATCTGCTGACACACCAAAAAATCAACATGATAGTCAAGTTGACACGATAACAGCAGCGAAGCCTAGCAATAAGTTACCATTGTATGTTGCAGCGACGGTTGCAATCGTTGCGCTGGTTGCATACTTTGCTTTAATCTAATCAAGTTTGTGATAACTCGTGTTTAGGTTGAGTCGATTTTTACAGATGGTAAACCAATGAAAACGTTATATATCACCGGAGCAGGGGTCAGCGCGCAAAGCGGTATTCCAACATTTCGAGGTGAAGATGGCTTTTGGACAATAGGTTCTGCTAACTATACACCTCAAGAAATGGCTACTCGCGCGATGTATAAATCCAATCCCGGAGAATTTCTAAAGTGGTATTACCATCGTTTTGTTAGCTATCGCAACCATGGACCAAACCCTGTACATCAGTGGCTGAGTGATAAAAATGTTATCACGCAAAACATTGATGGTCTTGATGGTAAGGCAGGAAACAAACAGTATATCGCTGTGCATGGTCGAGTAGATCAAGTAACGTTGTTTCATACTCAAGGTGAGTCGGTTGAGCGTTATTCTGCACCTTGGGATGACGTTGATGAAAGTCAGTTAGCTGAGTCATTGTTAGCAGTGTTTAAGATCCCTAAGAGTGGCCCGCAAAAAGGTCACTCACTAAAGCCTTATGTGTTGTTATTTGACGAATATTACACTGATCTTTATCAGATCAGCGAAGCACAACGCAGAATGTATAGCGCAGAACGGATAATATTTATGGGTACTTCGTTTAGTGTGAACATTACGCAAATGGCATTAGATATTGCTAGACAAAACAACATTCCAATTGAAGTGGTTGATCCTAACCCCGTTCATCTATTTCACAACAACGTTACTTATCACCGTATGACAGCAACGGAGTATATCTCAGGCTAATCTGTTAATGGTTTGATTTATAGTATGTCGCCAAGAGAAACTGCTTATAGTCACTTAATCGATTTTGCTGTCGTAAATGTGACTCAATGACCTTGGCATTACTAGCTTGAATGTCGGTTTGTCTGCGCTCCACTTCAATTAACCCTAGTAGCGCACTTAGCTCTTGGATTGCGAGTGCATCAATATTGGCATTAAAGGCTAAATAACACTCTAGCGGGGTCAACTGCTTGTCATTTCTATGACTAATGGCGCTTTGTAAGATTTCTCGACTTTCGAACAGTAGCAGTGTTTTTAGATAGTTAAGGCTATTTTCCGATGCCGCAACGGTTGATAAGAATATATGCAAAATAGTATTTCCCTGTTGGTTGCTGCACATAATTTGCGACGATAGGATAAGAGGAGACGAGAAAAAAGAGAACTTTTCCAACGAATTGATTGCACCTAGTAGCGGCGTTGGAAATTCGCCAGCTTGGAGACAAAGCGTTGTGATATCTTGGTAATGGCCGTACAAGGCGGCATTATTTTGTGCGCTTTGAAATAGAAATTTGAGTACTTCTACTTTTACCTCAGTAGTGGACTGACAATACATCGCTTGTATTTTGGTGATATCTGCGCTTTTCAAAGCCAGTAAAAACGGCGTTAGGCTGTTTTTCGACATCAATTGTAACCTTGTATCATTATTTTCGTCATATCATAGTTTAGCAGCTGTCTAGTTTGCGCCAAAGCCTAGTGATTTGTACAGAGATACTGCAAATATTTCTTGATGAACTAAACTTTGGAATATCTAAGCTGAGGTAGCCCAATGATCGATATAGACGACAAAGTGCTAAATGATTTACGTGGTGGATTTAACCTACCTGCTAAACCTGAAATTCTGCAAGCACTTCAAAATGAATTATCAAAATCAGAACCTGAATTATTTGCTGTTGCAAACATAATTGCTGCAGATGTCGGTGCGTCTGCTGCGGTATTAAAAGTGATAAATTCACCTGCCTATGGCCTTGCTCGTACTATTACAGATATACGACAAGCGGTGATGTTTTTGGGAGTAACTTGTATTACGCAGTTGGTAACAGGGTATTTGCTTAAAAACGCATTTGAGCAATCAAAGTGCTGCATTTCGCTGCAGCAATTTTGGGACAATGCAGCTGATATATCAAAGGCTGCACTTGTCGTCGGTCACTACTTAAAGTCTTCATTACCTTTAGAGAATTTACAATTACTGGGGCTATTTCATGATGCTGGGATCCCTGCAATGGCGGTAAAATATCCTGACTACGCTGAGGTGATAAAGCTATCAATAGAAAGGCCAGAACGAACACTGATTGATTATGAGCAGCAGAAATATCCAGTGCCACATACAGTGGTTGGGTATTTTTTAGCAACCTCATGGCACTTACCCAGAGAAATATGCCAAATGATTTTGCGTCATCATGATGTCAGTTACCTTGAAGAATCAGAAAAAAACCCACAGCATGCACAAACATTTGCTGCTTTAAAGCTCGCTGAAAACCTATGTTTTGAGGCAAAGCACTTTAGAAGTTCAGCAGATTGGCACTTGTTTAAAGACAAAGTCATGATTGAACTTAATATTCATGAAGACGAATATCAAAACTTAAAAGATGATGTTGATGAGGTATTTATCGGGTGAGCATATTTTGTCTGGGTAACAAAAAAGGCGCATATAGCGCCTTTTCTCTGAATAGCAGGGCTTATAGACCTGCTGCTGCACGTAGTGCGTCAGCCTTATCTGTTGCTTCCCATGGGAACTCTTCACGACCAAAGTGGCCGTAAGCAGCAGTAGGTTGATAAATTGGACGTTCTAGGTCAAGCATTGTGATCAGACCATAAGGACGTAGGTCGAAGTGTTCACGGATAAGCTCGATTAGACGAGATTCCTCAAGCTTAGCTGTACCGAATGTTTCAACGCTGATAGATGTAGGCTCTGCCACACCGATTGCGTAAGACACTTGGATCTCACACTTGTCTGCAAGGCCGGCTGCAACAATGTTCTTCGCAACATAACGTGCCGCGTACGCTGCAGAGCGGTCAACTTTTGATGGATCTTTACCAGAGAATGCACCACCACCGTGACGAGCCATGCCGCCGTAAGTATCTACGATGATTTTACGACCAGTTAGACCACAGTCACCCATAGGACCACCGATAACGAAACGGCCAGTTGGGTTGATGAAGAACTTAGTCGCTTCAGTGATAAGCTCAGCTGGTAAAGTCGGCTTGATAATAGTTTCCATCACTGCTTCTACTAGGTCGTCTTGCGATACTGAATCACAATGTTGAGTAGATAAAACCACAGCGTCGATACCAACCGCTTTACCATTTTCGTACGCAAATGTTACCTGAGACTTAGCGTCAGGGCGTAGCCAAGGTAATGTACCGTCTTTACGAACTTGTGCTTGGCGTTGCACTAAACGGTGTGAGTACGTAATTGGCGCAGGCATAAGTACGTCAGTCTCGTTACACGCGTAACCAAACATTAGACCTTGGTCACCAGCACCTTGCTCTTCAGGGCGAGTACGATCAACACCTTGGTTGATGTCTGGTGATTGCTTACCAATGGTATTTAGGATTGCACATGAATCCGCATCAAAACCCATGTCAGAGTGGGTATAACCAATTTCACGCACAGTTTTACGAGTTAATTCCTCGATATCAACCCAAGCGCTAGTCGTGATTTCACCACCAACCATAACCATACCGGTTTTAACGTAAGTTTCACACGCAACACGTGCTTTTGGATCTTGCTCAAGGATGGCATCTAGAACCGCATCAGAGATCTGATCGGCGATTTTATCCGGATGACCCTCAGAAACAGATTCAGAAGTAAATAAATGTTTAGCCATTGTATTTATGCTCACAAATATTGCGCT
Organism: Pseudoalteromonas sp. McH1-7; assembly: GCF_013366255.1. Taxonomy (NCBI): domain Bacteria; kingdom Pseudomonadati; phylum Pseudomonadota; class Gammaproteobacteria; order Alteromonadales; family Pseudoalteromonadaceae; genus Pseudoalteromonas; species Pseudoalteromonas sp. McH1-7. The sequence goes on along the minus strand of NZ_JABWPQ010000003.1, from coordinate 252,615 downwards.
TCACAAACATCAGGAACAGCGCGAAAAATTAAGGGGCGTATTCTAACCAAAAAACCTACCCATTGACTAGTTATTTTACGCCTAGACGTCCAAAATTGTTCAATCTTTTTTAATGGTCAGAAAAAGTCAGTCTGTACCTGTTTTTTTATGGTCTTTGCCGTTGCAGTAGGCCATATAAATAAGTAAGAATGGGCTCAACCCCCGCGAAACACATTTAAAGGTAGGAGAATTCATGCCATCTCGCAAAGAACTTGCTAATGCAATTCGCGTTCTTTCCATGGACGCTGTACAAAAGGCCAAGTCTGGCCACCCAGGAGCCCCTATGGGCATGGCGGACATCGCAGAAGTACTTTGGCGCGACTTTCTAAAACACAACCCAAGTAACCCTGAATGGGCTGATAGAGATCGTTTTGTATTATCAAACGGTCACGGCTCAATGCTTATTTATTCATTGCTACATTTATCGGGTTATGATTTATCAATCGATGACATTAAAAACTTTCGTCAGTTACATTCCAAAACGCCAGGTCACCCAGAGTATGGCTATGCACCAGGAATAGAGACGACCACCGGCCCACTTGGTCAGGGTATCACTAATGCGGTAGGTATGGCGATTGCTGAAAAAGCCTTAGCTGCGCAGTTTAACCGCGAAGATTATGACATCGTAAACCATTACACCTACACCTTCTTAGGTGATGGTTGTTTGATGGAAGGGATCTCACACGAAGCATGTTCGTTGGCAGGTACACTTGGACTTGGCAAACTCATTGCGTTTTGGGATGACAACGGCATTTCAATCGATGGTGAAGTTGAAGGTTGGTTTAGCGACGACACACCGAAGCGTTTTGAATCGTACGGCTGGCATGTTATTGCTGACGTTGATGGTCATGATAGCGACGCGATTAAAGCTGCAATTGAAGCGGCTCAAGCTGAATCTGACAAACCAACGCTTATTTGTTGTAAAACCGTTATTGGCTATGGCTCACCAAATAAATCTGGCAGCCACGATTGCCACGGTGCACCGCTTGGTGATGATGAAATCAAAGCTGCTCGTGAGTTCCTTGGTTGGGAGCACGGTGCATTCGACATTCCTGAAGATATCTACGCGAAATGGGATGCAACAGCGCGTGGTCAGAACCAACAAAGCGAATGGCTAATCAAGTTTACTGAGTATCAAATGCACTACCCAGAGCTTGCCGCTGAATTTGAACGCCGTATGAAAGGTGATTTGCCAGCAGATTGGTCAGAAAAAACAGAAGCGTATATCGCTGAACTTCAAGCGAATCCGGCAAATCCTGCAACGCGTAAAGCATCACAAAATGCCTTAAACGCTTACGGTCCAATTCTTCCTGAGTTTATGGGCGGCTCTGCTGACTTAGCGGGTTCTAACTTAACGCTTTGGGATCAGTCAAAAGGTTTAACAGCCGAAGACGCAGCGGGTAACTATATCTTCTATGGTGTACGTGAATTTGGTATGTCTGCCATTATGAATGGTATTGCGCTACACAAAGGCTTTATCCCTTATGGTGCAACATTCTTAATGTTTATGGAATACGCACGTAACGCGGTACGTATGGCTGCATTAATGAAGCAAAGAAGTATTTTTGTCTACACTCATGACTCAATTGGTCTTGGTGAAGATGGTCCAACGCACCAGCCTGTTGAGCAAATGGCAAACTTACGTACCACCCCAAATCTTGCAAGCTGGCGTCCATGTGACCAAGTTGAGTCTGCAGTAGCTTGGCAGCAAGCAATAGAACGTGCCGATGGTCCATCTGCCCTAGTATTTACCCGTCAAGGGCTAGAGCAGCAACCTCGTACTGCTGAGCAAGTAGCAGCTATTAAGCAGGGTGGTTATGTACTGTCTTGTGATGGTGAGCCGGAAATCATCCTGATTGCAACGGGTTCAGAAGTACAACTTGCGGTTGAATCTGCTGATAAACTACGTGCAGATGGCAAAAAAGTACGCGTTGTGTCTATGCCTTCAACGGATATTTTCGATGCACAATCTGCAGAGTATAAAGAAAGCGTTCTACCAAGCTCAGTAACACGCCGTGTTGCAATTGAAGCAGGTATTGAAGACTTCTGGTACAAGTATGTAGGGTTGAATGGGGCAATCGTTGGTATGACTACCTTTGGTGAGTCAGCACCAGCAGGTGAGCTGTTTAAACTGTTTGGCTTTACTGTCGAAAACATCGTTGAGAAAGCAAACGCATTATTTGCATAAGCGATTAAAAAGAAATAAAAAAAACCCATGCATTGCATGGGTTTTTTTTATTGTTATAGCAATTCTATTCAGTAAGTCGTGCGTCAATTATACCAATTTTCTTAATTAAGTGGTCTATTTTGAGGCGAGAAAATCTTGTCGATAACGAGGCAAAAATTTTGCTATTTAGTTGTTCTAAATAAGAAATTTTTAACGCTGTTAGCGTCAGATTTACTCCTTCAAATTGAGCAAGTATTAACTCAAATTGGTATTAAACTTTAAACTGATCGACTGACAAACGCAGCTCTTCTGCGAGTTTCGCCACCTCAGAGCTTGAAATTGACGTTTGGCTTGCACCTTCTGCCGTTTGCTCAGCAATCGTAACAATAGACTCTAAGCGTTCACTAATTTCTTGTGCTACTTGCTGCTGCTCGTTTGCTGCATTGGCGATTTCTTCACTTACATCATGCGCTTGTGAAACGGCTGCAGTAATAGAGTTCAATGCTTCGTTGGCAAGGTCACTTTGGTTCACACAAGACTCAGCCTGTTGTTTACCTTTCGACATTGCACTTACGGCTTCTTCCGCACCTGCTTGTAAAGACTCGATCATCGCCTGAATTTCTTGTGTAGATTCTTGAGTTTTACTTGCCAAAGAGCGTACTTCGTCAGCAACTACCGCAAACCCTCGACCTTGTTCTCCAGCTCGAGCTGCTTCAATTGCAGCATTAAGCGCAAGTAAGTTAGTTTGCTCGGCGATGCCTCGTATAACATCCAAAATACTTCCGATAGAAGCACTATCTTGATGTAGTTTATTGATAACACGCGATGCCTCGTCGACTTCTTTGGCGAGTTGTTCAATAGTGTGTTTATTTTCGTGTGAGATACCTTTAACACGTTCAGCTTCTTTGTCAGCATTTTTGATTTCTTGCAACGCTTGGTGTGCGCTGTTGCTCACACCATGAGAAGTGCTACTCATCTCGGTTGTTGCCGTAGCTGCTTGCTCAACCTGTGCTTGCTGATTTTTAATCGCTTGACTCGATTCAGTGGTAATCGTCGACGTTTCTTCTGAGGCCGCAGCCAGTTGTGTTGAACGAGAAATAATACCGGTGATCAGTTCACGTAAACTCGAGATTAACGTATTACAGCTTTTCGAAAGTTCTCCAAACTCGTCTTTGGCGGTATCATCTAAGCGCTGCGTCATATCGCCACTGGCTACGATATTCAATACTCGATTTACTTCAGAAAGAGGCTTGGTAATGCGACTCACTGTAATGTATGCAACACCGACAGCCATAATAGTCGCCACCATCATACCTATCCAAGTCCATAAATTAGCTTTACCGACGTCACTGCGCACACCTTGTTGCAAATTGAACGCGACTTGGCTTGCTTCTGACAACAAATCGTCAAGCTGAGAAAGCGCCGCTTGTGTTGTTTTTTCAGCGTCTGCAAGTTCTTTTTGGGTTTCAGCAAGGGCGAGTATCAGGCGCTTTTGGTTTTCTGCAATACTGTTACTACCAGTTACTGTATCTTTTAGAGCCGTATAATATCCCTCAAGATCTGCGAATAGTCCGCTATCAAGTGCAGTCACTGGACCACGGATCAAGTCGATATTTCGTCCTAGCTCTTCAACTAAATACTTTTGCTCATTTCTAACGATTTCTAGCGTGTTGATGTCTTCAACAGTGACTAAATCGTTTGCACTAGTAACCACAGAAGAAAAGTTGTTCTCAAGACTATTTGCTGCTTGAAAAGCGCGTTTGTCGCTATCCTCTAGTCCATCTAAATCGATGATGTCTACCGTTACCATAGTGGCATCCTCGGCAGCCATATCAAGATCAGATAACTGTTCTTTGAGCTTATCGCGCAAAGAAAGCTCTGACGACTTCTCAGTGACTAGGCTATTCATGGCTTTTACAAATGCGTCGTAACTTTTGCCAACATCGCTGCTGCTTGAAGCAAGTTTGTTGTTAGAAGCGACCACCTGTTGGAGTTCAGAGTATGTTTTATCAAAAATCTTCTGACGCTCAGAAAACATTTGTCTCAGCGTCGCAAGCTCTGTTTCTGAGCGCGCATAAAAACTACCTTGCGCCATCTTGCTCATTAATGTGAACTCAACTTTGAGTTCAGAGCTTTTTGAAAGTGCAGGTAAGGAGAGGCTGTTTACCTGCTGAGTTGAGTTGTCAATGTTTGCAATCCTAATTAAAGAATTACCCCCGATAAGAAGAAGCAACAAGGTGATGGTAATAAACCCACCCCAAATACGTTGGCTAACAGTCAAATTCATAGCTGTCCTACAAAATTTACAATGCAATACGGATACTTATCGGATTTATTGCGGATAAGTTAAGTATTTTATAGCAGATGTGACGAAAAAATTCAGCAAAAAAGGTCGGATTACAAAAAATAGCGACTATTTTGCCACAAGGGAGGTCTGTTTATCGAATATAGGTTAGTCAATAGAATAAAGATAGAGGCGTTTATGTTTGTAACTTGATGGCCTTTGGTGTTCAGGCTGGTACTGTACATACAAATTTGTATCTTGGAGAACCTGAAAAGGGGCCGTTCAAGTCGGTGTTTTCACTATGCTTGAGCAGATTAAGAGTAAAGCATTACATGGGTTATGCGTATGAGCCGCGTTGTTCTGCTAGTAACATCTGGTTAGTCGAGTTCTCTGGGCTTTGAGTTGACACCTTTACCGGACAATATCTCGATTTAATTGCATTGCAGGTATTTTGGTTGGCTACGCTTGTTGGTACTTTTCACCGGTATCGATGTTAATCATGGTCATTGCCCCTCCCCAAACACATCCTGTGTCGAGTGCAATCACATTTTTTTGGTGTGTTTCACCCTCTAATGCCGCCCAGTGGCCAAAAAGTAATGTCGTATTTGGTGGTATTTGTCCATATTCAAACCAAGGGATAAGACCATCGTTATCTTTTAACCCAGATTTATTTTTTAGGTCTAGTTCACCATTTTGCTTAAGAAAGCGCATTCGAGTGAAGACGTTAACAATGGCTTTAAACTTATCCTGTTCACTGAGCTTATCGAGCTCAAGTCCGGGGTGAGCGCCGTACATATTGGCGTAAAACTCAGGGGCTTTTGTAGATTGATAATTGGCTTCGGCAAAGTGTGCATAGTTTAGCGCTTGTTCTATGCTCCAGCTTGGATGAATACCTGCATGAGAAATCAAAGTTTGCTGCTGTTCTAGCCAGATAGCCAGTGGCTGTGCACGCAATAAGTCAGCATACTTTTGGCATTTAGGGCTGTTAAACACTGCGTCTAATTTGTCTTTTGGATTGGGTGGCATTCCTAATGCTAGACAGGCTAAAAAGTGGAGGTCGTGATTGCCAAGTGTAACGCTAATGGAGTCTGCATGTTGATATAGAAACTCTAGGCAAGCAAGCGGATCAGGGCCTCGGGCGATGATGTCGCCGACAAAGTACAAATGGTCTTGGCTTGGATTAAAGTCGACTTGATCAAGTAGCGCGATGAGTGGGGTGAAGCAGCCTTGTAAATCTCCAATTGCGTATTTTGCCATGCTTTACCTATCGCCTATTTTATAACTCAATGTGTTTATTCTAATGCTGAGCCTCAACGAGGCAAGCAGGCTAGCCCGCTTGCACTGAATAACAGCGTCCTTATCCCAATTTACTTAACTCAGCTGCCTATTTTGAGGAGCTTGTACTACCCTGATGTGACTTTATCACCAAGGCAACTACACCCGTCTCGGCGAGGCAAAAATGTTGCTACTTCACCTGTGGTCTATTGCCGAGCTCTGGTTACCTAGTTGCTTTAGATAAACCGTTGACAAGGTCAGCGTCATACTTGCCCACTTATATTGAGCAAGTATTAAAACACATTAGCATTAATGCAAAATATTTGGGCAGGAGAGTCTAAATACATTAATTGGTGCTTTAAACTCGGTGCCAAACTCATTACGCATAACGTAGTAGCCTTCCATTGTACCTAAAGGGGTATCGAGAACTGCACCACTGGTATACTGATAGCTTTCACCGGGGCGGATGGTAGGTTGTTCACCTACGACTCCATCACCTTCCACTTCCGTTTCTTTGCCGTTGGCGTCGGTAATTAGCCAATAGCGGCTCTCTAGCTTGGCATTACACAAGCTATGGTTTTTGATAGTTATAGTATAGGCAAACACATATTTTTCCTTTTCAGGCTGTGATTGCGCTTCAACATAAAAGGTTTCTACCGACACTTTTATCGGTGAGCCAATTTTAGTTTGAGTTGTCATATAGCCAATTTGCAATTTCGATAAACTGGTTCAGCGACAGATTTTCAGCACGAAGTGTAGGATCTATACCCAACGCTTGTAACTGCGCTTCACTTAACAGGTTAGATAAACTATTTCTCAGCGTCTTACGACGTTGGTTGAATGCTTCAAGACATACAGTATTCAGTAGCTTAGTACTTTTGGCTGTACGTTGAGAAGCCTCTTTGGGGATCAATCTGACGACTGCTGAGTCAACTTTTGGTGCAGGCTTAAAGCAATGCGGTGGTACCTCAATGACGGGAATGGCATGGCAGTAATACTGCGTCATTACACTTAAACGACCAAAAGCCTTACTCCCAGGGCCTGCAACCATGCGATTAACGACTTCTTTTTGAAGCATAAAGTGCATGTGTTCAACCTGATCTGCAAATTCAAACAGGTGAAATAACAAAGGGGTTGAAACGTTATAAGGTAAGTTACCAAAAATCTTCAACTTCTCTCCTTCTTTGATTAACGAAGAAAAGTCAAACTTCATTGCATCGCCTTGATTAACCGTTAATTTAGGCCCTAAAAACGGATGATGGATCAAGCGCTCAGCAAGATCTTTATCAAGCTCTACAACGGTTAAATGGCCACTTAAATCACACACAGGCTCAGTGATAGCACCTAAACCAGGACCAATCTCAACCAGGTTATCCTCTGGTTTTGGGTCGATGGCTGTTACTATCTTGTCGATAATACTGTTGTCATTTAAGAAGTTTTGACCAAAGCGCTTACGGGCTCTGTGTCCAAGATGTACTTTATCTGTCATGCATTCTGTGCTTTTTTGGTTGCGAGCTTAATTGCCTCGCGGATCGCTAATTCAAAACTACCTACTTCAACATCGCCCGAGCCTGCTAAATCAAGAGCAGTGCCGTGGTCAACCGATGTACGAACAAAAGGTAATCCCAAGGTGATGTTTACTGAATTTCCAAAACCTTTATATTTTAACACAGGTAAACCCTGATCGTGATACATTGCAAGCACTGCATCAGCATTATCTAAATATTTTGCTTGAAAAAGCGTATCAGCAGGCAGTGGGCCGACTAAGTTCATGCCTTGCTGATTGAGTATTTCTAGAGTTGGCTCAATCGTGTCTATTTCTTCTCGGCCAAGGTGACCACCTTCGCCGGCATGTGGGTTGAGCCCACATACCAGCACTCGTGGTTGTTCAATACCAAACTTTGTCTGCAAGTCGTGGTTGAGTATATGTATCACTTTGCTCAAACGCTCAGGGGTTATCGCTTTTGATACATAAGCCAACGGAATATGAGTGGTTACTAAAGCAACGCGAAGCCCTTCCGTTGCAAGTAGCATAACCACATCGGCAGTATCAGACTGCTGCGCAAAATATTCAGTGTGGCCACTAAATGAAATACCCGCTTGGTTGATAATGCCTTTATGCACAGGGCCGGTAACAACTGCAGCAAAAGTACCATCCATATTTTTTTCTGAGGCAATACGAAGCGTCTCGAGCACATAGTGGCCATTGGCTTCATCTAGTTGACCAGCAACCACCTCAGCACCTTTATCTACTTGTAAATAGTAGATAGCGCCTGCGGGGGCAGGCTGTGGTGCTTGAGTGCTGTCAAATGGCAATAGTACGATTTGCTCGTTGAGCTCTTTAGCGCGTTTTTCTAGGATACTTTTATCAACTACCGCAACTAACTGAGCAGGCCAAGCATGCTGAGCCAATTTGATAACAAGATCTGGACCTATGCCAGCAGGCTCACCCGGTGTAATTGCGATTCTGAGGGTCATGGTCGTTATTCCGTTTCCATTATTTCAATATGTGCTTGATCACGCATTTCTTTAATCCATTTAAAGCTTTCTTCTTTAAATTTACGATTAAATAGTAGGCGATGAGCGCGGTTTAATTTAGCCTGCTCTGTTTTGTCTGCAACGCGCTTATCAAGCAGTTGCACTATGTGCCAGCCAAAAGTACTTCTAAACGGCTCACTGATTTGATCTTTTTCTAGAGATAACAAAGTATCTCTAAATGCTGGTACGTAAGTTGTTGGATCTGTCCAGTCGTACTCACCGCCTTTAAGGGCAGAGCCTGGATCTTCAGAGTGTTCTTTCGCTAGTGCTGCAAAGTCTGCGGTGCCAGCTCGTAGATCCTTAACAAAGCCAGCAAGCATTGAGCGTGCTTTTTCTTCACTTAAAATGATAGAAGGTTTGATTAAGATATGACGGGAGCGTACTTCGACTGTCTCCACCACTTCACGGCCGCGAATATCTTGTACTTTCAGAATGTGGAAACCCGCGCCTGAGCGCAGTGGACCGACGATGTCGTCTTTTTTCGCTCCCTTTATAGCTTCTGCAAACAAAGTTGGCATCTCGTTGATACCCATCCAGCCTAATTGGCCACCATCTAGCGCCTTTGAACCACTTGAAGAGGCGATAGCAATACGCTTAAATTCTTTGCCTTCGTTCAAGAATTTGATTACGTTATCAGCACGCTGACGGGCATCCTCAATTTCTTCGGGCGTCGCTTTTGTTGGTATCTTGATCAAAATGTGGCCAATGTCATATTCCTCGGAGTTGCCAGTTTGCTCGCTGAGAATTTTTTGTAAATTCGTCACTTCTTGAGGGCTGATATAAATACGGCGGTCGACACTGGCTCGGCGTACCTGGCTTGTGGTGATTTCTTTGCGGATCTCTTCACGGTATGCTTGGAAACTTTCTCCGCTCGCTTCTACCGAGCGACGTAGATCAGCAATAGTGCCACCTTGGTCTTGCGCGATATTGGCAATGGTTTGGTCAAGTTGTGCATCAGATATTTGCATACCCATGCGCTCACCTAGTTGTAGCATCAGCGATTGCTCAATGAGCTTATCAATCGCTTGTAAGCGAAGTGTCCTGTCACTTGGAAGCTCGGTCCCTTGCTGGTCGGCTTGTTCTTTTACACGGTTAATTATTTGGTCAACTTCACTTTGTAAAATAACGCCGTCGTTGACGGTGGCAACAACAGTATCAAGTTTTACACGCTCAGCATGTGCTTGAGTAAATAGGCCTGCACTCAATGAGGCCACTAATAACAACTTTTTTAAATTCATACGGCTTTCTAAATTCTATTTATTCAAAAAATACGGTCTACGGTAACCAAAAATACCCTGTTGAAGGAGCTTACTTGCATCACCACTGCGTTGACTTCCAAGTCCTGAAAGAACAAATTTCAGGCTAAAGCCAGAGTCAAACACTGCCTCATCATGAGTGAGTGTTTGGTTTAAGTTTGTTTCAATTTGTCGGTTTGCTGTCACTTGAATCGCCCAACAACAAGACTGGTATTGAACGCCGACAAAGGATTCAACGCTTCTGTTTGCTGTCATATCACGGTGATAGCTTGCTACAAACTGCCAGTTATCGTCAATTGGTAAACTCGTGAATAAACCGACTTGGTCTATTTCATAGTCTGAGACATCATTTACATAGCGATGGTTCAATTGCACAAGCTGCTTGTCGTCACCTTTGTAGTCTAAAGTAAAGTGAGACTGTACCAAATCTTTGCTATCGACATCATATTGAATACCACCAGATAGATACCAGCGTTTATGCCAATGTAGCATGGATTCAGCTGCAAACAGCGAATTATAATTTGTATCGTCGCTGAAGCGTTGTGCAGATGGCTTTACAGAGGACTCTAGATAGATGATTTGTCCGGCACTAAAGTTAAAGCGCTCGACATTGCTACTATCAAAAATTCGTGTGGTTGCACCAATAGTGAATTGGTTTGCTTCTGCGATACGGTCGTAACCTGAATATCTGCGGGCGCGAAAGAGACCAATGAAGTCATCTTGTAACTTAGCAGTATCATACCAACCAATTTGACTTTGTTCTCTATGTGGAGTGTATAAGTACTGTAGCTGTGGTTCTAATGTCTGTACCCCTTGCTCGAAGAAAAACTCTGTACTGCGTTCAAAGTTGAGCTGGCCGTGCATACGGACACTTGGTAACGTCCGGCTGACAGACTCTGCATAGTCCGAATTGAGTTCTTTGATGTTCTGATCATAGCGAGTATGAAGTAAGCGAGCCTCTGAGGTAAAAGACCAAGCATAATCACTGCGAGAGAATGAGACTCTGGGTTCTAAATGTAGTCTTGACGCTTCAGTGATCGCTAATGAATCATTTTGAAAATAAGCAAATTCACCCTCAAAATCCCAATCAACGTTGGCAAACTCGTAACTTTCACGGGTACGGAAGCTAATTTGCGGTAACGTGGTATAGGACTCTCTGTGGTCGCCAAGGACTTCAAAGTCTTGCAGTTTAATGTCGACCAACCAGTCCTCGCCTAAGTAGCTAACATTACCAGTGCGATACAGTTGAGTATCTGTTTCATTGGCGTATTCTGAGGTTAAGTCAGTCAGGTAGTTATCATCGCTGACATTGGTAATATCAACGAACGCACGCCAGTTATCGCTCAAGTAACTTTTTTGCTGCCAATGCACTAAATATCGGTCATCTAGCTGTGGCTCTGAGTCATCTTTACTTAAATATTCAACAGCAACTTTACCTTGGTGTTGCTCAGTCAAATATCTGAACTCAGTGTTAAGCTGGAAGCCTTTATTGGCCATATATCGTGGCGTTAAGGTAGCATCGTAATTTGGTGCTAAGTTCAAGTAATAAGGAGTGATTAACTCCAAACCAAACTTATTTGAGCTAGAGATGGTTGGTGTGAGCAGCCCTGACTTGCGCCTACTGTCGATTGGAAAGGTAAAATAGGGGAGGTAAATCACCGGCGTATTCAAAATTTTGAACACCGTATTATATGTTTCTCCCCAGCCATCCTCACGAGAAAGCACGATACTACTTGCTTCTATTTTCCAAAAGGGATCATCGCTTGGACAGGTAGTGAAGCTAGAGTTATCGAGTGATATTTGATTTCCTGACGCGTGTAACTTTTCAGCACCTCCACGACCTAACTGCTCAGTAAGCTCATATTCAGCACCAAGCAAGCTGACCGTGTTAGCATTTAAATCAGCGAAGAGACCATTACTATGTACTTTGGTAAATTGATCGCGATAAAGGAGCGGGCCTGAAGCACTTAGTAGCCCTTCTTTTTTATCAATCAGTGCACGTCTGGCTGCTAAGCTCATGGTTTCTGTATTAATAATGACATTGCCTGAAAACTCTGCGCTGTCAGCACCTTGTAGTTCCAAGTCATCAGCAACAATATCAATGGCGTTTTTGGGCAGCGAGGCTATTGGCTTCCAGCTTTCTGGCTGCATATAGTCTTTACATTGTGCCGCGACAATGTTCGTATTAGCAAAAGCAGTAGAGTGAATAGCAGACAATACAGCTAAGCCCAAAATTTTGCGCATTTAATAACCTATTAGCTGAGCATTTAATAATAAGCTCATCATGATAAATGAAAACTGTCGGAAATACAGTAGCATTTAAATATTTACAAGTAGAAGGTGTAATAGTTAATCCATGAGTAGTCAAAATCAGCGTGTAGAATTTATACAGCGAGCATTGCAAACCCATCAATTCAGCTGTGAACCCATTACCTCAGATGCTAGCTTTCGCCGCTATTACCGTGTAGCAAAAGGTACAGAAGCGTCATGGGTGCTGATGGAAAGTCCGGTGGATAAAGTGGATAACACCCCATTTGTAGCATTAAACAGTGTATTCACACAGCAAGGGCTAAATCTGCCAAGTATTATTGCACAGGATGAGCAGTGCGGTTTGGTATTGCTACAGGACTTGGGCTCTACTCACCTTGCTGACAGGCTAGATACACACGCCCGATTGCATGACTATCAAGCGTTGCTAGATTTGCTACCAAATATTGCTCAGACGCCGACCAGTGAGTGGATGAAACCCTATGATGCTGACTTTATTGCCATGGAGCTGGAAATATTTCATGAGTGGCTGGTGACAAAGTGGCTAAAAAGTTCGCTGACAGAGCAGCAACAAATACAATGGCAAAACGTCAAGTCAAGGTTGGTTGCGGTTATGCTCGAACAGCCACAAGTGACGATGCACCGAGACTTCCACAGTCGTAATGTTATTTTTCATCAGTTACAGTGGTATTTGATTGATTATCAAGATGCCGTGCAAGGGCCTGTTACGTATGACAGTGTGTCTTTACTAAGAGACTGTTACACGCGATTGCCTACTGATGAGTTTGCAATGTTGCAGCGATATAGTTTTGATAAATTACATGCCGCAGGTCTGTTAGCTGATATGGATTTTAGTCGATATCAATATTACTTTGATCTTACTGGGTTGCAGCGACACCTCAAGGCTGCGGGAATATTTACGCGGCTATTGCAACGAGATGGGAAAGGCGGGTATCTAGATAATATTTTGCCAACGCTCGATTACATTCTTGAAGCTGCTCAGAAGTATGATGAATTTCAGTGGCTTGCAAGCTGGATTAGGCATGACATAATGCCTAAAGCAAAAGTCAAACTTAGCGCCAAATAAAGCGAATATGAAAGCAATTATTTTATCAGCAGGTCGTGGTAAGCGGATGATGCCACTTACAGCGACACAGCCCAAACCGATGTTGAAAGTAGCGGGTAAGCCACTCATTGAACATCACATTGAACGACTAAAGTTAGCTGGTATCACCGAGGTTGTAATCAACCTTGCATGGCACGGTGAGGTGATTAAACACTACTTTGGTGATGGTAGCCACTTTGGGGTAAATATTACCTACAGTGATGAACCAGAAGGAGGGCTTGAAACCGCAGGAGGAATTATTCAAGCACTACCGTTACTGTGCCAGGATAGCGACCGCTTTGTGGTTATAAATGGCGATATTTTTACCGATTATGATGTGCGTAGCCTTATTCAGCTACAACTTGGAAAAGCAGCCGCTGGACATTGTGAAGCACATATTGTGTTAGTGGAAAATCCAGCACATAACCCCAATGGTGACTTTTGTCTCGCTCACCAACCTTTGAATCAAGAGCAATATACATTTTCTGGGATAGGTATCTACCATCAATGTTTTTTTGCTGGGCTAGAGCGTGGCTTTGTTAAGTTAGGGCCACTACTTCGCAGTGCACTTGCAGAGCATAGAGTGTCAACAGAACTGTATCTTGGTCAATGGGACGATATTGGTACTCCTGAGCGACTAAGCACAATAAATAAAAAGTTAGGATATAGCGATGTGGGGTAAATTATTAGGAACCATGTTTGGTTTTTTGTTTGGTCGGTGGTTGGGCGCGATTCTAGGCTTTTACCTCGGACATTTGTTTGACAAAAGCTTACGTCAAGATTTTGATAAGGTCGGTGGTTTTCAGGGCTTTATTAAAGGAGATGAGCTGCACGAACGACAAGCTCTGTTCTTTTCAAGCTGTTTTGCTGTTATGGGGCATATTGCTAAGTCTAATGGCCGTGTCAGTGAGATTCATATTCAAGCCGCATCAGCATTTATGACCGAAATGGGGTTGCAAGGAGAAGACCGAAAAGAAGCGCAGCATGCTTTTACCGCAGGAAAAAGCAGTGACTTTTCAATCAAAGAAGCCGTAACAGATTTTAAAGAAGCGTTTGCTCGGCGCTATGATCTAAGGCAATTATTCTTAGAAATTCAAATCCAAATGGCATTTTGTGATGGTCATGTATCAGACGCTGAAAAAGCGTTACTAAAGCAAGTCAGCAAATATTTAGGTTTCGCTGAAACGCATTTTTTGTTTTTGCTAAAGCGTTACCAGGCTGAGTTTGAGTTTCGTCGTGCCCAACAAGCTGGAAAGTCACAACAACAGCATCAGCATCATGGACACCAAGGAGCACCGCAACCGAGTGGGCTTACACGCTCAAAAGCCTTGGCTGTGCTTGGCTTAGGTGAAAGCGCAAGCGCGGGTGAAATTAAAAAGGCGTATCGCAAACTGATGTCACAACATCATCCGGATAAGTTGGTATCGCAGGGGCTGCCGACACATATGATGGAAGTAGCTAAGCGGAAAAGCCAAGATATTCAGTCTGCCTACGAGTACCTTAAAAAAAGCTAAAGTATCCGTAAAAAACCGAGTAGTTCCTTGCGTAAGCGCTGGTGCTGGAGCGGATCGGTTTTTTCCCCAAATAGCTCTCTTTGGCGGTAATCTAGCTTACTATTTTTTCTTGCCCACCTTACTCTGTCAGCGGTGCTATCGATTACCATTGGGTTATCAAAGCTGTAGTAAATATCCAAAAGAGCGGGGCTTATCAAAGACAGGTTTGATGCTAGGTGTTTTTGTCGCATTGCATTAGGCAGCTGGGGGCTGACGACGGTGTAAGCATCAATACGAAGGTTGGGTAAGGTTGCTAAATGTTCTGCGAACACACCAGCACTATTGCCAAATGCAACAACGACAAGCTTCTCTGTTTGTGTCATTGATAACGTATTGTAGAGCACTTCAAAACGACTGACTAACGCGGCTTTATAGTTGTCTAGGTTCATCTCTGAAACAGGCTCAACGGATTTCGGCTTTGGCTCAGCTTCTGGTGTTTCAATATCTTGATCTAAGAGACTTGCAGCATAGGACAAATCAGGTGGCGTGATGGTATACGTATCATATCCATCATCACTCAAGCGCTTAGCAAGGAAACTGATCCCGCTGTTATTAAGTGGCGGCATTTGCATATCAGGCAGGAAAATGACAATACCTGCCCGCATCGAAGCCATGTGTTCTTGATGAAAAACGTAAAATACTTCCTCTTCACTGTTTAGCTCCAGTAACCCCGCTGGTTCATAAAAACGCTGTGCATCTTGTTGAAAAAGCGCTGTTAGCGGTGCTGGGGCTATATGTTCGGCTGCGAAGCAACTTACTGATATTGAAATTAATAATGTAAAAAGTGCTCTGCTTAGCATAATACGTGTACATGATTTTCCATGGTTTAGTATCGGCCTACTTGGCAAAAGCTTTAGCAGTCGCCTTTATTTATGGTTTTAAGGTAAACTGCCACATAGAGAAAATAAATGGAGAGTATGCGTGCAATACAAAGATAGCAAACGAGACTATCTCTTTATGTTTTTAAAAGGGGCTGGGATGGGTGCTGCTGATGTTGTACCCGGAGTATCAGGTGGTACTATTGCCTTTATCACTGGTATCTATGCGCGTTTTTTAAATGCAATAAAAAGTGTTAATTTGCAAGCATTAGGGTTGTTGCGCCGTGAAGGTATAAAAACTACATGGCAATATATCGATGGTAGCTTTTTAGTCGCGGTGTTTTCAGGGCTACTTATCAGTGCTGCATCTTTGGCTAAAGTTATTACTTACTTGCTTGCGCACCACCAAATACTGGTATGGTCATTTTTCTTTGGCCTTATTGTCGCTTCTTTTATTTACGTAGCCAAACAGGTCTCGAGCTGGAACGGTAAAAATATTGCGGCCTGTGTAACTGGCGCTGTGGTTGCTTTTGTCATTACGTCATTGTCGCCAGCGGAAGCGCAAGCATCTCACTGGATGTTTTTTATTTCCGGTGCCATCGCCATTTGTGCAATGATTTTACCTGGAATTTCGGGTAGTTTTATCTTGTTATTGCTGGGCATGTATGGACATGTACTGAGTGCTGTAAATCAACTTGAAATAACACTCGTTGGCCTTTTTTTACTGGGATGTGTTGTTGGGTTGATGTCATTTTCGAGGCTGTTGAGTTGGTTATTAAGCCATTATCAACAAGTCACATTTTCGGTATTGGCAGGATTTTTACTCGGATCACTGAATTTACTATGGCCTTGGAAGCAAGTGCTGACCACTTATGTTAATTCTAGCGGTATTGAAAAGCCCTTGACGCAAGCAAATATTTTGCCGCAGCAGTACAGTACGCTGTACGGGCAAGATCCAAATACTTTGGCCTGTGTGTTACTTGCCATTGCCGGACTTGCCCTGATTTTAGCAATTGAAAAACTGAGTGAAAAATATTAGCTCAGGCTATCGTTCTAAACCACCCAGTGACAGAAAGGCGCGGAGACTTTGCAAATGGTGCAACGTAAGTTACTGAGTGAATTTTGTTGACATCAAACACCACCAAAGAATTAAACTTGGGGGCGTAACTATGAGTTGGTGTGCCATCTGCTTCAAAAAACTGTAGTAGCCCACCCCAGTCGGGGTGCCAATTTTTGCTTAAGCTGAGGACGTAGGCATATACTCGTCCTTCGGCCTCTACAACGTCATTGTGGCGTGTTAAGTACTGACCTGCGATAAATCGAGTTGCTTGAGCCGAGGTACGCACGATTTGTTGTTCTGAGATATGTGAAAAGCAGGATTGCACCACCTCGCTATTTAAATCTTTATACAGACTTTGCAGTAACTCAGGGCTATGTGCATCGACCGAGTGACGGCCATACATAAAACCTACGCCGCGCGACGCGTAGTGATGAATGTCTTCAAGTAGCGCCTGTTGTTCTTGTGGCGTCAAGGCTAAAATATCGCTGTCTTTAACTGATTTGGCTGCACCATTGTGGAAAAGTGCCAGTTGATAGTCCAGCTCAGATAAGCATTGGTGTAATTGCTGTGCTGCTGTTTGTTCGAGAATGTTTTCAATTCGGGCAAATCCCTTCTCGCACAAATCCTGCTGTAATCTATGTTGTTGTTGCGTTGAAAGTTGAAGCATAAATTCCTGCCGCTGATGTATAGCCATTTAGTGTGTTCATGGCATGCCTTAGACTTCTGTCCAATGCTGATTATTTTTTACCTATGCTAAAGTGAGTTTGGTTGAAATGCCATCCCTCTGCACTCATCAATAGGCAAAAAAATGAAAATCAATGGATTACTTTTACTCTGTTGCGCATGGGTCATGTTGTTGATCCCGTATCCATCCTTGGCTGCTCAAGGCTCCTTAGATCTCACAAATTCTACTTTGGGTTTCGTCTGTATTGTGATTTTTGTCATGGCTTACACTTTGGTCATGCTGGAAGAAAAAATCCATATGCGAAAGTCTAAACCTGTGTTGGTTGCGGCGGGGGTTATCTGGCTGTTAATTGGTGCATACTATGTAAACCAAGGCCAGACAGACGTGACTGAGCATGCGTTTCGACATAATCTACTTGAGTTTGCTGAGCTAATGCTCTTTTTGCTCGTTGCTATGACTTATATTAATGCGTTGGAGGAGCGGCGTCTTTTTGATGCGTTACGCGCGTGGATGATTCAAAAGGGTTTTAGTTATAAAAACCTATTTTGGATCACTGGGTTTTTATCATTTTTTATCTCGCCTATTGCTGACAACCTAACGACGGCACTGTTGATGTGCGCTGTTGTCATGAAAGTAGCGGAAGGAGATAAAGAATTTATCAACTTAAGTTGTATCAACATTGTAGTTGCAGCCAATGCTGGTGGCGCATTTAGCCCTTTTGGAGATATAACCACGCTCATGGTATGGCAAGCAGGCATGGTGCACTTTAGTGAATTTTTGGTACTGTTTGTTCCTTCACTCGTAAATTACGTCGTTCCTGCTTTAGTGATGAGTTATTTTGTGGCAGATAAAAAGCCGAGTGCTGTCTATGAGCGGGTTGAACTAAAGCGTGGTGCATTAAGGATCTTAACCTTATTTTTATTAACCGTTGCAACTGCCGTACTGGCTCATAGCTTATTACACCTACCCCCTGTGCTTGGTATGATGATGGGATTAGGTTACCTGCAATTTTTTGGCTACTTTTTAAGGATGACACTACCAGGTTCATTGGCAAGAAAACGCGTGATGGCGCAGCGAGAAGGAGACAAAGAGCGTCTCGAAAAACTCGGTAGTGTTGTTCCGTTTGACGTTTTTAGCAAGGTTTCTCGGGCAGAGTGGGATACCTTACTGTTTTTCTATGGCATCGTTATGTGTGTGGGGGGGTTAGGTTTTCTGGGCTACCTTAGTTTGATGTCAGAAGTGCTGTATGGTGAATGGTCAGCGACGTATGCCAATGTTCTACTTGGGGTGATCTCTGCAGTTATCGATAATATTCCAGTTATGTTTGCAGTTTTGTCCATGCAACCTGAGATGTCACATGGCCACTGGCTACTTATCACGCTTACAGCTGGTGTCGGTGGAAGCTTACTGTCTATCGGCTCAGCTGCCGGTGTCGCTTTGATGGGGCAGGCTAGGGGCTATTATACCTTCATGGGACATTTAAAGTGGGCGCCTGTTATTTTAATTGGATACATTGCAAGTATTTTATGTCACCTGTGGCTCAATAAGTCAGCATTTGATGTTTTTGGCTAGTGAGTAATAATACCAATTTGACTTAATACTTGCTCAATTTGAAGGAGTGGATCTGACGCTAACCGCGTTAAAAATTTCTTATTTAGAACAACTAAATAGCAAAATTTTTGCCTTGCCTATATGGATGTAGGTACCTTAGCGATAGCAGGACGCGGTAGCGGAGTTATCGACACGATTTTCTCGCCTCCAATAGACCACTTAATTAAGAAAATTGGTATAAGGGGAGCTAGTCTCCCCTTCGGCTAAAAAATCTCGATAGCGTTTTACCCAAGAGTCCGGAACCGGTTTCTGTCGTGTTAACACTGTCGAAATTGGGGTAGATGTTAATACGCCATTGATTTTACCTAGCATGAACGTGGCTGCTCGAAAGGTGTCATGCTGTATTGCTTGGTACACAGTTTCAACAGCTGCTACGCCTAACTCCGTGGCTAACATTCTATCTTCTGCTGAAGGGGCGCCACCGCGCTGAATGTGGCCTAATACGCATAACGCACAATTAATATTGCTTTGCTCATTAAGTGCGTCTCTTAGCGCATGGGCTCCACCTGGCCATAAATTCTCCGCAAGTATAATCAAAAAGCTACCATGTTTATGCTGCTGCTCAGTAATGGCACGCTGCAATTGTTGTACTAATTTTGCGGTGTCGCTTTTGGTGTAGTTTTCAAATGAAAGTATGGCTTCAGCACCGGTGGCGATACCTACGTTATAAGCGATATGACCGCTATGGCGACCCATTACTTCAGTAATAAAAACACGTTCAAACGCATTTGCGGTATCACGAATTTTATCAATTGCGACAGTTGCTGTATTCACTGCGCTAGAAAAACCGATGGTGTGATCGCACCCCGCTAAATCATTGTCTATGGTGCCAGGAAGCCCAATAAGTTGGCCGTGCCAGTGTGCCGATAACGCATGAATGCCGCGAAAAGAGCCATCACCACCTATCACGATAAGGGCATCTATATGGAGTTTGCGAAGCGCATTTGCTGCTTGCTGAACACCTGTATCTTCTAACATGGCATCGCAGCGTGCACTTTTAAGCAAAGTGCCCCCGCGCTGTGTAATGTCAATCACACAATCTGGTGTGAGTTCAATATATTCTTGATTGATAAGGCCATTATAGCCATGCAAAAAACCAACACATTGCAGTCCTAGCTTAGCGGAAGTTAAGGTTATTGCTCTGATTGCAGAGTTCATTCCGGGTGCGTCACCGCCACTTGTGAGAATTGCTATCCTTTTGGTCATAAGATCACTTGAACGATAGTTTGGTTACTGAATGTATACTATCAGTGCGGGTTGCTAGCAAGTTGATCGATATTAAAAAAAGCGAGATCAGGAAGGAAAAACGGCATTTAGTGTAACCAAATGCCGTTCTTTTTATTGCTGTGAGATCTTGCTAGCAAGCTCTTCACGTTGTGCTGTAGGTAGGTTATCGACAACAATTTGATACGAATCATCGATCATTTTCTTTATTTCGTCTTCTGGAATAGTGCCGTCTAAAATAACCGTATTCCAGAGGCGCTTATTCATATGATAACCAGGTACAACAGACGAGTACTTGTCTCGAAGCAATAACGCTTCGTCAGGGTCGCATTTTACATTCAACCACCAAACAGGCTCACCATTTTCGTCTACTTGCCCTTCTTTCCCTTCGGTAAGAGTGGCAAACATCTTATGCTGAACTTTATACACATCGACATCTTGCGCAAAAGGTTTGGTGATAAAGGTTGCAGGCTTGGCCTGCAAATATTCATGTACGCTTTTCTGATCCATAGCCCGTGTCCTTGAAGTAACAGTTAATACAACATGAAGGTAAGTTTAGCAGCTCTTGTGATAATACTGTAATCGTCTATCAGTAAAAACTATCAGAAAGTCTATACCATGGCGTTATAACGCAGACAATTATTGAATAACTGAGAGTTTTATATCGGTTTCACTCACAGTTGACGATTAAAATAAGTACAGTGTTTAAAAGCACTACAATTTCAGTCATCTACAATATTAGAAAAGCTAACTTTCAAAATCCAATTAAGGATCAAGCTGGCTTTACAAGTTGTGCTAAGTATTCCTCCATAACCTAGGTGGACTAAGCTAGGAAATCATTGCTATTTGAGCGTTAAAAATTTCCCACTTGTCACTGTTTCCTATTGCTAGGAAAAGTTATGACACAGCGACATTAAATAACGCCATGCCTGTAAAGAGTCCGCTATTAAATTAAATAATACAAAAATATGCAACAATAATTTCCATGTTGATCAAATAATGGACGTTGTGTAGACTCCATGACCGCTTTAGTAAATGGTATAACAATGCCATGTTTCTTCAACATCATGTGCCCGGCTATTTTTTTGGTAGGATAAAAACTTTAGGAGTATCAGTGGCTTTTGTAGTTATTTCAATCTTGTGTATGTTTGCAGTGTATCTTCAAGCCCTCTCTACGGGCATGCCAATTAAGCGCTGGTTGGGCTTGGCATTATTTACAGGACCCGCTGCCTTGGTACTATTTCGAGTGCACTACCGTCGAGCTTGGATGCGTCGCTGTGCCAATCTAGTGATGTGGAAGGCGTAATACCAATTAGACTTAATACTTGCTTAATTTGAAGGAGTAAATCTGACGCCTAACTGCGTTAAAAATTTCTTATTTAGAACAACTAAATGGCAAAATTTTTGCCTAGCTTACATGGGGGTAGGTACCTTAGCGATAGCAGGACGCGTTAGCGAAGTTACCAACAAGAGTTTCTTGCCTCAAAATAGCAAGCTTGAGTAAGCGCAGTGGTATAACTGCAAGCGATACTACTGAACAAGCTGTAGGTTGGGCTTGTCGCTGGGAATATGTTGCTTCAAAAACTGCTCAAACTCGCTACTAGATAACGGCTTTGAGTAATAATAACCTTGCACTGTTTGGCAGTTTAGCTCTTCTAAAATACTCAGTTGCACTTCATTTTCTACGCCTTCGGCTACAACATGTAAATCGAGGTTGTGGGCTATGGTGACAATAGAATCAACCATATTTTTTCCGCGTTCGTTGCCCATGTCGTCAATAAACGCCTTATCCACTTTGAGTGTATTGAGTGGAAATTGTTTGAGATATGCCAGTGAAGAATAGCCTGTGCCAAAGTCATCCATCGCCAGGTGTATGCCTCTTGCACTTAATGAACGCATTATTGAAATTGCTTCTTTTGGATCATCCATCACCGTACCTTCTGTGATTTCTAATTCCAAAAAATAAGAAGGAAGTTGATTTTTTTGCAAGATAATATCGATGCGAGTAGTGAGATCTGGCAAGCTAAACTGTTTTGCTGATAAGTTAACCGCGACTCTGCCGTTGAAAAGCCCCTTATCAATCCAGCGTTTCACATCTTGGCACGCTTTGTCTAAAACGACTTCACCAATCTCAATTATTTGTCCTGTTTCTTCCGCGATAGGGATAAATACACCGGGGCTGATAACCCCTTTCTTTGGGGTAATAAAGCGTACTAGTGCTTCCATTCCAACTAGCTCACCTGTTTTGATATTCATTTTCGGTTGATAGTAGACGACAAAGTGATCTTCTTTTAGGCCGTAGCGCATTAGGTTTTCTATTTGTAAGCGTTTTACCGCTTGTTCGTTCATAGAATCGTTGAAGAACAAATAATGATTACCTTTTTGCTTGGCGTGATACATCGCGGTATCTGCGTTTTTCAACAAGCTTTCTGGCGACTTGCCATCCTCGGGGCACAGTACAATACCCACAGAAGAGGTGATAACTAACTCGTGGTTAGCAATTTTAAACGGGGTCGCAATCGCTGCTAAAAACTGCTTAGCAGTACGTGTAATAGTATGAATATCGTTGGTACCAGATATGACCAAAGCAAACTCATCACCGCCAAGGCGATAAAATGTATCTTGTTGACGCGCTAGTTTGTTTAAGCGCATAGCGAGTTTTGCAAGCAGGGTATCACCAAGCTGGTGTCCAAGAGAATCGTTGATTTTTTTGAAGTTGTCTAAATCAAAAACCAAAAGGGCGTGGTGCGTGCCTTGCTGTGAAAGTTTTTGTAGGTTAGTAAAAAATAGATTCCGGTTGGGTAAACCTGTGGTGCGATCGCGGTTAGATAAATTATGAAGCTGTGATTCAGCTTTTTTGCGCTCTGTTAAATCTGAATACACCACCACATAGTTACTAATTTGGCCATGATTATTTTTAATTTCATCTATGGTAATTTCAATGGGAAGTAGCACATCAGCCGCGTTTCGAAGCTTTAATTCTTCTTGCCAGTGTTCCGTTTGACTAAGTTGCGATTTTACTTGCGTAACAAATTTATTGTCATAGCCAGGTAAGTTAAAAGGCTTATTGATATAGTGCTCACGTTGTCCCCCAAATAATTTTAGATAGCTTGGGTTGAGATCAACTAAGTTATAGTCTTTGTCATATATTGCAATGGCATCCGTAAGGGATTCAACGCACTTAGCGAATAAATTAAGCCTTTCTTCGGTGCTCTTAAAGTGGCCAATATCTCGAACCGTACCTGTCATTCTAAGTGGATTTAGGTTCGTGTCTTTTTCAATAATTTTACCTCTATCTAAAACCCAATGATATTGTCCTAACTCATCCTTAATACGATAGCTGGCTTCAAAAAATGGGGTTTTTTCTGCGAAATGTTGCTTCATTAACTTTTCAACAATTAACAGATCTTGAGGATGGATCCGATGCTGATTGGGAATGATGTTACCTGGTTTTGCTGAGTTCATCCCATATTTGTCATTTATCCGAACAATCTCACCAGATTGGATATTCCAATCCCATAGAGTATCACCGCTACCTTCTATGGTACTTTTAAATCGTTGTTCGGTATGTTTTAGTTCAATGGTGGACTTTTTTAGTTGATGATTAGACCAGACTAAATAAGGGATACTGAGCAGTGCAAGAATAAAAGGGATGAGCCAAGCAAGTTGAGCATACGTCAATACACTAATGTCACTGGCGACCGCAGTAAACGGTGTAAGAGTGAATAGTATTGTACTGATTATTATTGTTTTTATTTGTTTGCTCATAAAATGCGTAACTCATCATTGCGATCTCTAATCTAAATCAAGCCCGCGTAGTAGTCAAAAAGAAAACGTTGATTAAGGTAAAATTCAGGTTGATTCTGCTTTTTAACATTAGATAAACAAAACTTTGGATGAAATTCATTACGATAGAGGATTAATGCGCACACTTTATTGCATAAAATGTACGCTTTGAGGTACCAAATAAATGAGAAAAGTCACAGTAAGTATGGCAACAAAGCTCTAGTTACATTGTAAAACTAACCTTGGAGAGTCTGGTTTGAGCATATTATCAACATAAGCAACCACATCTGAGCGCTCCAATTTGTCTAAAGCTGCAATTAACCGGCATTGCATATCAAATTGGTGGAAGTCATTAGTGATCGAGATCCACAATCGCTGTGCCCTTAATCGTAGGTTTTTATCTTTTTCAGAGATTTGTAATAGTAAGCTCTCTTTTGAACGTTGCCAGCTAGCTTCGTCACACTCTCGCAGCTGTTTAGCAAACGTTTTTAAAAACGCGCTATGTCTAGTAAGTAGGTGCTCACTATTGAAGTTTGGTGATTGAATATAAAACGCCACACCTGCACGGGTATTAAAGGGGGCATAGCCTGCACCAACTAAGTAACCAAGTTGTTCTTTTGTTCTTAATTGCTCAAAGTAATCTTGATTTAGTAAGTTGTTGATCGCCATCAAGGTTACTTTTTCTTCTACGGAATTAGTTTGTGATTGAAAATATTCAATGAAGGCATGATCGTTGCCTTCACGTTGAATTTGTATACCCTCAACACGGTTAATCTCATTAAGCGGACGTTTTAAGTCATCCAGAATTTCACTATTGGAAAATAGCCCATGAACAGAAGTTTTTAGTTTTTCTGCATGGCGACGTTGCCAGTTGCCATGCATAAACGCTTTTACGTGAATGGCAGAGAAAAACTGCTTTCGAAACAATTGAAACTCATTGAAGCTTGCACTTTTTAAAGCGATGGCTAGGTCTTCAGGGCTTGGATTCCATGGCATTAAATGTGCTCCAAGGCAGCTGAAGAGTTCACTCACAGGTTTGTTTTTATTATGATTTTTCCAGTGCCGAATAAGCTGCTTTTTGTACTCGGCAAAGCGGGCTGCATGGATAGGTTGATGAAGCAAAGCTTCAACTAACTCAAGCACTAACGTGATCTGATTACCTGTTAGCCCCGCAGTGTGTAATGTTAACCCACCTTGATGAGAGTTGATGTGATAACTGAGCCCAGCGAGTTCAGCACTGTAAAATCGTTCAGCGACGGCATCCATAAAAAGGTCTGCAAATAGTCTCGAAAGCGCCATATGCTTGTGGCAGGTCACTGACGGTGCAGAGTCTATTTCGAGATAGAAATGTCCTTTTGTAACCCTAAAGGTGGTATCTTGTTTAAACCAAAACTCAAATCCTGGTTGGTCGGCTAATCGAACGGGTTTGTCTTGCTCGTATTCCACAGCATGAAGTGGGTTTTTAGCACTGAGGTATGGATTAATCGAAGGCAGTGACATTTGAGGCAATGGCATATGCACATTATATAGTGATTCAATCCATTCTTTCGCAATCGTGGTGACGCTGTACGGTGTGTTGTACCACTTTGCCTTGTGACTGACTTCAACATCAGGGTGGATCAGCACTAACCGCATGTTTGTTGGACACAAATACGAGAGTAGCTTTTCATGATGCGCTTGACTGAAGCCGTCCATACGATAATCACCGTATAAGAAGTCCGCTTCAGAGTAATGATGCATGTTAACGCTAATTGAGTTAACCCAATCTAGCATGCGTCCTACTTCTTGGTTATCGAATGCAATATCTAATAATGTACTTTTATCCTGGTAAAGGCGTGGTAGTGCAGCGGTGTTTTGTTTGATTAATGCCAAATACTCGAACAGCATTTCAACGATGTCTTCATAGTACTCTATTCCCTCGTCGGTGAGTGCAAAGCTGATGTTGAAATCACGAAAATTACTACCTGTGATCCCACCGCCCGCAGACAAGGCGTTGATCCACCCTTGGGATTTTAAAATGGAATATAACGATCCCTTTCCCTCGTAACCCAATAAGTGTGCCAGAAAGCTAACGCTTTTGTGTTTGTATAGATCTTCAGGGTTTGGCATTGCAAAACTCACAATAAGCTTCTGCATGTGCTTTCGCGGCTTTATTTGTAACTCGAGTTGTAAGTCACTCTGACGGTACATTGGTACGTGTATGGCTTGTTTTTGCTCCTGTGAGCCAACAATATTACCAAAAGGAAGGCTATATTGTTTTAAGGTTGCTAATGGTTGAGGGGCAGCAATAACAAGCGTCATCCATTGTGCTTGATAGTGCGCATTAAAAAATGCCCTGAGTTCGGATGCGATATTATCCCCTCGGTCAGCTAGCGTATCTCGGGTACCTACTGAAAACTTAGCGAAAGGGTGGGCTGGATTGATGGTTTCTTTATGTACCTGGTAAATACGGCGGCCATCGTCTTTGATTTTCATTTTGAATTCAGCGTCAATGGCTTCACGTTCCTTTTCTGTATCACCTTCACTTAATAAAGGAGACACAAAAAACTGACTAAAGCGCTCTAAGGCTTCTTCTAATCGCTCCGCATCGCAATCGAAATAATAGCTAGAGTGCTCGGTTCCTGTCCAGGCATTGCTCTGACCGCCATATTGGCTAATAAACTGAGAAAAGCCACCCGAGTCAGGGTGCTCAATAGTTCCGAGAAATAGCATATGCTCTAAAAAGTGAGCCATACCTTGACGGTCTTCTGGGTCATCAAAATGGCCAACATTAACTGTTAACGATACGGCACTCTTGGCTGTTGACTCATCATTAATCAACAAAACTCTAAGACCATTGTCCAGTGTTAAGAATTGGTACTGCCGACTATCATTATTACTCAGTTTCAATATGCTGCTGCCGATAAATTAGTTAAAAGAAAGGTGAAGGTGATGCAAATTTCATTTCATGTTAATCCTTCATTTGTTTTAATATAGCGAACAAACTGGCTAGATAGCTACTGGTTTCAAGAAAATAATGTTAGCCATCCTAACGTTGGCATTGTTTAGACCAAGGTTTAAGTAGTGGTCTAGAGAAATATATTTTACAGAGTCATCAGGCCTAGCTGTATTAACTAACACAAAAGCGAAAGAAGAGCATGCTTTGTGTTAAAAGACGCCGAAACTGAAACGGGTATGGTGCAAGTGTTAATACGTATAAATGTAGAGTAGTGCAGAAAAGGTGCTAAATAGTATGAAGACTATCTTGATTATGCGTCATGGTGAAGCGCAAGCTATGCAGGCTGATGATGCCAGTAGGGCGCTGACACAGCTAGGTTTAAAACAAGCAAAAGACATGGGGCAATGGCTGGAACAACACTTTAAGATTGATGCGGCCTTGGTTAGTCCATATACACGAGCCCAGCAAACGGCCGAGCAGGTATTTTCCTTCCAGTCGCCGCAATTTGTTGAAACCTGTGCAGATATTGTTCCCAGTGGTTCTGCAAACACAGCTACAGATTATCTCGAAACACTCATATCCATGCACCCAGAACATCAGACTTGGCTGTTGGTCGCACATATGCCGATAGTCAGCTACCTTGTTGACTGTTTGTGTCCTGACACTATGCCTATCTTTTCTACCGCAGCGGTCGCTGTGCTGGAGTATAGCGAAGAAACAGGTCGAGCAGAATTCATTTCCATGCAGTTGCCATAGCAAGGCGATTTGTCACTGACGCAGAAAAGTTAGCAATAATCGGTCTAATGTCCTCTTTTTAATTTTTATTGAACCTTATCATAACGGCAGTGTCGTAGTATTGGCACTGCAAAGCACCCGTTTGGTCAATATATTTTGTTTGGGCGCAAACTATATTGTACAAGTAATCTGCATAGTCTCGACCGCTATGTTATGGTTCTGTTATCGGTAAAGTTGTTTTTTAGAACTAGCATTGCTTTAATTTAAAAGGACAAATGTCCTCATTTTTTGGTTTTTTGTTGCTAAATGTTGTAAACTGTCAGCTAACATCGCTAAAAGTTGCAAAAAAATTGATTTTTTAGTCCGGTTTAACAAGCAAAGTAAAATTTACCTGCTATAATTACCGCCGTCTCGTTCAGCCTTGCAAAGTTGTATCGCACTCTCAACTGCAAGGTCCGCGTTATCTTATTCGAATCGCGAAAAATTGAACGTTCACGCCAAAGTGAAACGGCGCCCAAATTTAAACCGTTGAACAAAGAGTGCACTAAAAGGTCGAAAACCAACATGAAAGCAATGAAAAGATCCACGTTAGCTACGCTTATTAATGCTACGTTGTTCTCTGCTGTGGCAGGTACTTCATTCTCTGCACTTGCTGAAGAAGAGCAAGCCAAGTCTAATCAATTAGAAGTTATCCAAATTACTGCTCGTAAACGTGTAGAAAATGCACAGGAAGTTCCTGTGTCAGTATCTGCGCTGCAAGGAGATAATTTGAATGCTTACAGCTCCGCGGGTATGGACATTCGCTTTATGAACGCCAAGATCCCGAGCTTATCGGTAGAATCTTCATTTGGCCGTACTTTCCCACGATTTTATGTCCGTGGTTTAGGAAATACAGATTTCGATCTGAATGCTTCACAACCTGTGTCTTTGGTTGTCGATGAAGTTGTTCAAGAAAACCCAATCTTAAAAGGTTTCCCTGTATTTGATATTGCTCGTATCGAAGTATTACGTGGCCCACAAGGTACCTTGTTTGGTCGTAACACACCTGCGGGTCTAGTGAAGTTTGATACAGTAAAACCAAGCCAAGAATTTGATGGCTATGCAGCGCTTTCGTATGGCAGCCGTGGTGCTGTTGACTTTGAAGGTGCTGTTGGTGGCTCGGTAACTGACCGCTTATCTACTCGTATTTCTGCATTATGGCAGGAGCAAGAAGATTATATCGATGTTAAAGCACCTGGCTTTGAACAAAATGACGTCCTAGGTGGATATAGTGAGCAAGCGGTACGTTTACAGTTTTTATATGAAGGTGATGATTTCACCGGCCTCCTAAACTACCACTACCGAGACCTTGATGGTCGTCCAATTGCATTTCGTGCTAACTTAATCGAAGCAGGCTCAAATAATATTAACCCGCTTTACGACAATGACGTTGTTTATCATGATGCTGCATCTCGTTCGACACAACAAGTTGAAACACAAGGTCTAAGTTTAAAACTTGAGTGGGATCTCCCGGAGCACACAGTGACTTCGATCACAGCATGGGAAAGTGCAGAAATCTACTCTCGTGCAGATGTTGATGGTGGCTATGGTGCCAATCTTGATTTCGTTGGATACCAAGGGCCAGGCTTAATACCGTTTGCTTCTGAAACTGCTGATGTTATTCCAGATCATAATCAGTATACACAAGAGCTTCGCTTATCAAGTAACTTCTCTGGTGACTATAACTATCAAGTTGGTCTTTTCCTATATGAAGAAGATCTCACTATTGAAAGTTACAGCTTTGATACATTCGCGTATGATCAAGGCTTAGGCCAGTATGGCGCGCAAAATGGCTACGCCTATCAAGATCAAGACACGTCAGCATGGGCGATATTTGGTTCATTCGACTACACGGTTTCGGATGATTTAAAAGTAACAGCTGGCCTACGTTACTCTGATGATGAAAAAGAGTTTTACGCTAAGCGTACTAAAAACCCAACGCCTTGGA
The DNA here is from genome assembly GCF_013366255.1 of Pseudoalteromonas sp. McH1-7. Lineage (NCBI taxonomy): Bacteria > Pseudomonadati > Pseudomonadota > Gammaproteobacteria > Alteromonadales > Pseudoalteromonadaceae > Pseudoalteromonas > Pseudoalteromonas sp. McH1-7. Next base: position 223,286 of record NZ_JABWPQ010000003.1, on the reverse strand, counting down.
ATGGTTCACCAGACGTACTTGACGATACTGCCAACCCAAGTGATAGTCATGTGAGTTGGGATTTAAGTGCGACATATAAACTGACTGACGACGTTAACTTATTTGGCCGCATTGCAAATGGCTTCCGTGCACCAAGTGTTCAGGGTCGTATCTTATTTGGTGATGAAGTAACAGTTGCTGAATCAGAAACAACTAATTCAATCGAAGCGGGTATTAAATCTGACGTGTTAGATGGTCAAGGCCGTGTAAACGCGACGGTTTTCTACTATCAAATGGATGACCAGCAGCTTACCGCTGTGGGTGGTGGCGCTAACTTTAACCGCCTTATCAACACTGACAAAACCACAGGATACGGCTTTGAGTTGGATACTGAGTGGGTACTAACTGACGAACTAAATGCTACCTTTAACTTGAGCTACAATAATACCGAGCTAGAGGATGATAGTTTAGCTGTTGCAGTTTGTGCACAATGTACGGTAACTGATCCAACTTATATGGTAAATGGAGCGAACGGCCCTGAAGCTCGTGCTATTTTGGATGGTAACAGCTTACCTCATGCACCAGAGTGGATTGCTAACGCGACCCTTCGCTACACGAAAGAGTTAGAAGGTGGTGAGTTCTTTGTATATGGTGATATGTCTTACCGTAGCGAGATCGATTTCTTCTTGTACAAATCGGTAGAGTTTGAAGGTGAAGCTCTATTTGAAACTGGTTTACGTACAGGCTATCTGTGGTTCTCTGGTGATAATGAATACGAAGTATCAGCGTTTGTTCGTAACTTATTTGACGAGCAAGTTGTTATTGGTGGTGTAGATTTTAACAATAACACGGGTATGCTGAATGAAGCGCGCTTCATTGGAGCTGAATTCAAAGTGAAATTCTTCTAATTCATGCTACAGTGATTATAATAGAATAACTAAAGCCCGCATTAAGCGGGCTTTTTTAATGAAATTTTTATGATAGGAGTGGATATGTCAGGTTTTTGGAACTATCGAGTGATATATTGTGAAGCGACCAAAGAAGAGGCGGCTTTATATCAGATCCATGAGGTAGAATATAATCTCAACGGTAAAGTTACGAACTGGTCTGAAACAGGCGCAGCACCTTTTGGGCGCACATTAGAAGAGCTACAAGCAGATGCAGAGCGACTCAAGTCAGCATTTGATAAACCAATTCTAAAAGTAATTCGACAGCCACGTGGGTATACCTTAGTAGAAGTTGAAACAGGCGAAGAAGCCACTGCTGAGCCACCTGCGGGTCTAAACAGCTAAATAATCTATTAGGAGTGTTGTGATGCGCTATCAGGCAGTTTTATTTGATTTTGACGGCACACTGGTTGACTCAGAAGCACTCCATTATCAAAGTTGGATGACAGTACTTGCTCAGGACAATATTCATTATACTGAGTTGGAGTTTTGTGATGAGTTCTCAGGTGTACCAACATTAAAAGCAGCTCAGACGCTGAAATTACGGCATGAACTTCAGCCATCACCTCAAGCTTTGTGCGATCATAAAAATCGTATATTTGTGGCTCGGGCAGCAACTGTTTTCCCCAAGTTGATGCCTTATGCGAAACAAATACTTGAACTTACCGCTAAACGGGTGCCTATTGCACTTGTGACAGGAAGCAGCAAAGCCGAAGCACTTCCTGTGCTGGATCACTATCAACTCTTAGGGCTGTTTTCAGTGATAATTTGCAAAGATGATGTTACGCAGCCAAAGCCCCACCCAGAGCCATATAACAAGGCACTTAGTGCATTAAATATAGCGCCGCATCAGGCTGTTGCAATCGAGGACACTTATACTGGGCTTACGTCAGCCAAAGAAGCAGGTGTAACTGCGGTCGTGGTACCAAACGTACATTCACGTAAGCAAGATTTTATTCATGCTGATCATTTGTTTACCGACTTAGAAGCGGTATTTAAATGGCTCAGTGCTAGCGAATAAACCGGCTCAATAGGTTGTGAGTCTAAATTTACTCTGACTCGGTTTTACAAACGCCAAGTTATATGTAATCTTTAAATTAGAAATGCCAACACCATAAAGTAAATTAAGGGTGTAAAGTACCAGTTGGCGTCAGGTGTGCTCCTTCAGATTGGGTAAGAATCACGGCTAATTGGTATAAGGGGCTACTTTTGAGCTTTTTCGTCTAGAATTATGTGTTTACTGTAGTAAGTGAGCTTAACTTAATATCCACTGCAAAGGAATGTGCTATGAGATGTTACCTGTACGTACTATTTTTCCTACTTTGTTTTTCTCAATATATACATGGAAGTGAAGTCCATAAAAAAATCCAACTTGCTTCGATATATCAAGGTGATGAGGATATATCTGCATATCTGGTAAGTGAAAAGTTTGATGGAGTTCGAGCCATTTGGAATGGTCATCAACTACTTACTCGTGGTGGTCATGCTATTAATGCGCCAAAGTGGTTTACCCAAAAGTTACCGAGCGTTTGGTTAGATGGTGAGTTGTGGGCAGGGTATAACAACTTTGCATTTGTCAGTGCAGTGGCTAGGCGACACGCTCCAAATGAGGAGCATTGGCGTCAAGTTACCTATTATGTGTTTGATGCGCCAGATCCTAAAGAGGAATTTCAAAAGCGGTACGAGCGCTATGTTAAGCTAATAAACGTTATTCAAGTGGCACATGTTAAGCCAGTTGAACAAAATGTGTTTACCTCTGTTGAAATGCTTAATGACTATTATCATGGCGTGTTAAAACGCGGTGGTGAAGGGGTTATATTACACTCGAAAACAGCAAAACATGAAGATGGGCGAACGAAAAATCTATTGAAATACAAACCTCACTTGGATGATGAGGCGATAGTGATTAAACACCTACCTGGTAAGGGAAAATATCGAGGGATGATGGGGGCTTTGTTAGTGAGAGATGCTCATGGAAATGAATTTAGAATAGGGTCAGGCTTTAGTGACGAGCAAAGGGCATCGCCGCCTCCAATAGGCAGTCAAGTGACGTATCGATATCAAGGCTTTACAAAGTTTGGTAAGCCCCGTTTTGCACGTTTTTTAAGAGTGAGACCAGTTATAACACCATGAAATATGGTGGCATTTGTGGCATAACAGATAGTAGAAAATAGTAGGGAAGATAGCGAGGGTAGCTCGCTATCAAAGAAGTTGGCTTATTCTGCGCGGCCCATAAATTTAGACTCAGCAGTATTGATCTTAATCTTGTCACCACTAGAAATGTGCTCAGGAACCTGAACAACAAGACCTGTAGTCAGTGTTGCGGGCTTTGTTCTTGCACTCGCAGAGGCACCTTTGATTGAAGGAGAAGTATCTTCAATTACAAGCTCTACACTTGAAGGTAAGTCGATAGAAACTGGCATCCCTTGCACCACAACAACAGACAAACCTTTGGTTGACTCATCAATAAACAACAGTTGCTCTGCAATAGAGTCTTTGTTTAAGTGGTAAGGGGTGTAGTCTTCTTCGTCCATAAATACGTATTCGTCACCATCAACGTACGATAGCATTGCAGGACGGCGATTTAGGTCGGCTAAAGTTAGCATTTCTTCCGCTTTGAAGGTTTCATCGACTTTTGAGTTATCTACAACATCGTACATACGCATGCGGTACAGGCTTCCACCAGCACGACCTTGTGGTACTGAACGTTCAATATCACGAACAATCATTACACGACCATTGTACTCGATCGCGGCATGTTTTTTTATTTCACTTGCCTTTGGCATAGCTTGCTTCCTAATACAAATAAAGTTGGCACAATATAATCATTTTTCGACATTTTGGCGAGGTTCAAAGCGATCTGAAAACCTTAAATACCGTATAAAGTTTTTATGTCCGCGTACTTTACGCCAAAGTGCTGATCAAACCAGCGGTTAATATAGTCGTGTTTTGGTTCTAGTTTTGCGCATCGTAAAATATTTTCACCCTTATTGGTACCAAGTGCCTGACCACAGTAGTTTTGCTTCCAAGTTAAAGTTAAATCTTGAGAAAACTGCTCAATTAATCCATCTAAAGCCTTTTCAGTGATGTGAGCAAGGTTAAGAAAATCCGGAGATAGCGGTGTAATATCAAGCTGCTCAAAATCAGCCTGATGTGAGCGAGTTTTGTTTTGTTTGCTATCGCTGGCATTCCCTTTAATATAACGACTAGCTAAATTGGCTTCATAGCTAATATTAATGTCAAATTTCTCATCATAGACAGTGACTGGGTATGCAAACTCTCTAGTGACTTCGGTGGTGTGGGTTTTATCGGGATTATGAGGATCTGTGCGCTCAACTTCCTGCTGATAGTGTTTTCGTTGAATATGTTGATTACTGACACGATAATAATCGGCATCAGCATACAATGTTAACGAGAGCTGTTGAGCCCCTTGATTGTAAAACCATAGGCTATTATTGAAAGTCGCGTTAAGGTCAGAAATAAAAGTGCCATATTGTCCTTTAATGGAATTGCCAAACCGTAGACCAATATCAATACGTTCACGTATATTCATTGCAAAATAACGACTGTTGTCTTGCTTATCTACCGTTAAACGTTTTGGGGTTTGCCATGCTAAACAGTACTTTTCAGTGAAGCTTTTTAAATAGAAGCGCTGTCCGCTGACCTGCTTTGCGAGCGTATCACACTTCTTCTGTGCTTGGATGCTTAGCGTGTCATAATAGCTGCTCATGGCGCTTGCTAATTGCGCGTTACTGATCAAATGACGGTGGTTGTGTTCAAATAACTTAAACCTATCTGGGTAGGGCGTGTTAGACAATGAACCGGCTTCGTCGAGTAGCCACTGCCTGGCGTAATCAAGTTCTTCTCTTTGGGTATTTGCCATTGCACCATTTGGCTTCATTTGCCACTCTGCTTGATTTCTCACTATTTCTTCTAGCCTGGTAGCTGCGGCAGTATAATTATTTGCCAAGCGTAGCATGCGAACATCAATCAATCCTTTGTCTATCAGCTTATCTCTAGCGAGTGTTAAACCTTGCTTTGCTTCAAGATCTTCCGGATCTTCTGCTAGAGCTTGTGAATAGTACTCCGCCGCTTGGCGGTACATTCCCGCTTCGTAAAGTTTATTGCCTTTATAAACCAGAGATTTACAGCCGCTGATAGCTGTTAATATTGCAATGATGATGGCGGTTTTCTTGATCATAATATCATTCCATTCGCGCAAAAAGTTCCATAAGCACAGTTATTTATTTTTGGTATCTACTGAGTCGGTATATAGACAGCCTGCTCTCAGCTTCTTATCAGTTTATAATACAGGGTTCTGGCGAAATCTACATCATTGAATTGTTAAGATTTTGTTTTGTCGCAACGGTTTTTGTGGTCAAAATAACCTCAACCGACAAAGGTCGCTAGTTGTTAACATATAGCCAAAACGAAAAGCAGAGAAGGGGTAGTAATCTTTGAAGTCTTATGGTGTTGGTTTGTTGTCCTTTTGACTGGTTTCGACGCCCATCCATGGGCTACGACTACCTTTTCTTTGTTTGCCCAAAGAAAAGGTAGAAAAAGAAACATTTTTGATACACAGACAATCGGGTTTGATTAAATCTGATTAATCAAACCCGAAAGGTAAAGCTAACTCTTGTTAAACCAAGATAAGGTTACCGAGTTAACTTATCTTGGGTTTTGGTATCAAAGTCGCTGGCGTCATGCCTTTCATGCAGTTGTTCATGAGGCTCTCCCCACGTTCTGTTGACCATCTTTCCACGCTTCACAGCTTCTCTTGATGCGATTTCACCTGCCCAGCGGATCACGTGCTCATAGCCATTGACGTCTAGAAATTCAGCGGCATCATAAAGGTGGCCTTGAGCGAGTACACCGTACCACGGCCAAATTGCTATATCCGCTATGGTATATTCATCACCGCAGATATACCGCCTAGTCGCTAGGTGCTGATTGAGTAAGTCTAGTTGGCGCTTGATCTCCATGGTATAGCGGTTAATCGGGTATTCGTAATGTTCTGGCGCATAAGCATAAAAATGGCCAAACCCACCTCCAAGTAAAGGGGCAGCTCCCATTTGCCAAAATAACCAATTTAAGCATTCTGTTCTTTTGGCTGCGTCTTGAGGTATGAATTTTTGGAACTTTTCAGCTAAGTAAAGCAAGATTGAGCCCGACTCAAATACCTTGGTTGGTTCATCTGTGCTGGTATCGAGTAAAGCTGGGATCTTAGAGTTAGGGTTAAGTGCAACGAATCCTGAGCTAAACTGCTCGCCTTCCATTATATCAATTAAAAAAGCATCGTATTCAGCTTCTTCTACGCCTGCGGCAAGTAATTCTTCAAGTAAAACTGTCACTTTTACGCCATTTGGTGTAGCAAGAGAGTAGAGCTGTAGAGGATGTTTGCCTTGCGGGAGGGACTTTTCAAATCTCGCGCCTGCGGTGGGGCGGTTAATATTAGCAAATTTACTGCCATCACCACTTTGCCATTGCCAAACCTTTGGTGGGGTATAACCCGTTTTACTCATTTGATGAACTCCTTCTGTGACTGTCCTTATTGATTATAGAGCTTAGAAGTGAAATGAAAATGAACAAGCTCTTTTTGTAAAATGCTTGAGTAATACCAATTTGAAGGAGTCAATCTGATGCTAACAGCGTTACAAATTTCTTATTTAGAACAACTAAATAGCAAAATTTTCGCCTTGCCTACACGGATGTAGGTACCTTGGCGATAGCAGGACGCGGTAGCGGGGTTATCGATAAGGTTTTCTCGCCTCAAAATAGACCACTTAACTAAGATAATTGGTATAATTTAAAGTAATAACAAGATTAAAAGACAAAAAAATGCCGATCTATGATCGGCATTGTCGAATTGGTTGGGAGTTAAAACACCACAGTTTTGGTCGTCGAGCAGGTTGTTTTACTACTTTGCTCACATATTGAGTAGCTATGATACCGCTACCTTTAACACTGATGCTGTCTGTGTAGCTATTATCGTTGCTAGTTGTGACAATTTTACTACCATCGCGATAAATATCGGCTTTTGACGTACCTACACCACTCCAATTTAGGTCTACATGGCTTGTAACCGAAAGTAATAATACCAATTAGCCATAATATTTGCTCAATTTGAAGGAGTAAATCTGACGCTAACAGGACGCGGTAGCGGTGCTATCGACAAAATTTTCTCGCTTGAAAATAGAACACTTAATCAAAATAATTGGTATAACCTTCTCAACTATCAACGTCCTAATAAGCTCACAGGGCGCCACTGAGTAATTACTATTAAGTGGCGCTATGAAGCTGGTGGCGGTGTTTAGTTACCAATAGCGCTAAGAAAGGCAACGCGAGTAGAAGGTGCATTGCTAGTTGAGTTGGTGCCTTTAGTGCTAAAGGCTGACTCATTGTTGCGAGTAACCCCCCGCCACTCATTTGTAATACGCCAATAAGAGCAGAAGCTGTACCTGCTTGCTTTGCAAACCCTGATAGAGCTTTGCCAGCCGCAGCACCTATGGTAAAAGCAAAGCCGATAGATGCTAAGTACATTGGTAATACAAAATGCATAATGTCAGTTTGTGGTAACAACAATAGGACAACGCCACTGATGCAAGAAATGCTTAATCCAAAAGTGAGGGATTTCTGACTGTTACGTTTAATAAAGTGTGGGGCGATAAAGCTTGCAGCAATACTAAATATTGCGTTACCAGTAAACCAAAAGGTAAAGTCAGACACACTGCCCCCCATTTTTGCCATGATCCAGCCCGGTGCTGAAATCACGAAGACCAGCATTGCGGCCATACCAAGCATAGTGAGCATTGCGTTGTAAACAAAGGTGCTGCTATTTAGCATAGGTGTAAAGCGTCTTAGGTCTAGAATATGACCACTGTAATGCGTGTCCTCTGGACGAGTTTCTTTATAAAGCAAGATGATGAGCAACAATCCAACTAAAGCAAATCCAGCCAAAAAACTAAAATTACTTTGCCAGCCAAATTCAACTGTAAGCCATGCACCAAGAATTGGCGCGAGGGCAGGGATAAAGCACACAATACCATTTAAGTAAGTGATCATCTGGCCGCTACCTTTATGACCAAAGCTATCTCTGACAATCGCAAAAGCGCTGACGAAAGTGGCGCACGCGCCTAAGCCCTGCAAAACACGTGCGACCATCATTAATGACCACGTTGATACTGAGCTTGCCATGACTGCACCAATGGCAAACAAGCTTATTCCAATAAGTGAAATTGGTTTACGACCATATTTGTCTGCTAATGGACCCGCGATGAGTTGTCCTAAACCAACCGCTAACATATAAATACTAACAGTTTGCTGGATCTTATTTTCAGATACTTCAAGGCTAGCTTGCATATCAACAAAAGCAGGGAGGTACAGGTCGATACCTAATGGGCAAAAAATCACGAGTAGAGCAAGAATAAAAATTAGGGCTTTTGAGTTGGTTGCGGTCATGATGTCTCCTTTTGGCCGCCATTGTATTGCGGAAAATTTGAAAAGACAGGACAAAGCGCCGATTTAGCAAATTTTTAAGATATTTGATTCTTTGTGCATTTTCGGTAGTTGATAAACTGGTCAGATGTGTTAATTTTAAGCAAATTAATATTTTGATTCTACTTATGTCTGCACCACTTCTAAAAATTTATAAAAGAATGAGTTGGTTGCCATTTGGCAAATGGATGTTTAGCAAAGCTGTTTGTCGTAAAGCACCTTACTTTGGCACCATCAAACCAAAAATAACACTGTTACAACCTGGAATATGTAAAGCGACAATTAAGAACCGAAAAGCCATCCACAATCACATTGGAACGGTACATGCGATAGCGCAATGCAATCTTGCCGAGTTGTGCGCAGGTGTGATGACCGATGCCACAATCAATCACAAGTCACATCGTTGGATCCCAAAGGGGATGACAGTACAATATTTGGCAAAAGCGGAAACTGATCTGCATGCGATCGCCAAAATTGAATACCCTCGGACATGGGAAGACAAAGAAGAGTTAATTGTGCCTGTCGAAGTGTTCAGTAACTCTGGAGAAAAGGTATTTCACGCTGATATAAATATGTATATCAGTGCGAAGAAATCCTAATTAACCAAGCCTCAGATTCATTATCCCCAGCTCAGTTTAATTATTGGTGGTTTGCGTAGCTGAAGAGTCAATTAATGTCACATTATTGGCTCTTTCGCTGTGGTGAGTGAGCTTACCTTCCACATGCGCGCCAGCTTCAATTGTCAGTGTTTCATGCTCGATATTGCCAAATACTTGTGCACTTGGACGCAGAGTTACTTGCTTGGCGTGAATATCCCCCTCGACTTTTCCATGTATGGTCAAATCTGAAGAGTGAATGTTGCCTGTTACGAGACCGGTTGAACCTATGGTGAGCTTGTTGACGTTTAAGTTACCTTGTACGGAGCCATCTAGTTGCAATTCTGTTTCACAGGTAATATCGCCAGAAATTTGGGTGGTGTGGGTGATGATAGCTGGGATGCCACTTGGCTGACTTTTAAATGAGTTAAACACGAGTCCTCACTGTCGCAGCGTCAAAACAATAGATGTGATGAAACCTGAATAAGTAGTGAGTTTGCTGATCACTTATTTAAATTTCAGTTTATTTATTGAAAGCGCGAGCGATTTTAATTGGGTTTAAGTGTTTTTTACCTTGGATCACCTCATAGTGCAAGTGAGTAGAGGTACTTCTTCCTGTACTTCCCATCAAAGCAATAACGTCACCCTTGTCTACTTGCTGACCTTTTTTTACTTTGATGGTATGTAGGTGTCCATATCTAGTTGTGATCTCATTAGCATGTTCAATTTCAATAAACTTGCCATAACCACCGTTTTTTCCAGCTCTTTTTACAACACCTGCGGCAGGGGCAACAATATCTGTTTTATGCCACCCAGCTAAATCAATACCTTTATGAAAAGCACGACGCCCAGTTATCGGATCTTTACGAAAACCAAATGCACTGGACACGTAATACTTCTCTTGCTCAACTGGGAGGGTGTCAGGCAACTGTCCTATCATGGTGGATAACTGTGCATAGCTTGTATAGTAATCGATAGTATTGATAAAGCTGGCTTCGACTAAGGCTAAATCAGCTTGAAAGTAGGGACCACCTTGCGCATCTGAAGAGTCTGCAAGTTGCAAACCTACACTATCGATTGAAGCTTTTATTTGTGCTATGTCAGTTGCGTATTTTTGACCAAGAACGCGGTTCAAGGTTTGTTGTTGCAACAGTAATTTGGCAGCTTGAGGTGCGAAAGTATTGTCATTGTCTGGTGATGCTTCTTTGTCCGTTGAGTGTTCATCTGTCTTGCTATTGCTGGCCGCAAGTTCGGTTGCATCTATTAACGACTCGAGCACATTATGTTGCTGTGATAACTGCGCTAAAGTGTTTTGCTGCTGGGTAATGGTCTGCTCTAATTGTGCCTTTTCATGCTGCCACTTTGCTTGCAACTGAGTGAGATTTTGCTGTCCTTGAGAGAGCTGAATATTGTTGTTATGAAGTTGGATTGCGGCGTTTACAGACCACAGTGCAATTGCAGCGAAAATCATCAACAAACATACTTGAAGCCAAGATGGTAGTACGATCATCTTTACATTGGCGTCTTGACGGACAATCAATTGAGTGGGCTTAAACAGCTTCAGATATAGGCGCTTGAGTACTTGCAACATTCAACCTCAAATTAAATTCAGCGCTACACTCTAACAATTTTTAGTCAAATTTCCAGTTTTTAGAACTAAAAAAAGGCATGAAATAATCATGCCTTTGATTTAAAAGTAAATAAATTTGCGATTAACTCACGGTTAATTGCGATTATTTGCTGGGAGTATGGTGCCTTCAACAGAGCCGAAGCCAATACGATTATAGCCATCAGCTTCACACCAGCCGCGCATAATTACTTTATCACCATCTTCTAAGAACTTACGCTCTTCACCATTTTCTAGAGTGATGGTTTCTTTACCACCACGTGACAGTTCAAGTAATGAGCCTGCCTCTTCGTGCTCTGGGCCTGATTGCGTACCCGAACCTAGCATATCGCCCGGTAAAAAGTTACAGCCATTCACCGTGTGGTGAGTAACCATTTGTGCAACCGTCCAGTAACTATGCTTAAAGCTGGATTCAGACAATTTGCTTGGCTTAGCCCCTTCGCTACGCATTTGTTCAGTCTCGAGTAGTACATCCATACGAATATCAATTGCACCAGACTCGCGGTTTTGCGTTGACTCTAAGTATTCCAGCGGCTGTGGGTCGTTTTCATCACGATGCCAGTTAGTACGGTATGGTGCCAGAGCCTCTGTGGTTACAACCCAAGGAGAAACAGTTGAGGCAAAGTTTTTCGCAAGGAATGGACCTAATGGTTGATATTCCCAGGCTTGCAAGTCACGTGCAGACCAGTCATTGAACAAACAAAAACCAAAAACGTGATCTTCAGCGTCTTTAATTGCGATAGAGTCGCCAAGTTCATTACCCTTACCAAGGTAAATACCTAGCTCTAGCTCGTAGTCTAGGCGCTTACAAGGACCAAAAGATGGCGTATCCGCGTCAGGTGCTTTGGTTTGGCCTTTAGGGCGAGGGAAGGCTTGACCTGAAACACCAATAGATGAAGAACGGCCATGATAACCGATTGGTACCCATTTATAGTTCGGAAGCAGTGGGTTATCAGGACGGAATAGGCTACCTACTGCCGTTGCGTGATAGATAGAGGTATAAAAGTCGGTGTAATCGCCAATGTGGCAAGGTAAAGCGTATTCCACGTCATCTTGAGCAACCAATGCGCCTTCAAGGCTTGATTGCAGCTCAGAGCCTTCACGTAATGCACGAGAAAGCGCAAGTCTTAATGCTGACCAGTACTGTTGACCCATGCCCATAAACTCGTTTAATGCTGGGGCATTTGCCGCTTCTGCAGCCTGTGCTGCATCACCTGAAAGCAGGTTAGCGTCAACAACAGCGCCAAGATCTAGTACTTGATCGCCAATCGCAACACCGCCACGAAACTCTTCATTACTATTCTTACGACGAAATACTGCAAAAGGTAAGTTTTGAATGGGGAAATCAGTTCCAGTTGCATTTGCACTAGCTACCCAACTCTTTAACTGGATGTCGTGTGTTTCATTAATTTGAGACATTGCCTTTCCTTTAATTTTGGCTTTCAACTTGAGTTATGGTCAAAAATGAAAAACTCAAGTTGTAATAGCAATTTGATAAACCACAAAAAGCAGCTATCGCTAGCTGCTTTTTAATTAATTTGATAGGTGTGTTTAGATCACGCCACGGCGTTCTTGGTCACGTTCAATCGACTCGAATAACGCTTGGAAGTTACCTTCACCAAAACCACCATCATCAACACGTTGGATCATTTCGATGAAGATTGGGCCGAACAGATTCTTAGTAAAGATCTGTAGTAGATAGCAGTCTTCGCTTTGGCTATCGACTAAGATTTGGTGTTGCTTGATTTTTTCTTTGTCTTCTTTAACCCATGGTACACGATCAAAGATAGTGTCGTAGTAATGATCAACAATATCGAGAGTTGCAATTGTGCTCTTGTCTAGTTTATCTAATGAGCCAACTAAATCGTCAGTTAAGAACGCTAAATGCTGTACACCTGGACCATTGTACTCATCTAGGTACTCATCAATTTGGTTATTGTTGTCGTCTTTACCTTCGTTGATTGGAATAGAGAAGGTGCCACATGGTGACTTAAGTGCATATGAAAGTAGCGCGGTTTTTTGACCTTTGATATCAAAATAACGGACTTCGGTAAAGCCAAATACGTCTTTATAGAAGTTAGCCCAGGTTTCCATCGTCCCTTTATAAACATTGTTTGTGAGGTGGTCGATGCGCTTAAAGCCCTTATCAGCAACAATGCTTTGCTCTTCTAGGTCTACAAAGTCTTGCTCGTAGATTGAGCCTTTGTCACCAAAGTTTTCAATGAAATAGATAAGGCTGTCACCAATACCGTAAATCGCAGGGTATGGTAAGTCTTTGTGTGTTGAATCAGTCGCCGGTTTTGCACCACGCTCTACAGCAGTTTCAAACGCTTTTTGCGCGTTTTCAACACGCCAGCCCATTGAGCAAATTGCAGGACCATGGCTTTTTGCAAACTCTGCTGAGAAGCCTTCACGCTCGTTATTCAACAGGAAGTGAATATCGTGTTGGTTGTAGTACACGATATCTTTATCTTTAAATTTCTTTAGCTTTGAAAATCCAAAGTCAGTGAATACCTTATCCATATAATCAGCGTCTGGTGTTGCATACTCTGTGAACTCGATGCCGACTAGGCCTAGTGGATTATTTACTTCACTCATTGTTTTACTCCCGTATTAAGCACTGGGTGACTTGTTAGAATTTATGACTGGATAATTAATCAAATTACTGCAAAGGGGAAGTTAAAGGGCGTAAATAGCCATAGCGCACTTTGTAAATTTAGTTGCACAATTGCCATGCAAAAGACACAAAATCGACACAGACGAAGTCAAACTTATTTTTGTTTAAATTTTGAGTGAAAATACCAAAGGAAAAATACGAGGTGTTAAGTATGGTTTTTCTTATATTTTGATTTTACTGGCTTTTATTGTTTTTCTAGATCAAGAGTGTGAGGTGAAGTGTTCTGAACATAAGACTAATTGGAAAGGCGAAATAGGAAAGGCTGTATTTAAATCTTTACACTTAATGCTGCGAGAGGGGGTAAACCACGCCTGAACAGCGTGGTTTACGGTAAATATTATTGCTTCTCAGCGGATACTTCTAGCTCTTCAGCTAAATAGTGCTCCTGAGTGTGCGGCTCATGATTGCTCTCTGCACCGTGCATCCAGTCAACGAGCTTATTGCTTAGTAGATACATGAGAACTGCTGATAGTAGAGCGACACCGCCTAAGCCAATGAAAATGCTCATTGCATTGTTCATGGCTTCTTGGCCTTCACCGATGAATGAGCCCACAAGACCAGCTAGCTTGTTCGCAACCGCTGTACATAGGAACCAAATACCCATGAGCAATGACGCTAAACGTAGTGGCGCAAGTTTACTTACCATTGATAAGCCAATTGGTGATAAACACAGCTCACCTAAGGTATGGAATAGGTAGAACAATACCAACCAGATCATGCTGATCTGCAGTGTGCCGCCTGCTTCTGCACCTTCAGTTGCCAGTGCTAACATCATAGTCAAGAAGCCTAACGCAAGGAAAACGAGGCCAATGGCAAACTTTACCGGAGAGTTTGGCTCTTTCTTATCCAGTTTTAGCCATATCATTGCAACTAAAGGTGCGAAAATAATAATAAAAATAGAGTTTAGAGATTGGAACCAAGAAGCAGGGATCTCAAAGCCCATCAGCATGCGGTTAGTATAGTCATTAGCGAACAAGTTCATCAGACCACCGGCTTGCTCAAAACCCATCCAGAAGATAATAGAGAATACACTCATCGTGAAAATTACACGTATACGGTCTTTTTCTTGTTTTGTTAATGGTGCTTTTGTGGCTGAATCAGACATTTGCTGAGATAGCTTTGCTGAGGGTATTTTACCTATATCGCCTAAATATTTTTGGCTTAAGATCAGCTGCATAACCACTGAAATAACCATACCAACACCTGCGGCGATAAAGCCAGCCTGCCAGTTAATTACCGCAGCAACATAGCCCGCAACAAGTGGACCCAGTGCACCACCTAAGTTGATACCCATATAGAAAATAGTAAATGCACCGTCACGACGCTTGTCACCTTCTTGGTATAGATCGCCAACCATAGTGGAAATATTAGGTTTAAATAGGCCGTTACCTATACAAAGTAGTGCCAAGCCAAGGTAAAACACATTTACTTCTTGTCCTGCAACAATACTGTGTGGAATACCCATAATGAAGTGGCCAGCAGCCATTAGAATACCACCAATGATGATGGCTTTACGCTGACCTAGTACGTTGTCGGCAAGCCAACCACCAAATAGAGGAGTAAGATAAACTGCCATGGTAAAAGTACCGTATAGGCTAAGCGCATCGGCATTATTCCAACCAAACCCACCATTTTGTACTTGAGCAACAAGGTAAAGAACTAAGATGGCACGCATACCGTAGTAGCCAAATCGCTCCCACATTTCGGTACCAAATAATAAGAAGAGGCCTTTAGGGTGACCCAAAAATTCTCCGGCCTTCGGAACTGAATTCATATGTACTTCCTAATTTAATCAATGTGTTGTATCTGGCCATTGTTATTTCAATCAACACTGAATAATGAGCAACTTACTTTAAATACGACGTTAAAAAACGAGACGCAGTAAACAGAACACTTTTCAATGCAGATTAGCGATGCGCGACAAACAATACTGCATGCTCTGATTAAGCATGGTGGTAAACTGTCATGGCATGCCTGTACTTTTTTTGAACGGGTGGCCAGTACCTATTTTAATTAGTGTTTGTTGTATGTAACGACTAACTAATTTAAAAAAGCGCGTCAGTATACTCACAGAGAATTAATAGGGGAAGCATTTGTAGGCAGAAAGCGAATAAAATGCGTTCAGCACTACAACGAATAGATCATTAGAGAGCATTTGATGCTAGTTTTGTGCGGATATATAAAGGCGCTGCTATCTACCGTGAGTTTGAGTGAGCATCACAATTGTGGATGCAAACGGTATTTGATGTGATAGCAGCTACTTATAACAAAAGTGTTATGCCTCTTGACTTAAATATGCTTGGATAAACTCAGTTGCAGCCAAGAAATCTTGCTCTAATTTATCGCGCATTTGGATCAGCTGATCGCCAGTTAAGGTGTTTTCTTTACATAGAGTTTCAAACTCAGTAGCGGTTTCTGCGACGCTTTGCGCACCAATTGTTTTTGAAATGGATTTTAACTGATGACACGCTTCTATGATCTCTTCTTGGTTCATAGTGATAACCGCGCCATTTATATCACGGGTCAATTGGCTACTTTGTTCTAAGTACATCCTAAAGAAACGATTACGTTTGGCATCGTCATGATTGACATACTTATTTAGCATCTCCATGTTGATCGCTGGAGTCGGTAAAGGTTCTGAGTCAACACTTGGACTATCAACTACTTCAGGTAAAGCGGATCCAGTACTTTGAACCGCAAGTGGGTCAATAGATGCAGTATGTGACGCTCCTTCGACTTCGGGGGATGCCGTGCTCTGCTGCGGCTGTTTTGCTTGAGGCAGTTGCTCAATACATTTGTTTAAAGTGGTTTCTAATACATTTAACTCCACAGGTTTGGTGATATAGTCATTCATTCCTGCAGTTTCGCAGCGCTCTCGTTCACCTTTTAAGGCATTTGCAGTCACCGCAATAATGTAAGGCTGATCAAGGTTTTCGGGCGCAGTCTCCACATAATCTCTGATGTTTTTCACCATGTCGTAGCCTGACATTTTTGGCATGTGTAGATCGGTTAGAACAATCGGGAAGTGTTCTTTTTTCCAAAGCTCAAGTCCTTCCTCACCATTTTCGGCCACCTCTACACCATACCCAAGTAAGTGCAATTGGTCAGTAAGCACTTGTTGGTTTAATACGTTGTCTTCAACGAGTAAAACGAGCTTATTTGTGGCTCTTGCTTCATCAACACTTAAAAAATCATTGATTGTGCGTGTAGGTTTGATCTCTTTGGGTTTATGAAGTCCAGCGGCCACAAGAATAGACGTCATGAAGCTCGACTTACATAAAGGCGAGGCATTGAGGTAGAAGATGTGCTTGTGATTCAGCGCCGCTTCGTCCATTTTGCTCAAAACAACAACCTGTTGTGCGTTTTTCTCTAATGAATAAACAATACTTCTTAATTCTTCATTAACCCTATCCATACCATCAAGACCATCCAATACCCAGATCAGCTTATCCTCATGTTGGTGGTCTGGAATTTCTGAATCGTCAATTACCATTACATTCGCTCCCATGAACGAAAGATAGCGGTTTAAGATATTCTGCCTTTCTTTGTTTGGCGTCAGTAAAGCAACGCTTCGGGCATTTAGAAGCTGTTTATTTGCATAATTTACTTTACCGTCAACGCTAAATGGCAACTCAACGATGAACTCACTACCCATGCCAATATCTGAATTAACTTGAATACTGCCAAGCATCAACTCAATTAAACTTTTACAAATAGATAGTCCAAGCCCGGTTCCACCAAACTCTCTTGTAATTGAGCCTTCGGCTTGGATGAATGGGTTAAAGATTTCCCTTAATTGTGCTTTAGTCATACCTTTACCGTTGTCGGTTACGGTAAAGCGTAAGGTATAATGCTCAGAGGTATTTTGTGAAACTTCAACTGCGATTTTGACATACCCTTGAGTTGACTCATCGGTCGTTGTAAATTTAATGGCATTACTACATAGATTGTATAGAACTTGCCTTACACGAACCGTGTCACCCACCAAGTTAGTTGGAATATCAGGTGCTATCACTAGTTGTAAATCTAGCTTACGTTTTTTGGCAACAGAGGAGAGCACTCGAGCAACCTCTTCTGTGGTTTCAGCAACTGAAAAAGGACTGTTATCAATTCTTAACTTACCTGCCTCGATTTTTGAAAAATCAAGAATGTCATCAAGAATACCAAGTAATGAAAATGCAGAATCTCGAATGATGGTGGTTAAGCGGTGCTGCGCACCGTCGAGATCGGTTTGTCGCAGTAGATCGATAGTCCCAATGACGCCATTCATCGGAGTGCGGATCTCATGGCTCATGGTTGCTAAGAAAGTTGTTTTCGCATCGCTGGCACGCTCAGCATTTAAAATGGCTTTCTCCAGTGCCAATGTTCGCGCCTGAACTTCTGTCTCTAGGCTTTCTTGTAACTGTTTCAATTCGTGTTGAGTGGCCTGATCAGACTCAATCGAAGTCTGAACTTGCTTTAATAGCGTATTGATAGATGAAGCGATGTCAGACAATCCACCGCGGTAGTAGGTACCTACTGTCGCTTTATAATTTTTATCTGCGGTGAGTTGCTCTATCTCTTCTACGAGCGCTTGACTGTCATTGTTGGATGTCGCAGACAGCTTTCGTTGTGTAAATACAAAAACAAAGATAGCAGCCAGTAAACTTATAAATAGTAGCGCGTATGCGAGTATCGAGTCTTCTTCGGCTGTTGTACTTGGTGTTGGCGTATAGGTAAGGATAAGCTCGCCAACATTTTGCCCGTCTAACTGTAGTGGCATATGGTAGACTTGCATGTCGCCTTTGTTATAAAACTCCTCACGATTTAACGCATTAACAGGCTCCCCCGGGCTTTGTTGAAGTACCAAATTTGGTTGCCCCATGCCTGTATTGATATAAAGGTAAGCCCCAAGGTTGGCGTTCCCACTAAGTAGTGCCTGTACTACTTGTTTAGCATTATCAAAGCCATGTTGAGTAATTACTTTTGCTAAAGGTTCAGAGATGGTCGTTGATTGCTGTTTAAGGTTAGCCGTCGCTGTGGTTGGCGCTTTTGTTTGCTTGGGAAGTAAATAGGCCCCAGTGGCGCTACACATTCCAACTATAAGAATTGCGACAAAAAGAAAGAGTACTTGTCCGTTAGTGTTTGCGCTATTTGGCATGCTTTATCTCGCAAGAATTATTTATACGTATCATCTGTTGCAATCGTAACACCTTCGACAGCTTTTTACCTCTCGTTTTTCAACCAGTGACTAAAATCGAGGTAAAGAAAAGAGTATTGAAAATATCAAAATAATCAGGGTGTTGAAAGTAAAGCTGTAGTCTTTTATCAGTATGGTTATCATGGCTTTTTAATAAATATTAAATATTAAGTAACGTTTTTATAAAGTAATATTGGTTAACTTCCCCGCTTATAAGGATATCTTAATGTTTTCACATCAATCTCGACGGGTACCAGCGTGGTTCTGTGCCATATTATGTGTGTTGCTGTTCAGCGCCTGTAATAACAATGATAAATCAATCATTACTCTTAAAACTCCCACCGAGCCCAGCGTCGGCTTTACTTCCCCATATGGTGTTGCCGGAGATGATCAACTCTTTCATCAGTTAGAGCTGATCCGTGCCGAGTTTAGCATGCCTGCATTGGGAGGTTTTATCATTTCTGGGGACGAATTAATCGAATTGGATGTTACTGGAGTGCGAAGCAGTACTGGGCAAGTCCCTGTATCTGCCTTTGATAGGTGGTCTATTGGTTCATTTAGCAAATCCATGACTGCCACATTGGCTGCACGCCTTGTTGAGCAAGGAGTCATAGAGTTCGATAGTCAAGTGGCCGACATATTTCCAGAGCTTATAGGTAAGATTAATCCAGAACTTGAGTCTGTTACCTTAAATAGCTTGCTTTCAATGACTTCAGGGTTGCAACGGGATTTAGCGTCTATGTATTCGGGGAAGTGGCACCGTGATAATAGAGACATGACGAGCCAACGATATGATTGGACTATCGAACTATTAAATGCACAAAGATCCGTGCCGCAAGGGACTTATCTATATAGTAATGCCGGTTATGTTGTTGCCGGCCATATGTTAGAGCGTGTCACCGGGCAAGCATGGGAAAGCCTTATTGCTCAAGAGCTATTCGAGCCACTAGGGATGGCGGATGTTGGTTTTGGATCTGCTAGTGATGATGACCCAGATGGACAGCCCAGTGGTCATCAAATGAGAGAAGGTAAATGGCACCCAATTACGCCAACAGATAGAGTGGATTTACCAAAAGTGATTGGACCTGCGGGGTTAATCAATACGACACTACATGACTTATCTATTTACTTGGGGGCGTATTTAGCCGGTGCTAGGGGTAATGATAATCTGATTAGTGCCAGTTCATATGCACGACTATTAACGCCAGTCACGCCTGAATATGGATTAGGTTGGATCCTTACACCTAATGACAGTCGGTTTCATCATAACGGCTTTACCGGGACATTCTATTTAGACAACCTTGTATTACCTGAAAGAAATGTTGCGATTCTTGCAGTCACAAATGGCGACACGGTTAATGCTAAATTAGCCGTGGAGAAGGTAATTGATATCTTACTGAAGCGGTTGGATGCAAAGCAACATTATAGCGGCAAGTAAAAGAACCAGAACAACACAGTGGTGACTATTACTTGAGGGGGAGCTTACTGCTATATAAAGGTGGCTAGCCTTCATGCTATATGTACAGGGATAGTCAGATAAAAGCGTTTAAAACTGGAAATTAGCCTGCCTTGCGTGTTTTTTCATCGAAAATGCGGTATTTTGACCGCTTTGCCTGAAAACTGTGCAAACGATAAATGTATTTAAAAAAAGGGTTGACTTAGAACCGCAAAACCCGTTTAATACGCCGCACGCCCAGATAGCTCAGTCGGTAGAGCAGAGGATTGAAAATCCTCGTGTCGGTGGTTCGATTCCGCCTCTGGGCACCAAATTAAAAATCATTGCATTAGCAATGTGGTGCATGCAGAAACTGCATGGTACACGAATTAGTGTGCCGACTTAGCTCAGTTGGTAGAGC
Source organism: Pseudoalteromonas sp. McH1-7 (assembly GCF_013366255.1). Taxonomy (NCBI): domain Bacteria; kingdom Pseudomonadati; phylum Pseudomonadota; class Gammaproteobacteria; order Alteromonadales; family Pseudoalteromonadaceae; genus Pseudoalteromonas; species Pseudoalteromonas sp. McH1-7. The sequence goes on along the minus strand of NZ_JABWPQ010000003.1, from coordinate 202,931 downwards.
AACTGACTTGTAATCAGTAGGTCATCCGTTCGACTCGGATAGTCGGCACCATTTAATTTAGGCGCTAGCCTATATTTCTAGATAACTTAATAGATTGAGTTTTTTAGATAAAAAAGATTTGCCCAGATAGCTCAGTCGGTAGAGCAGAGGATTGAAAATCCTCGTGTCGGTGGTTCGATTCCGCCTCTGGGCACCACTAATTTAGTGTGCCGACTTAGCTCAGTTGGTAGAGCAACTGACTTGTAATCAGTAGGTCATCCGTTCGACTCGGATAGTCGGCACCATTTAATTTAGGCGTTAGCCTATATTTTCTAGATAACTAAGTTATTTAGAAAATAAAAGATTTACCCAGATAGCTCATTTGGTAGAGCTAATTGGAGTTGTATTGAAAATCCCTCTAAGGATTAAGATACTAAAAAGATTTGCCCAGATAGCTCAGTCGGTAGAGCAGAGGATTGAAAATCCTCGTGTCGGTGGTTCGATTCCGCCTCTGGGCACCATCATTTAAAAAGCCTCGCAATCGCGAGGCTTTTTGCTTTTATACAGTCTAAATTGACATATCTAGCTTATTGATACCTTGTTGTTCTGATAAACATCACTTTATTTTAGTTGCGTAGTAAAACATTAATACCAATTAACCTCAGTGCTTGCTCAAGTTGGAAGCGTAATACCAATTTGACTTAGTACTTGCGCAATTTGAAGAAGTCAATCTGATGCTAACCGCGTTAAAAATTTCTTATTTAGAACAACTAAATAGCAAAATTTTTGCCTTGCCTATATGGATGTAGGTACCTTAGCGATAGCAGGACGCGGTAGCGGAGTTATCGACAAGATTTTCTCGCCTCAAAATAGACCACTTAATTCAGAAAATTGGTATAAATAGCAAAACCTTTGCCTTGCTACAGGACTTAGTGAGAGCAAGACGCGAAGCGGTGTTTTCCCTAAAACTCTTTGGCTAGACAAGGAAAAAACAAAGTTGTACTTTAGCAACAATGAGTTGGAGCACGCCTTATCCAAACCTCGGGTTAAATAGGAAACCTATTGCTATTCTTTCTAGCCTATTGTCAATAAATTTTACGCAGTAGTGAGGGATAACAGCTGGTAGAAAACCAAGCGTAGATTAGGCACTCAACAGGTAGCAGGGCGCGAAAAGCGATGCTGCTACCGTTGACTTGTTTCAGAAGTGCTACTTACCCAAACAAATCTGTGTAATAGGATATGTTCACTATTAGTGACGGTACTGCTGTCGGTAGTTTTCTACCCAAAGTTTAGTAGCCCCACAAACCGCCACTGGCATTACTATTAGATTCACAAATGGAATTGAGGTTAATACGAACACCGCAAAGCCAAAACCGTAAGACAGCCCTTGCTTACTTTTTAAATCGTCCTTCATTCTTTTGAAGTGAATTTTATGGTTATCAAATGGGTAGTCATTATATTGAACACTGTACATCCAACATGTGAACATAACCCATAAAATTTGACCGACAATAGGTAGTACCCAAAGTAATATAAAAAAGCCAAGGGCGCGTGGCAGGTAGTAACACAGCTTTGTCCACTCTCGTCCTAGCATCCGTGGTACATCTTTTACAATATCAAAGAGCTTGTCATCATTGATTTTCTGGTTGGTAAGGTGAAGTTCCACTTTTTCAGATAACAGTCCATTGAAGGGAGCGGCAATAAAGTTGGTTATAACCGTGAAAATCATACTATAGCTAAAAAGTATCACTAAAATAGCGATGGGCCACATTAACCACTCTAGCCAACTTAGCCACTCTGGTAATAATCCATTCAGGTAATCAAACCCTTGGGTCAGCCAGTCGTAAAGAAAAAATAGCGATGCACCAAATAGCAATACATTTATGGTGAGAGGGATAAGCACAAAGCGTTTAAGCCCTTTTTGGGTGATCAAAGAAAAGCCGGCAATAAAGTACTCGATACCGCGTGATAGTTGCACATTACACCTCGTGTTGTGATACCAATATGACTGAATACCTGAATAAACTAAGAGGATAAAGTGGGCGCTAACTTCGTAAGAATACCTTATTTAACAACACTAAATCATAAAATTTTAAGCTTGTTAGCGGTAAAGGTGCTTATTCCAAAATAGACTATTTATAACGCCAACAGGTTTGACTTTACGCTTTAATTTTAGACAGATATCAAAAATGTTGCCCCTAGTATAGCGCTAAACTTGGAGCGGCTAACAGGAGATTAGTAACAATTTATCTCAGCCTATATTATGGCAATATTAGCGTGTAAAAATTAACCTGAATACATTTAGTGGTTTAGTGAATAGATCAGAAATAATACTTGTAAACGCAAGAAACAGCCCATACACTCAGATTATGGCAGTGGAAGTGAGAGCGTGATGCAATTAGTTCGTTGGGTTATTACATTTTGTATGTTGAGTCTGTTGACTATGTCAACGGCCGATGCTGCTAAATGTGACTCTACACTGGCTGTTACGCCTATTGTTGTTGATTTAGACAACTCGAACGTAAATCCTGACATTGACACTTGTGCTGTCTCTGCCCCCCGCAGTTTAGTCGCCACTAGCGATTTTGTTATTGAACACCCAAAGCTTACCTATTGTTTTTCCAATGCTTTATATGAATCAATAAGAGCACCACCTGTTGTAGATTAATTTAGTCCTTTTCCGTGCTTAATTAATTTAAAGATAGAGGTGATCTATGAACACTAACACCGTTATAAAAACACAGCCTGTGTTTGCCTATGAACTTGCTGAAAATCATTTTCCTGCGTGCGGTACTGATAATCTTGAACAGGCTCCAGCGCATTGTCTTATGCACACTTTGCATTTGTCACCAATGCAGCATATTGATGAAAATAGTAGTATTGATGAAGCCGCACTAGTGTTGACTAAAACGCACCGCAGAGCAAGTTTCGTTGTTGATAGCCAAGAAAAGCTGGTAGGTATGATATCGAACGCTAGGCTTGGCAGCCGTTATGTATTGAGTATGGCCGAAAAACGTGGCTGTACTAGACGAGATTTGACTGTAAATGATGTCATGATCCCACTTTCAGAGCTGCGTCAAATTACACTTAAACAAACAAGTCAGGCTGTCGTTGGCAAAGTATTAAAAACCATGGAAGAGGCAGGTCACGAGTTCTTATTAGTGATAGATGACTCAACGCTTTACCCAGTGGGTTATTTTGATCTTATTGATTTGCTGAAAGCCTGTGGACGAGCGGTAAATTCAATTAAACCAGCGAATAAATTTAGTGATATTGTTGGTACTATTTTACACCACGCCGAAATTTAAATACTGAATCCCTAAAGTTAATGTAAATTAAAGTTAGCAAGGCGTCGCGAGGCGCCTTTTTCGTGGATGACTGTACTGTTACTGCTCCTGCTTGCAATGGATAAGGTTGCGGTATGCTAGGAGCGCTTGATATAGAACTGGTTATTTTGCACCGTTAAAGTCAAGTTGTCGCCAAGACTCATATACAAATACTGAGACAGCATTGGACAGGTTCATACTACGGCTATCTGGGCGCATTGGAATACGCACGCGTTGTGGCTCTGGTAATGAGAAAATTATCTCTTCTGGTAGACCGCGAGTTTCAGGACCAAACAGCAAGCAGTCACCTTCTTCGTAGGCCACCTCGTGATGATATTTAGTACCTTTTGTTGTGCAAGCAAATACTCTTTTTGGGTTACGTTTAGCAAGGTAAGCCTCAAAATTGGGATGACGCTCGACTTCGCTAAATTCATGATAATCCAAGCCTGCACGCCTTACTCGTTTATCATCCCATTCAAATCCCAAAGGTTCAATTAAGTGCAGCGAATATCCAGTATTGGCACACAAACGAATAATATTACCAGTATTAGGTGGGATCTCGGGTTGATATAAAACGATGTCTAACATGATAAGCCTCAATAAAAATTTGCACGGCAGTATAGCCCATCTCCAATCAGAATTACACGTGTGACCGGGGTAAAAGAAAAGCACAGCAAGTATAGAGCTTTGCATCTCTTTAACTTATCAAAGTAATGAACACAGATAGGAGCGTGCAGCAACTGAACATGAGACTATTGCAAAAAAATTGACATTCGTAATCTGTTTTTCATTTCAAACCATTACCCTGTAATATAAGTATATCGCCATACTTTCGTGGGTGGTTCGTTAGTCAGTTGGGTATTTCTAAGGGGTAAATGTGAGTCGTAGCTACGAGTTTTGGGTGAGATTTTCCAGTATATTCACGATTGCTATTGTAGGGGTGATGATAGCAGCGAAGTGTTGGGCTTGGCTGTCTTCTGGAAGCGCAGCAATGCTCGGCTCTTTAACCGACTCATTACTTGATATTAGTGCGTCGTTGATGAACTTGTTTGTGTTAAGTTACGCATTGCGACCGGCTGATGATGATCATAGGTTTGGTCACGGTAAGGCTGAAGCGCTAGCTGGGCTCGGGCAAGCGGCATTTATTGCAGGGTCGGCCAGTTTACTAGCATTTCATGGTGTAGAGCGGATCATTAACCCTACACAAATTCCCCATTCTTTATTTGGGGTATGGGTGAGTTTATTTGCTATTGTCTGCACATTGTTAGTTGTTGCGGTGCAGTATCAAGTTGTCAAACGTACTCAATCTATCGCAATTAAAGCCGATTCATTGCACTATAAAGGTGATATTTTACTTAACCTAGCTGTATTGGTCGCGGTATTGCTGAACTTTTATGGCATTGGCTACGCGGATCCTATTTTTGCTATCGCTGTTGCAATGTACTTACTTTACAACAGCTGGGACATTGCCAAAGAAAGCGCTGCGCACTTGATGGATAAAGAGTTACCAGACGATGAAAAGGCGCAAATTGTGCTTATTGCTTCAAGCCATGAAGATGTTTATGGTGTACATGATTTACGTACAAGGCAAGGCGGAAAAATAAAGTTTATCCAGCTCCATTTAGAGCTAGATGATGATATGCCGTTGATGCGAGCACATAATGTTGCAGATGAAGTGGTAGCCAGTATTAAAGAAGAGTTTGAGTGTGAGATGGATATTCTTATCCATCAGGACCCTGTATCGCTTGCACTCGGTAATACCCCTGTAAATTCGTAAAAATCTCTAAGCACGGCTCTGCGAGTTATGTCTTGCTCGCAAAGCAGCTCATGTTTTCCTGCAAACTCGGTACGTGTCACCTTATCATGGTGCGCGGCAAAGCGGATCTGTGCCTTGTTGTCGACGATACTATCGTGAGTTGCACAAGCGACGCGGACTGGAATATTTAGCTCGATTTTGGTCAGTGCTCGACATTTTTGCAGTGCAGTATAAAGCCAGGCGAAGCTAACTCCTCCAAGTCGTAGTTCAGGATATTGATCGTATAACCCTCTAAATAAAGCGTAACGAATAGGGCAATCTGTCAGATCATTATCTTGAAACGGTTTACTTTGGTATTGTTGCTGACCGATAGCATATTGTTTGCCTAATCCTACTAGACATGCCAATCCAGCAATGGCTTCAGCAACCCAAGCAGGGTAGGGAGCGGTGTTGATCCCAAGCATTGGTGCTGATAAATACACGCCTTTAATATTGCTAGGGTTATACAGCGCTAAGTAGTTACAGGTGATCGCTCCTCCCATAGAATGCGCCAGTATAAACAGAGGCAGAGTGTTGTGTGGATTGACAACTTGCTGCATAAAACAGTGGAGAGTCGCTGCGTAATCATCAAATCGTTTTACGTAGCCAATGTGTTTGTTTTTTAACAAGCGAGGAGAATACCCTTGCCCTGGGTGATCATAGGTATATACTGCGATATTATTTTGTGCCAGTTCCCATAACAACTCCCTATATTTATGCGCGGATTCAATACGCCCATTAACCAATACCAAAGCAAACCGTGGTCTTTTTGGTATATGATAAACATAAAAAAGCTTGCCGTGAGGAGTATCAAAAAAGCCTCGTTGACACTGTTGCCAGTGTTTATCTATTTCAGGAAGGTGAGATTCTAATTGCTCGCTGCAGCTATAAAACATGACTACCTATATAACGGAATACGAATGCTGACCTGAAGGCCAACGTTGTTAGTAAATTCAATATGGGCATCATGCACTTTTAGTGCATGTTGGGCAATGGCAAGCCCTAAACCAAACCCTCCTTTTTGATTATGCTCTGGTGTGCGTGCAGCTGAAACTCGAAAAAACGGGATACAAAGCTTGTCTAACATATCTTCACTCACCCCCTTGCCATCATCTTTTATGATACAAAGGAGCTGCTCGTTGGTACTCTGAATATCGAGGTTAATCGTGCTATTTGCGTATTTAATGGCATTACGAATGATGTTTTCAAAGGCGCGATTTAGCAGCATAGCATCACCATTGAGCGTTACTTCAGGTATTGTGCTGGCGACAAATTGCTTGCTTAATTGTTGCGCCTCAAACAGAGCATCTTCGATGATTGGGTCGAGTAGCTCATTGAGGGGGATCGGCTGTTTTTCTATTGGTATTTGGTCGGCTTCTAGTTTTGACAAATGCAAAATATCACCGAGCATGTTCTCCACTAATTGTGCTTCACGCTCTATGCGCTCAAAGTAACCTTGGTTGTCCTTCGTTGCGTGGCCTGCGGCCAATCCCGTCGCCATTTGCAAGCGGGTAAGCGGAGAGCGAAGCTCATGAGAAATATCTGCAAGCAGGCGCTTTTGATTATTGACCAAAGACTCTAACTTATCAGCCATCAGGTTGAAGTCATGGCCTAGTTGACCAAGTTCGTCTTGACGCTTTTTGTCTATGTTTGCACGGCTGCTTAAGTCACCTTGAGATAGCTTGGCTGCGCTTATTTGCAGTGCCTTAATTGGTGTAAGCAAGTTTCTGGTAAACCAAAAACACAGCAATAAACTCGCGCCTAATACCACCGCAATTTTAGCCCACAGCGGCAATGCTCTAAGCTTAATAATTGCACCTGGCGTGTGATTTTCAAATATCAAATAAAGGCGATAGTTATCATTATTCAGTGTGACTTCAAGCGGCCCGAATGCTTTATATTCAGGTGTGTAAATGGCCAGTGGTTTGGTATCTTCTGTAAAGCTAAGTAAATCGAGGTCAAGTGCTTTGAACCTTGGATTTGCGGCAATACTCTTTTCACGAACGCGGTGACTTAGGTAGATATTTCTCGCCTTTCTTTTGCGTAATTTTGCGATATTACTTAACTCAAAGTTGGGGCGTCGGCTGACTTGGGTTAAGACTTGCTCTAATTGCTGTAAATTATGCAGCATCGACCTTGAGATCTTTTTAGTTTCCACAACGTCTGGCTGTAACAGGCTTATCCCAAGCAAAAGTAGAAGGGTAGCTATGATGGTTAGCCAAAACCATGCAAATACCTTAACTAATAAGTACCGCTTCATTCATTATGCCTTCAAAAATATATAACCAGAACCACGTATCGTTTTGATATAAGTATGGTCGCTCAAAGCTGCTATTTTCTTCCTAACGTTGGATACATGCATGTCAATTGAGCGGTCATAGGGCACCAGTGGCCTGCCTAAGACTTGACGAGATATAGTTTGTTTATCAACAACCTCACCGGCAGATCTCACCAATAATTGCAGCACTTCATATTCAGTTCCCGTCAGTGATAAGAACTCTCCACTCACAGAGGCGCTCCTTGCGCCGATGTCTAAGCTAAGCTGATGAATAGTAAAGGTGTCTTGAGGGCTGTGGTGCTTATAATGATCCACTCTGCGGGTGATCGCTTTAACCCGTGCAAGTAGCTCTCTGTGATTAAATGGCTTGGGTATATAATCATCTGCTCCCAACTCAAGACCAAAAATACGATCAAAATCGTCCCCTTTTGCGGTGAGCATAATAATTGGCGTCATTTTTTGTAAACGCAACGATTTTAACACTTCAAAGCCATCCATCTCAGGGAGCATGACATCTAACAATATAAGGTCAAAGTTTTGCTTTAACGCGCGCTGGAGCCCTTCAGTACCTGTATGCTCCATGTCGACTTCAAAACCTTCAGCACTAAAATACTCGTGCAAAAGATCACAAAGTGCTTGGTCATCATCTATAAGTAAAATGCTATGTCTTATGGTCATACTTTATCCGGCGGCGATTGAAAAGATAATTACAGTGTCTATCCCATGATGTATTACACCTTACTTTATTGCGGTATGTAAATTGCCTTTGCGTTTTTTTGCAAAGCACTGACAAAACTTTACCCTGATTTGACGTTCCTTTTCTTGTCTATTGCTAGATTAGGAGGTGACAAAGCAACGGCAAACAAGGAGCCAAAATAATGAGATTACTATCAACTTTAGCATTAGCAACAGTACTGAGCTTATCAGCAGTTAGCTTCAATGCAGATGCGGGATCTATGGGTCGGCAGTTAGAGCATTCAGCACGATTATTACTATCAGATAAAGGCCAAAAATTGTTGGAATTGAGCGATTCGCAGCAATCACAATTAGCAACCATCTATGCTGATTTCAAAGCGGCAAAAAGAGCACTGAAAGAAAAAGGCAAAGACGTACGTAAATCACATCGTGAAGAGTTGAAAGCATTAATGGACGCAGAGGTGTTTGACAAGGTACAGGCACAGCTGTTGCTTGAAAAGGGTCAAGACAAAAAACAAGCTTGGGCATTACTGGCAATGGAGACTCGACACAAAGTTTTTCACGTATTAAATGAAACACAACGTGAAAAAATCAAAACGCTTAAATCACACCGTAAGCACAAAAGAGCAAATAAAGCCGAGTAAATGATCCTTTTTCTTAAAATATCTCGCCCTTGGTCGTCTTTGCTAAGGGCTTATCTTATCTCTATTTCCACAATAATACCTACCTCACCAAAGTGTTTACTTAATTACCATTAAAATATTGGTGTGTGCGTAAAGCCCACGAATAGTATCGCCTAGAGTTACATGTTGATAACATGTGGATGTTGTGATATTTTTCGATTAAGAGTACATATGGCAAGTCTGCTGATAACTCTTTGCAATAGTGTTTAATTGAAATGGTTATTAATTTACGCACACAACCTTACCGGTAACTTTTGTCTATAAGTAAAGTCGTTTTACGAACGCTGTTGATTGCTGGTTACTAGGTATCACTGAGGAAAACATGCAGACACCTGAAGAATATGAGGTGACACTTAGGATCCGAGAGTTGCTTAAAGAGCTTAAAAAGCGTAAGGGCTACACTAAAAAAACAGTGAGTCAAAAGCTTGGGATCGGTCTAACCACGTTAGATGATTACCTAAATGGAACCAGCTCATTTCGTTTAGGTACATTGATAAAATTATCAGAAATCTGCCGCATTCAACTAAGCGATATCTTGGAAGGAGCGGGGCACATAGCAAAAAGCTATGAACAAGGTACAAAAAAGATTGAGCCTGATACAGAAAGTAATGAACAAAGAGAATCAAATTAACGATTGTTAGCCGTCAGTATTTTTTACTTATTTAGTGCTGTAATAACCTACTAAAACGCTTGTACAAGCGGTATTTTTTGGAAATAAAAAGTAATGAAAGGCCGATAACGGCCTCTACTACTCTTTGAAAAAACTGTCTTCATTTTTTGCTAAAGCAGCTTCGATGTCTTCAATTAAGCTTTGTGTATCTTGCTGAGTAAGTTCGCCGGTTTTCATCGGGGAAGAAATCTTGTTAGATTCATCTGACCAGTCACCCAAATCAATAAGCTGACAGCGCTTAGAGCAAAATGGGCGAAATTGACTCTTATCAGCCCACTCAACATCTTTTTGGCAGGTTGGGCATTTTACTATCGTCGGCATAACGTGTTACAACTCATAACTTCATTTTCTGATGCTGTAAGTCTAATGGTATTTAGAGGGTTTGTGAACTAAGTGCCTTAGTACTTTGTTTTACCGACTAAAAACTCTGGGTTTAAGAGAGCCTAGTTCAGAAGTAGTGATACAACACTACCTCTGAACAGATTTAATTAGGCCGCTTCATCCATATTTTTTTGTTTCAATAGTCTGCTTGTTACAGTACCTGCAGTCATTGAGCCTGATACATTGAGTGCCGTTCTTGCCATATCAATTAATGGCTCAATTGAAATTAGCAGTGCAGCAATTGTCACGGGAAGTCCCATAGCAGGTAACACAACTAGAGCTGCGAAGGTGGCGCCACCGCCAACTCCTGCAATGCCAAATGAGCTAATTGCGACCATTGCGACTAAGGATACGATGAAGTCGATAGCAAAAGGGTCAACGCCAACCGTTGGCGCAACCATGACCGCCAACATCGCTGGATAGATACCAGCACAACCATTTTGTCCGATTGTCGCACCAAATGAAGCGGATAAATTTGCGATGGCGGGAGGTACATTGAGCTTGTGGATCTGCGCTTCAACATTAAGTGGAATGGTTGCCGCAGAGCTACGAGAGGTGAAGGCAAACGTTAAAACAGGCCAAATCTTTTGGAAAAACTGTTTTGGATTCTCTCCAACCAAAGTAACTAACAAGCCATGGACAACAAACATCAGTAAAATTGCCACATAAGACGCGATGATAAAGCCTAATAGACTAACTATATCGGCCATACTTGATGTTGCTATTACTTTTGCCATCAAGCCTGCAACACCATAAGGTGTAAGGGCGATGATCATACGTACAAGACGAAGTACAACGGCTTGTGCGCCCTCAACCGCATTCTTTATTGGGCTGCTTAAGTTTGACTCTTCCATGATGGCTCTACGGGCGGCAATACCAGTTAATACGCCAAAAATTACCACAGCGATAATAGAGGTAGAACGTTCGCCTGTTAAGTCTGCAAATGGATTAGTTGGTACAAAGCTGAGCAACATTTGTGGGATGGTTAAATCAGCGACTGTTGTTGCTCTTTGTTCAAGTACAGCAATTCGTGCAGTTTCGCGCGCGCCTTCCACCAAGCCCGCTGCACTTAGCCCAAATGCTTGAGTGATAAAAATACCAATCAGGGCAGCAATCGCCGTGGTAAATACTAATATAGCGATAGTGACAAAAGAAATCTTACCGAGAGAGCCTTGATTGTCGAGCTTGACCACTGCTGCAATCATAGACACTAATACCAGAGGCATGATCACCATTTTAAGCAAGTTTACATAGCCACTGCCAACAATAGCGACCCAATCTAATACTGTTTGTTTTGTCGAGAGATCATTAGCGAAAACAAATTGTAGTGCGAGCCCAAATACACTACCGACAACTAAGCCGAGTAATACAGTGCGAGAGAGCGTTTCAGCGCGCTGTTGAAAGCGATAAAGACCGAAAAGTATGGCAACAAACACCACCAATGCGGCGATAACAGCAAAAGACATCATGATACCTTTCGAAACATTAAAAAATAACGCGAAACTATAGCGGTTTTAGTGATTTTGCTAAAATATTCTTTCACTATGGAATAGAACAAAAGGTTATCAAAACAGGTAAAAGTTTTCTAGGAGATACTAATTGTAGATCCTTACTTAACCGAAGCTCAGATTACTTAACCCAAGTTCAGGATACTTACATTCACAGAGCTTTAAATGTTGAACTTGATAAAAGTTAGTGAGGTTGAAGAGATGTTTGTTGTTGCAAATGTATAGATAAAAAGCAATTGAATAAAGAAAGAGGAGATTGTTCCCCGGCTTCGTGGATGCCAATGTCAGCCCTTGAACCCTGAGGTTCAAGGCGGAGAGCAACAGCCTACCGTAGGCTTCTCGGTACATGCCGAGCATGCTCAATAGTAGACAAACTGCTATCCTAAACGAAATTTATCGGCTCAGGGACTTAATCAGCTGTCCGACGAGCTAGGGAACAACTACAGTATATAAAACATCTGCCGATCACGAAACCATAGTATTGCAATTTTTGTGTCAACCGCATGGTTTTTCCCCAGTTTGCTTAGTGACTGACCAAGCGTTAATCTGGGCGTTAACTTCGGCTCAATATTTACTCCATTATTATTAGTTTATTCCTTATCTACATCTTAAGTTAAAAAGGTGTGGGGGCAGTAAAGGTCATCATCTCATTGGTTGTGGGATGTGAAATTTGCAACATCTGTGCATGTAATTGCAGCCGCTTCGCTGCTGCTAATGCTTCATCTTTGGCATATAGTCGATCGCCAAGAATGACATGTCCAAGTGAAAGCATATGGACTCTGAGTTGATGAGAGCGCCCAGTGATGGGAGTCAATTTAACTCGGGTGGCCTGCGCTTCATATTCGATGACTTCAAAATGCGTTAATGAAGGCTTTCCTGTTTCATGGCAAACCATTTGTTTTGGGCGATTTGGCCAATCACACACAAGTGGTAAATCAACAGAGCCCGTTTGTTGCTGTAATTTGCCATGAACTCGAGCGATGTAGTATTTGTGGGTTAAGCGGTCTTGAAATTGGATGCTCAGGTGTCGATGCGCTGCTTTGTGCATGGCAAGGCATAATACGCCCGATGTTGCCATATCAAGGCGGTGTACAATTCTTGCTGTGGGGTAAACAAAATTTACTCTGGCGATAGCGCTGTCCCAGTGTTTTGGATCTTTGCCTGGTACAGTAAGTAAACCACTGGGCTTATTGATCACTAACATATCTTCATCTTGGTACAAAATGTCAAGATAGGGAGAAAGGGGGGGAGCGTAATTTAATAACACCAGCTGCCTCTGTACGAACAAGAACCAAGCCGGGTATTATATATGAGTTGCTTATTAAGCGGTAGCATGAAGAGAGCCGCAGCTCTCTTCATGCTAGGGAGTTACTGGTTCGCAACCACAATCAAACGAATAGCGTCTAACTTGAGCTGTGCTTTTTCAATGTGTGTGCTCAGCTCCGCTCTTTGTTTATCAAAAACCTTTATCTCTTCATCGCGAATATTAGGATTGATGGCTTTTAGTGCTTGCAGACGACCTTGCTCATCACCGAGTTGCTTTTGCATTTTATCCATCGCACTGGCTTGAATACTTTCAAGCTGAGTTTGGGCGATATCACTTGCTTGTGTGATAAGTGGATGGATTGCGCTTTGTAGTGCATTTACAAGTTTACTACCTGTTTGTCTGCCAACGGCAGAAAGTTGCTGATTGAAAGCATCAAATGCAACATTTTGTGCTAAGTCGTTCCCGCCTTTGTCCATTAGCACGCGAATTGGCGTGGGAGGTAAAAAGCGACCTAATTGCAGTGACTTAGGTGCCGAAGACTCAGCCACAAAGATCAATTCAACAAAGAAAGTGCCTACAGGTAACTTGTTGTTTTTCAACAGCGCAACGGATGCACAGCCAAAGTCGTCGTTGCAAATCATATCCATGACGCCACTGACCATAGGGTGATCCCAGCTAATAAAATGCGCATCTTCTTGCGATAATGCTGTGTCGCGATCAAAGGTTACCGTGATCCCGTCGTCTTTTAAGCATGGAAACGATGGGTTTAGCATGTGCTCAGTAGGCTTCAGGATAATGGTATTCTCGCCTTTGTCCTCTTGATTAACACCAAAAGTATCAAACACATTAATCATGAATGCAGGCAAGATTACGTCGTTATCAAGCGCTTCGATTTCAGCAACGATGTTATCTGTCTTACCTTGACCACTAGAGTGAAGCTCAAGTAGACGGTCTCGGCCTTGCTCCATCTTTGTGCGCAGCTGAGCATTTTCTTTTGCGGCTTGCTCTAATAATGGATCTAGCTCGTCTTCGTCACAATTATGTTCAGCAATTAGCGCCAGCAAATCATCAGAGAAAGATTTATACAGCATTTGTCCTGTTGTGCTGGTGGTTTCAAACGCATCTAAGCCTTCGTGATACCAACGTAGTAATACTTCTTGTGCGGTGTTTTCAAAGTAAGGCACATGAATATTGATATCATGTTTTTGACCAATACGGTCAAGGCGACCAATACGTTGCTCAAGCAAGTCAGGGTTAAGCGGCAGATCAAATAGCACTAAGTGATGTGAGAACTGGAAGTTTCGACCTTCAGAGCCAATTTCTGAACAGAGCAATACTTGCGCACTATCGTATTCATCGGCAAAAAATGCCGCCGCACGGTCACGCTCGATAATCGACATGCCTTCGTGGAATACTGCCGCTTTAATGGCTTCACGTTCACGTAACACCTGCTCAAGGCTAATCGCGGTTTCTGCTTTGGCACAAATAAGGAGTACTTTTTCATGCTTTAGCTCTTTTAATTTAGCAATTAACCACTCAACGCGGGGGTCGAACTGTGCCCAGCCGCTTCCTTCACCTTCAAATTCTTGGAAGATTTTTTCAGGGAATAATGCACGCATCGCGTTAAATTCAGGGCTTTGAATGCCGCCAATGTTACCCATTACCGACATGGCTGTTTTGTATTGCTTGGGTAAAGGTACTGGGTATTGATGTAATAAACGACTTGGGTAGCCATCAATGCCACTACGGCTATTTCTAAATAGAATACGGCCAGTACCATGGCGGTCTAATAGCATAGACAAGATTTCAGCTTTGGCGTCGCTATCGCCATTTTGTGCCTTTGCTAGCAGCTCTGAAATATCGGTTTCTTTTAGCAATGTACAAAGTGTTTGCTCTTCTTTTGCATCTAGCTTTTTATCTTGCAGTAAGTTGTTCGCGGCTTCTGCAACTTCTTTATAATGGCTTTCCTCTTCTACAAACACGTCGTAATCATAGAAACGGTCAGGGTCTAGCAGCTGCAAACGCGCAAAGTGACTGCGGTGGCCAAGCTGATCTGGTGTTGCAGTTAGCAAGATCAATCCAGGAATGTCTTGAGCAAGTTCTGCAATACGTTGATACTCAGTGCTTGGCTTTTCCTTAGTGACTGTCAGGTGGTGCGCTTCATCGACAATCAGTAGATCCCAATCGGCGAGTGTAGCTTGCTCAAACCAGCGGCGCTTTTTGGTAATAAATTCTAGACTAACCAGTACCAGTTGTTCTGTTTCGAATACATTCGGTGCATCTGCATACGCTTCACTACAACGCTCTTCGTCAAAAATAGAAAAGTGCAGGTTAAAGCGGCGTAGCATCTCGACTAACCATTGATGTTGCAAGTTTTCAGGAACTACAATCAACACACGGTTGGCACGGCCAGATAAGATTTGCTGGTGTAAAATCATACCTGCTTCAATGGTTTTACCTAGGCCTACTTCATCAGACAGAAGTACGCGAGGTGCAAAACGCTTACCGACTTCATCGGCAATGTAAAGCTGGTGCGGAATAAGGCTTGCACGCTGACCTATCAACCCTTTGAGATGAGACTGTTCTTTATCAAACTGATGCTGCCAAGTTTGATAACGTAGCGTATAACGGTCAAAACGATCGATCTGGCCTGCGAATAGACGGTCTTGAGGTTTATTGAATTTAAGGAAGTGATCAAGAAAGGTCTCTTTAAATGAAGTCTCTTCTTCATTGTCAACTCGAGTACCATGATAGCAAAATAGTC
Source organism: Pseudoalteromonas sp. McH1-7 (assembly GCF_013366255.1). Taxonomy (NCBI): domain Bacteria; kingdom Pseudomonadati; phylum Pseudomonadota; class Gammaproteobacteria; order Alteromonadales; family Pseudoalteromonadaceae; genus Pseudoalteromonas; species Pseudoalteromonas sp. McH1-7. Next base: position 187,584 of record NZ_JABWPQ010000003.1, on the reverse strand, counting down.
CATTTTGCTCTTCCACGCTGTCAACACGCAGTTCCCACTCTTCAACATGGCGGATCACATCGCCTGGGTTGAATACCACTCGAGTTACAGGTGCTTCCTGTACTGAGTAAACACGGTTTTCTCCGCTAGCAGGAAATAAAATAGTCACTTGACGCCCCTCAAGTGCCACTATCGTGCCCAATCCTAAATCTGATTCCGTATCGCTGATCCAGCGCTGACCTAAGGAAAAATTCATGGTTATCTCGTCTATGCAGAAAAAAGGCGGCTATGTTACCTATTCACGCCCATTTGTTCAATATGAAAGTCTGTACACTGCTTTACAAATCAAGCTTGACAAGGAGCTGGACGAAATTGGCATGCTATTAGCCAACTAGTTGTTTTTTAACAAAACGCAAGTTGTATTTTCTTTTGTCATAAAAGCGACTTTTATGACAAATAGACTAAACTTGACCTATACCCAAAGCATAATTTGTCACACTCACCGTGTATTGGGTATAGCATAATAATCTGTAAACAACAGGAATGCGCTATGGTAAAACAAGATAAAGACCATAAAGTATACGTACTAGACACCAACGTACTTCTCCACGAACCACTCGCTTACCTTTCTTTCCAAGAGCATGACGTTGTCGTTCCCATGACAGTTTTAGAAGAACTTGACCACATCAAAGATAGAAAGAGTGATGTAAGTAGAGATGCGAGAGTTGCAATTCGCGGATTAGATGATGTACTGCGCGATGCAACGCCAGAGCAAATGCTAGAGGGGGTAGCGCTACCAACATTAAAACTTGAAAACCACAGAACGCCAAGTTCTGGAAAGTTGATAATTGTTAATGATCATTTATTTCCTGACTCTATATCAGGGTTACCTGGTAATGAAAATGACCATAGGATCATCAACTGTGCGGTACATTTACAAACGCAATATAGTGACAAAAAAGTCTTATTGGTTACCAAAGACATTAACATGCGGCTAAAAGCGAAGGGGGCTGGGCTTAAATATGTAGAAGACTATCGCACTGATCAGCTGATAGATGATATTGCATTACTTACCAGTGGGTTTAAAAAGGTTGATGGCGATTTTTGGCAAGATGTTGGGGAGTGTCAAACGCAGCAAAATGGCCGTTATACTATCCATGAGGTACCAAAATCATTGGTGCCTGATGTGTTTTGCAACGAGTATCTTATTGATGATACAAATCATTTTGCAGCGCGAGTGGTGGGGTATGATGATGAGCACATCAGATTAAAAGACCTTGGTGTTGAGCGCCTTATGCACCGTCAAGCATGGGGGGTAAAACCAAAGAATATAAACCAAGGTATGGCATTGGATGCGTTACTTGATACTGATATTGAACTGGTGATACTAACAGGGCCTGCGGGTTGCGGTAAGACATTACTAGCGCTTGCGAGCGCACTAGAGATGATTATTGAAAAAGGTATTTACGACAAAGTCATTGTGACGCGTAACACACCTGAAATCGCAGAGAGCATCGGATTTTTACCCGGCACCGAGGAAGAAAAAATGGCGCCTTGGCTTGCAGCCATCACCGATACTTTAGAGGTGCTTCATAAACATGATGAGAGCCCTGTCACGAGCCGAAACTACATCATGGAGAAAGCAAATATCCAATTTAAGTCGGTGAACTTTATGCGTGGCCGCAGTATTCAAAATGCGGTTGTTATTTTGGATGAGAGCCAAAACTTAACCGCCTCGCAATTAAAAACCATTATTACTCGCTGTGGCGAGGGCACTAAGCTTATTTGTACCGGCAACTTGGCACAGATAGACAGTAATTATCTAACCCCAGTTACATCTGGATTGACTTATATTGTGGAGCGATTTAAAGACTTTGAAGGCAGTGCTACCATCAATTTAAATGGCGTTGTAAGGAGTCGCTTAGCCAGTTTTGCGGAAGAAAATTTATAACTTGCCTTGAATCGGCTGGCTCGTTACTCTTTTGAATACGTATGTGTGCAAACGGGAATGAGCCAGTAAATGGATGCAACTAAAGAATTTTTACCACTAAGAAGCTATCGAAAGGGAATTTTAGTTGCAGTGGTTATTCCTATCTTGTTGGTACTCATTTTAGCTTACCACCTGTATCAAATTAAACTCGAACGCCAATATAAAGTGCGTTTTGGTCAGTATGAATACGTTTCTCAACAGCTCAAACAAGAGTTTTATGCTGCACATGTTGTGTTAGACAGTATTGCAGTTAATCTCGCGCAGCCAATCTCTTTTCAGAAACCACCAGAATGGTTGGAAGACATAGAACAGCACCCTGAGCATTATTATCATGCACTGCCAAATAGCGGCGGCGAAATTGTTGGCAGAGGGCAGGTAAACGAGGCCTTATTTGCAACTAAGCGTTGGCAGACCGTGTTGTCACTTAATACCGCTTTTGATGCAGCTTTGGCACTGCAAGGTGGGCTATATGCAGTTGCTTATATCGAAGATGATGGCTTTGCCTTTATTAAACGTAGGGAGGCCACGAGCAGCCACTTTATTACTCAGCTAGTGCGCGGTAAATTTCAGCCCGACTTTAGCCTTGGTAATATTGTCGTTGGCTCTCCAGTTAAATTTTTTGATAGGCAAATGTTCGCTCTTGGTAAAAAGCTCTCGACAGTCGACAATACCCATATTTTAATGATTTACGATAGTCATATTATTGATCGTTGGCTGCAAAACATAGGCTCTTTGGATGGAACCATGGAGTTTAAAAACCAAAGTAATGAAATCATTGCGGGGGAGCGTTTTGACTATGAGCATGCCGGGCTTGCAAAGTCTGCTGCGCCTTGGCAGTACGGATTACACTTTATTGCAGAGCCAGCTAAAGAACCTATTAGCTTAAATTATCATGAAAGCTATGCACAATTTGCCGCGCCCCTGCAACGAGAAATATTGCTAGAGCTTGCGCTATTGCTCTTTTTTATATTATTTACGTTTACCACCATTGTGTGGCTTAGTCGGCAGATTTTTGTGCGGCCATTAACGCACTTTGTCAACTATCTCTCGTTACAGGAACACTCACCTGAAACGACGTTAAATTATCCTATTCCCTCAGAATGGCAACCATGGTTTGCTCAAATCAAACAAGTCGTAGAGCAAAAATCGCGCTTAATGCATACGCTAAAGCAGCATAACCAAGAGCTTGATGACGAAATAAAGCGTAAGCAGCAAGCACTAAAGCAGAGTTTTGAAGCTAAGGAGCGCCAAGCTGCATTATTAAATGCCGTATTAGACTCGGTACCAGACATCATTTACTTCAAAAATATTGATGGCTCTTTCATTGGCTGTAACCGAGCGTTTGAGGAGTTTATGGGGGTGGATAAGTCTTTATTGGTGGCGAAAACTCAACGAGAAGTTACCTCAGGCCTCACTATTTTACTTGAGCAAGAGGCATTAATGGAACACTCACAAGAACAAGTGTCTACCAACTTTGTATTGGGTAAAAATACCTACTTTTTAACTATCACACCACTTAAATCAGACACTGGAAAGTTGATTGGGTGCTTGGGCGTTGCACGTGATATTACAGCAGCTCAAGAAGCTTACAACGCTTTAAGAGATTCTGAAGAAAACTTTAGAGCGGCAACTGAGTTTGCCCCCAATGGGGTTATTTTATCAGCAATAGATGGCAAAATACTGGAAATGAACAAAGCTGCAAAGCGCTTTTTATCCTTAGATAAAAACACCGGAGAAAAGCAGCTGGAGCGGTTGTTTGATGAACAAAACTGGCAGTCGCTTCAAAGTGTGTTAGCTGGGTTATTAAAGCAGCAAAAAAAAGTAGTAGAACACACGGTTTCGCAGGCAGGTAAGCACAGGTGGCTTCAACTTAGCATCTCTTTGGTTTGGGATAAGGACAAACGCCCAAAATACTATGTTATTCATATTCAAAATATTACAGGCCTGCTGCTTGCGAAGCAGGACGCTGAACGTGCAACACTTGCTAAAAGCCGCTTTATCGCAAATATTAGCCATGAAATTAGAACGCCAATCAATGCTATTTTAGGTCTTGCGGACATGATAAATAGTGAGTCGCTAACACGACTGCAAAGTAAAAAATTGCAACAGCTTTCTGGTGCTGCAAACGAACTATTGGCAATGCTCAATAGCATTTTGGAATTTGCAAAAGTAGAGAGTCACCAAGGCACTATCCAGTACGAGACCTTTCAAGCTTGTCAGGCATTTACGGCCATAGAGTCGTTGATAAAGCCTTTGTGTGTGCAAAAAGGCTTATCATTTGAGTTGCAAATTGACGCCTTAGTTTGGCCCTATCTGTATAGCGATGAAGACAAGATCAAACAAATACTAGTTAACTTATTAAGTAATGCAGTTAAGTACACCAATCAAGGCCAAATTGGCTTAAAAGTTGATGTCACAGCGGATACAACGGCTAAGCAAACAATAAAGTTTGCAGTGTGGGATACTGGTGTTGGGATTAAAGCACAACAAGTGGAACATCTCTTTGACGCCTTTACTCAAGGGGACGAGAGCTTTACTCGACGACATGAAGGGATTGGTCTTGGACTTGCGATCGTAAAACAAGAAGTGGCATTACTGGGAGGAAATATTACCGTTGACTCGACGCCCAACCAAGGTAGTTGCTTCTTTTTTGAATTGGTTGTGGATAAAGGAGCTTGCCCCATTGTCGAGAGCCATAAGGCCGTTTACTGTCTTGTTGACACACAGGAGCAATTGCCGAGCTACCTCGCGGGACTGGCAACCCCTATATTGTTAGATCAAGTATCGCAAAGTGCTGAAGATTTGGAGCAGTCCATCGTGGTTGTGCCTCCACACTGTGCCAATTTACCTGCAGGTGTTTTAGCGAGTACTAAGGCCGTTATATTACATTGTGACGAGCAACTAACAGAGCAAAATAACCATATCGCCCTGAATCAACATGTGTTCTATCAATCTGCATATACTTGGCTTGCGGAGTTTGCTCACATGACGCAAACCGTGGATAGTGGTTGTGTGCAAGTAGCAGGCGCGCTGTGTTTGGTGGTAGATGATAACAGTCTGAATCTGGATATTACTGAAAATATGTTGAAAAAGAATGGCATATCGACAGTTGCACTTCAAAGTGCTGAGAGAATTCAGGAAATAGTACAAACCTTAAGTCCTGATGTCATTTTGATGGATATTCATATGCCCAAGGTTGATGGTTATCAAGCCACTCAACAAATAAGAAAGATATGCTCAGCAGCTGAGCTTCCGATTATCGCGTTGACTGCAAATGCAAGTAAAGAAGAGCGTGCGAAGGCTGCTAAAGTCGGTATGAATGACTATTTGGTAAAACCCATTAGTAGCGCTCAAGCTTGTAAAACGCTTGCAAGTAATATTGTTAAGTCAGAGTTTACTACAGAGGCATTTTTTGATTATGAGTTTGCCTTGTCACAGATGATGCAAAATGAAACGTTTTTGCAAACAATGTTAGATAAATTTGCTAAACTTTGTCATGATTACCTAGAACAGGTCAGCCAACTTGAACAGGGGGCAGCTTTATTTGAACTTGCACATGGCATCAAAGGGGCGGCTGCGGGATTAGGGTTTAAGCGGCTTGCTAAAGTGGCCAAAGACCTTGAAACGCAAAGTAAAAAAATTACAACTATAACAAATCGCACAGACTTGGATAAACTTACCACCGCACTATCTCAAGTCATATGCTTTATTGAGCAAAGAAGGTAGTACTAAGGGATGCAGCAAGCTGAGCATATTTTTATAATTGATGACGACCCGATAAACAAAATGGTATTAACCAACATCCTGAGTGAGGATCACACACTTTTTCACTGTGAAGATCCTGCGTTTTGCATCGATGAGGTAAAAGCGAATCGTACCGATCTGATTATTTTAGATGTTGCTATGGGCAATGGATCTGGTTTTACCATTTTGGAGAAGCTAAAAAAAGACGCGAGCACTTATGGGATCCCGGTGATAGTCATATCGGGTAGCGTGAGTTTTAAAGACGAAGCGAGGGGACTCGAATTAGGCGCCGTAGACTATATTACAAAGCCTTTTAACCCTCTGATAGTAAAAACAAGACTCAAAAATCATCTGGCAATTAAGAAAAAGAATGACTTACTAGAAAAGCTGGTTTCATTGGATGGATTGACAGAATTACCAAATCGTAGACGTTTAGATGAACAAATGCGAGCGTTATTAACCGGAAGTGAGGCTGCACAGGGCTGTTTTTCTATCATGTTGGTTGAACTCGATTTCTTTAAAACGTTTAACGAGCATTATGGTTATATGCATGGTGATACTTGTTTGTTTAAGGTGGCTAAAGCGCTAGAAGAAACGGCCGCACGCTACAGCGTATTTATAGGTCGCTTCGATGGTACTCGCTTTGCATTAGTATCGGCGCAGCATGATATTGATACTGTAACATCAATTGCACAGTCACTTCATGATGCAGTTAATGCGTTAAAAATACCACATATCGCTTCTCCCATTTGTGCACATGTTAGTGTCAGTATCGGGGCTGTCCATATTGAGCAACATAAAACCCTAGAGCTCAACGAATTGATAAAAAATGCTGATAGCGCGCTGGCAGAAGCGCAAAAGCAACAGAGTACAATATTTATCAAACAGATATAATACGTTTTTTATAAAAGCTATAGCTCAGCATGGTTTCGAGCTTAGATAAAGAATGGGCACGCAATAGGTTGTGTAGTTGCTTTGTAGCTTGTCTTAATTACACCATCCTTGGTGTGTATACACGTTACAGAATTTGTTTAAGTGCGCTATCACCAAAGCCGATAAGCTGATTATTTTTGAATACTAGCGCAGTACATTCATCTTTGGTTATTTTTCCATCTGAATGCTTGCTGTTTGTAGCGTAGTAAAGCACTTGATAATTATCACCATCTTTTGCCACGAGTTCACTGAAGTCAGGAGTAGACAGCGCTTCTTTTACCGTTGCGTAATCGGTGCCCATTTTAAAATCCGCTATCTTTTCACGGTTTTCACGCTGCTTTTGTTCCCAATTCGAATTGTATTTAGATGCCCAGCCGTGCTCAACTTCACCATCCGATACTGCAACAATACAACCTGATAACAGAGTCGAGCTTAGTGCTGCTACTAACATTAATTTTTTCATTATTCTTTCCTTTTTGCTCTTTATTGCTGTTTTTTATTGTAAACAGCTTTTCACTTTTTTGTACCTTATCAATGCAAACTTTTTGCCAACTTGTAATGTTTAATAATATCAATAACTTGCTTTTTTATGTCCAACCTGGGGGTTACATTTTTACCAAAATTTAGTGATATTCATCATTGTTCAAGTAACTAGACCACTCTATTTCTGTCTGTGCCGGAGGCGAATGCGTTAATATTGAGTGCGATCTCATTTACCAAGCGTGCAATAGCCTCTTTACTTGCCCATGCAATATGAGGGGTGAGTAGCAAATTATCGCCTTGATAGTTCACTAATGGATTATCTGTGCGAGCAGGTTCATGTGTTAACACGTCCACCGCAGCTCCTGCAATTTGATTATTATTAAGTGCATTAACAAGAGCTTGCTCGTTTACTATCCCACCTCTTGCTGTATTTATTATAAAAGCATGACCTTGAAGTGCTGCAAACTCAGCGTCATCAATCAAGTTTTCAGTTTCTGCTGTCAGGGGGCAATGGATAGACACAATATCAGCAATACGTAGTGCCTCAGTAAAAGCCATTCGGCCATTTCTAACTTGAGTGGCGCCTTTACGCTCAGCAATGATCACCTTTGCACCAAATGCTTTGGCAACATTTGCAACCGCTTCACCCAAAGCGCCATGCCCTATAATGACAAAATGCTTTCCTGCGATTTCGCTAATGTCGTAATCTAAACGGCAAAACATAGGGCTTTGCTGCCAGCGTCCAGCTTGGCAATCTTGTTGGTAACGATGAATATTTGTCATCAAATTACCTAACATAGTAAAAGTATGCTGAACAACAGAGGGGGTTGAGTAACCAGCTACATTTGCCACCGCAACATGATGTGCCTTAGCTGCTTCTAACTCGATATTATTAACCCCGGTGGCTGCGACACAAATCAGCTTTAATTTAGGTAAAGACGCAATGAGCTTCGCATCAAGTTTGACTTTATTGGTAATTATGACTTCTGCGTTTTCACATCGAGACAAGATGTCTTCGTAGGCGGTCATATCATAAGATGTGAGTGTGCCTAATTTAGCAATAGGTGTAAGGTCGGTATTGGCAAGAGTTTTAGCGTCTAAAACCACTATTTGCATTATTTTTATCCTTTACTTGACTTTGGAGTTAACTCTAAGGTTTATACTTATCATATCGGCTAGGATAATCTTCGGGACTGAGGAGTGTAAAGTGATAAAGATTGGTGAGCTGGCAAATCGGCTTAATGTATCGACGGACACGTTAAGATATTACGAAGCAAATGATCTGCTTCACCCTTGCGCAAGGAGTGAAGGAGGGTATCGCTTGTTTGATGAGCAAAGTGAAAAACAGATGCGTTTTATTCTTCGTGCTAAAAAAGTGGGATTTAGCCTCAAAGAAGTGCAAGATCTGTTAAAAATTAAATTTGAAAAGCATCAGCACAGCTGTGAAGAAGTAAAAACGCTGACGCTCACTAAGCGTGATTTAGTCAGAGCGCGCATAGCAGAGTTACAAAAGTTTGAACAATCCTTGTCAACACTGGCAAAGCAATGCTGTGGTGGTGAGGAAGCAGCAGTGAGCTGCTCAATTTTAACCGCCTTGGAGGCTATCGATGAATGAACTGATATTGAATTTTTGGCAGCTATTTTTAGTATCAGCGCCATGGTTGTTACTAGGTTTAGTGTTGGCGGGCTTACTCAACGTTTTTATTCCAAAAGACTTACTGCAAAAGCACTTAGGTCAGGAAGGATTTTGGACGACAATTAAAGCTGCCTTAATTGGTGCGCCAATGCCATTATGCTCTTGCGGTGTTATACCCGCAGCGGTTGGGCTTAGAAGAGCTGGAGGGTCGAAAAGTGCGACGACAGCTTTTTTAGTTTCAACGCCCGAAACCGGCGTCGACTCAATCTCTGTTTCCTATGTGCTGCTTGGGCCTTTTATGGCGGTGATAAGACCTATTGCTGCGGTTGCTAGTGCGATTGCAGCGGGTTTATTGGTTGGAAAGGAAAAAGATGAAGATAAAAAATCAACGACGGAAAAAGTGTCAAACACGTCTCCTAAAACTAGCAGTTGTTGTAGCGCCTCAGCCCCATCGGAGCCAAAACCGCAGGTAACCAAGTCTTGTTGCGATACTAAGCCGGTAACCAGCCCAAGCTGCTGTACAACAACAGAGCCAAAGCTAGTAGCCGCTGGAAGTAGTAATAGTAGTTGCCAGAGTAAGGCTTCATCGGCGTCAAATTGTTGTGATCCCAGCCCTTCTGAAACCAATTGTTGTAGCTCACAGCCAACAGAAGCGCAGTCAGCGATTACGGCAAAAATAATTGAAGCAATAAAGTTTAGCTGTAATAAGTTATTATCTGATACCGCGGTGTGGTTATTGATAGGCTTATTTTTTGCCGCGTTAGTGCAAACATTTGTACCTGAGTCATTTTTATCTCAATGGGGCGATGGTATTTTAGCGATGCTGGTGGTTATTTTGATCAGTATTCCAATGTATATTTGTGCTACCGCTTCAACGCCAATTGCAGCAGGTTTATTAATGGCTGGAGTGTCTCCGGGGGCGGTATTGGTATTCATGTTGGCAGGCCCTGCCACCAATATTGCTACTATAGGTGTTGTAGGTAAAGAGCTTGGGCGTAGAGCCGTATTTGCTTATTTGGTCGGTGTGATTGGGGTTGCGCTTATCTTTGGCTTCCTGACCGATCACCTCGTTGCTACCTATGGCTTTGTGGTCACTCCGATGATTGGTGAAGAGCATGAAATTCTGCCTCACTGGCTTAGCGTATCCATGGGAATATTACTTGCCGCATTACTACTGAGACTGGCGATACTTAAGCTGAGTGAAGTATTTAGAGCAGAGAGTGTGTAGTGCTGACTTTAAAGTAATCGTTATCCAGCACTGCTAAATTACGCTTAGGCATTTTATGTTCCAGCAAGATGTATTACTCTGGTGGTCAGACATGAAATGCTTAGCGTCTGTTTATCTGACACGATAGAATGCGCCAAAGTATGCTTTAATCCGAGAGTTTGAGAAGTAGAGTGGATAAATACGCTGACATAAGACCGTATAATGATGATGAAGTTGTACCTGCCTTGGCACGTTTATTGGGAGATGACCAGTTTATCGATGTTATCGCTAAATATAACTTGCCGGCATGGCTAAGTGCCTGGCCGGTAGTTGCCCGACCCCTAGTAAGAATGAAGCTTAAAAATAAGTGGGGAAACTTTTGCAGTATCGAGCAGGTACAAAATGAAGTTGCGTACTATTTACAGATTTTAATCAACAAAACGACGTCTAAAGTCACATATTCAGGTCTTGAGTCGCTTGACTCGCATACCTCTTATTTATTTATTTCAAATCACCGTGATATTGTGCTGGATCCAGCTTTGGTAAACTGGGGATTGCATCAACAGCATATGCGTACTGTTCGAATCGCGATTGGGGATAACCTGTTGCAAGTACCTTACATCACGGAGCTGATGCGTCTTAACAAAAGCTTTATCGTGAAACGTTCTGCAAAAGCGCCCAAAGAAATGCTAAAGGCGTTAACCCAGCTCTCTGCCTATATTTTTGACTCGCTTAGCGAAGGAAACTCTATTTGGATTGCCCAAAAAGAAGGACGAGCTAAAGATGGCATCGATCAAACGGATCCTGCTTTACTAAAGATGTTGCAGTTGAACGGCAGAAAGCTAAAAGTAGACTTTTCTGAGTATATTAAGCAGCTAAAAATTGTACCGGTTGCGATTTCATATCAATATGAACCATGTGCAGTAGCCAAAGCAAAAGAGTTGTATCATAAGCAGCAGTTTGGCCAGTATGTTAAGGCGCAAGGGGAAGATATCGCCAGTATTGTTGACGGCTTTAGCTCAGACAAAGGCCATGTGCATGTTGCCTTTGGTGCGCCAATTACTTGCGATGTGGAGAATCCCGACGAACTAGCCCAAGTTATTGATAAACAAATCTTAGAGCTTTATCACTTACATTCAACTAATCACTTGGCAGCAGGGGATGACACGAAAGTAAGCGCTGAGGATAGAGCTGATTTTATGTCAAAGCTTGAAACTGTTCCTGATGAACTGAAACAGTTTGTGGTGAGCATGTATGCTGAACCGCTACGCCGAAAAGGGATTTAATCCCTTTCTCGCGATTTATTTTGTCTGCTATTCACTCGTGGTTAAACCATACCACTTGATCCAGTCTTTCTTCAGTAAGATAAAGGCTTGTGCGCAGATACAGTTAACTGTGTCGCGCACCGAACAGTGAATGAGGATCACTCTCAAAGCGCATTATTTCGATACTGGCTTTTCGTAATATACGACTTCCATATCGCCTAAAATGTCATTGTGTAGCCCTTTTTTGACAAAGCTCATCCCGAGCTTTTTCATTATATTGATAGAGCCTGTGTTGCCTTCATCAGCAATCGCACTAAAGTGCGTAAGATCAGGGTTTGCACTGACTAATTCAGACATGACTTGTTGCGCCGCTTCGGTTGCAAGTCCTTTTCCCCATGATATCTGTTTAAATCGCCAGCCAAGTTCTAAATCTCGATCATTTCTTTGTTCGCTAAAAAAATGAGCAGGGCGGACTAGAATCCAGCCGAGAAAGTGTTTATCTGGCAACTCAAAACAGCCCCAAAGTCCCCATCCTTTAGACTCTTCGGTGAATGTACTTAAGCGTGGAATATAGACCGTTTTCACCTCTTCCAGTGAATTTGTTTTGCCACCTGTAATAAACTTCATCACCTCAGGGTCGCTATCAAGGTCGGCGAGCAGTTGGGCGTCTGCTGCGGTGAGCAAACGGTAATGTAGCCTTTTTGAATCCTTTACTTGCATCTATTTATACTCTCAATAAAACTTTAGCGTACAAGAGCTTACATCCTGAGTAAAGGTAGTGATTAAGTTTGCGTAGACGCAGGCGTAACGCTTGACTAAAATACGCCGGCATTTTTTGATGGGGAACAGAGTGAACAATTCAGTATTAGCACTTAGACAGCAACAAATTGCTGCTGCACGACGAGAGTATAAAGCCAGAGGCTCCAAATTAGCGCGTTGTGAATGTTGCTTATTAGCGTCCACTTTGTGTATTTGCAATAAAGTACAAGTTGCTGAAGCAAACTGTGCAGTATGCTTGTTAATGTATCACAACGAAAGCTTTAAACCGTCCAATACCGGGCGTCTCATTGCTGATGTTATTCCTGATAATTATGCGTTTCGTTGGGACAGAACAGAACCTGATGAAGGTTTATTGGCGCTACTTGCAGATCCACAATATGCGCCGATAGTCGTTTTTCCTGAACAAGGGGTAGAGCCTGAGCGGGTGATCACGCAAATACATCGTACAGCCGATAAAAAACCATTGTTTATCTTTTTGGACGGAACATGGCGAGAAGCGAAAAAAATGTTTCGAAAAAGCCCTTACTTGGATAACCTGCCTGTGCTGTCAATCGCACCGGATAAGCTTTCAGATTATAAGCTTCGGGTGGCACCACATGAGCACCAGCTTGGAACGGCAGAAGTGGCTTGTGTATTGTTTGCTGAGTGTGGTGAGCAAGATGCCGCTGATAAATTAACTGCCCACTTTGTCGACTTTAGAGATGCTTACCTAAAAGGAAAGCGCAGCAAAATGTAGCCTAGGTATATTGTGAGCAATCACTAATACCAATTTGACTTAATACTTGTTCAATCTGACGGAGTAAATCTGACGCTAACCGCGTTAAAAATTTCTTATTTAGAACAACTAAATAGCAAAATTTTTGCCTTGCCTACACGGATGTAGGTACCTCGGCGATAGCAGGACGCGGAAGCGGTGTTATCGACAAGATTTTCTTGCCTCAAAATAGACCACTTAATTAAGAAAATAGGTATTATTGCTAACTATTGATGTTATTTCGAATGATAGGCTGTAAATGGATACTTCATTTTGTGCAAATAATGCAATTGGTATAACGACGCTTTTGATTTACATAGCCTCAATAGCGGGTGAGTTTAGAGAGGGAGCAAAATAAGAAGAGCGCGACCCATTGCTGAGCCGCGCTTACGGAATCTTCTAACTGCATCCTGCAAAGTTGAGTAGTTCAACGTCCTGAATCTTTCCTCTTCCATGGTATCGCTTAGTGTTCTCATTTTGCGAATAAAGGCATCTAGCCCTGTGTCCTTGTTCCTTTTAAACGTCCGCTGTTTTATCCTTCGCCGTCCAATTGCTAAGAACATCCATTTGTTCTCATTGTCCCTTGTTGCTACTTTCCAAAGCAGCAGTGCCAATAATCGCTTTATCTACTTAGGCACTTAGTAGCTTGAAGCTGGTATATCAAGCTAAGTGTTGCGCTTATAACTGCAACGATTGGTATCTCCTAAACCACTAGTTACGGGTACATCCTTTGTACCTTCCTTTTTCATCCTTAACCAACTGCGTATCCAACACAGTAACGTTAACCTTTAACGTCTAGCTTCTCCCCTGAAGCGCTCCTCAGGTTCATCATGAACCTTATATTCCATTCCCATCTCTGTGCTTACTCCCTGTAAACACTATCCTCGCTCTACTTACCCTCTCATCCTTTAAGTGGGTGCGCTTCCTTTTGCATTTCCTACCCTGAGCGTATCCTGATGTCCCTTTATTTCTCTTCCTGAGATGTTGTTAATTATAAGCAAGCCAAAAAAAATCGCTGTAGTTAAAAGTAGACCTTTTACAAGAGGGATAAATATAAAAATCTATAACTTTATAAATTTCAACGGGTTAGTTTTGTTTTGGGTGTTATTTCAGCGTCTATTTACTCAATTTCTGGTAGTTAAGTAAGAAATATCTCACAGTTGATTTTCCGCTTTTCTACAATGGATCACCAAGCCCTGATACAAGATTAAATATTCAGGGTGTAAAACGATATAATTACAGGTAGAATTATTTGATAATAATTATTGTTTACTAAATGGAGTCTTTATGAAAAAAGCACTGGTTACTTTACTGGCTGCGCTCACTTGCTTACCAGCAGTGGCGACAGAAGAGGTTAATATTTATTCGTTTAGACAACCTTTTCTAATCCAACCAATTTTGGATGATTTTACAAAGCAAACTGGTATTAAAACTAATGTGGTTTTTGCAAAAAAAGGCTTGATAGAGCGAGTTAAGCGTGAAGGTAGACACAGTCGTGCTGACCTTGTACTTACATCAAACTTCAGCGCGCTAATCCAGTTAGAGGATGAGAACCTGACGCAAACAATTAGTAGCGACACGGTTGCAAAAAATATTCCGGCAAACTTTAGAGACCCTGAAGGGCAGTGGGTAGCATTAACTAAACGGGTACGTAATGTTTATTCATCTAAAGCTCGCACTGGCAAGTTAGATGCACTTACTTATGAGGCATTAGCAGACGAGCAGTATCGCGGCAAAATTTGTACACGCTCAGGTAAGCACCCTTATAACCTTGGTTTAGTTGCCTCTATGATTGCACATCACGGTGAAGCAAAAACTAAAGCATGGCTAGAAGGGGTTAAGGAAAATTTAGCGCGCAAGCCTCAAGGTAACGATCGTGCGCAAGTGAAAGCGGTAAAAGAAGGGCTATGTGATTTAGCCATCGGAAACAGCTACTACTTCGGTAAAATGATGGAAGACGAAAAGCAAAAAGCGTGGGCTGATGCCGTTTATATCAACTTCCCAAATCAGAAAGATCGTGGTTCGCATATTAATGTTTCTGGTGTTGTCTTAACCAAGCACGCTAAAAATACTGAAAATGCCTTGAAACTCATTGAGTTTATGACCGACAATAAGGCGCAGAATATGTATGCGTCGATGAATATGGAATATCCAGTGAAACCTGGCGTCGAGTTATCTAAACTAGTGGCATCATGGGGCGAATTTAAGGAAGATAGCCTACCATTGTCAGAGATCAGTAAATACCGTCCATTAGCGCTTAAGTTAATTGATGAGGTAAAATTTGACCTTTAATGCAGTTATCATTGTCACTGTCTAAATGGCAGACGTTTGCGTGGCTGATAGGGCTTAGCTTATCAGTCCCGCTTTTATTTTTGATCGTTGAGTCGTTTCAACCAAACTCTGAAGTATTTGCTCACCTTTGGGATACTGTCCTATGGGATTACGTCAGCAATACCATTTGGCTTATTGTTGGTGTTTGTCTTGTCTGCGCGTTAATAGCTTTACCTCTAGGTTGGTTAACCGCGTATTGTGAATTTCCTGGGCGGCGTTTTTTTGAGTGGTCGTTGATGTTACCGCTGGCGATGCCAACTTACCTTATTGCATACGTCTATACGGATCTGCTTGATTACGCAGGGCCTGTACAAATTGCGCTAAGAAGATGGTTTGGGTGGCAATCACCTGATGACTATTGGTTTTTCGATATTCGCACTTTGCCCGGTGCCATCGTGATGATAGCTTTGGTACTATATCCATATTTGTTTTTGATCTTCAGGACCGCACTGAGAGAGCAATCTTTCAAGCTTGTGCAAGCTAGTCAGCTTATGGGTAAATCACCTTCTCAAAGCTTTTTTAAGGTAAGTTTACCCTTATCTCGTGGTGCCATTGTTGCTGGTTTAGCGTTGATCTCAATGGAAAGTATGGCAGACTTCGCTACCGTTCACTATTTTGCTGTAAGCACGCTAACTACCGCGGTATACGATACTTGGCTTGGGTATTATTCTCTTACTGCTGCCGCAAAAATATCTGGCATTATGCTATTGTTTTTATTTCTGGCGTTAACATTAGAGCGGTTGAGCCGGCCAACACAAGTAGTACATGAGCGCCAATCAAGTGTAAACAGCACCACGCTATATCACCTCAAAGGCACGCAGGCATGGTTGGCCAGCGGGTTTTGTTGGCTGATTCTTGCCATAGCATTCATTGTACCAACATGGGTACTGGTCGATTATGCTATTAATTACTTTGAGCAAGCATGGAACGACAGTTTTTTCTTGTACGCGTGGCAAAGTCTAAAAATTGCATTTTGGGTGAGTGTAGTCTTGATTATCATGAGTATGTTGGTGGTATTTAACCAGCGTGTCAGTCATGGTAAACGTGTTGCTGTGCCGGGTAAATTAGCGAGTACTGGCTACGCACTTCCAGGAACTGTGTTGGCAATCGCAGTGTTGATCCCGCTAACCTTACTAGATGATAAGCTAAACACATGGTTTGAAGGCTCTCAATTTGAGCCTGGGTTATTGTTTAGTGGAACTATCTTTGCCTTAGTTTTTGCATATGTAGTGAGGTTTTATGCGATAGCTCAAGGAGCGGTAGAGTCAAGTTATCAACGGATCAGCCCAAGTCTAGATATGGCAAGCTTTTCTTTAGGACGCAATCGACTCAGCACGATGTTATCGATTCATTTGCCTTTATTACGTCGTGGTATTTTAACCGCTGCACTGCTGGTGTTTATTGAATGTATGAAAGAGCTACCCGCAGCGTTGTTATTGCGACCCTTTAATTATGAGACATTAGCCACTCATGTTTTTCAATATGTCAGTGATGAGCAGCTAGAATTAGCCTCAGTGTCGGCGTTATTTATTGTTTTAGTTGGTTTAATTCCGCTTTATGTCGTAAACCGTTCAATGGAGCAGCGAAGTTAATGCATAGCTTAGTGCTAGAAAATCTTTCTTATCGCTATGACGGCGAAGCCGTAGTGAATAACTTAACTCTAAATGTAGAGCAAAATGAGATCGTATGTTTGCTCGGTGCTAGCGGTTGCGGAAAAACCACGACACTTAAAGTGATTGCTGGCTTGATAGAGCCATTTCAGGGTAGCGTCAGTATTTTGGGTAAAGCCATGAATGGTGCTAGCGGATTTATCCCACCACAAAAGCGTAATATTGGGATGATGTTTCAAGATTACGCGCTATTTCCGCACTTGACTGTGGCACAAAATGTGGCGTTTGGTTTAACTATCAAAGACAAATCGGCGCGTGAAAGCAGAGTCGCTGAAATGCTCAACTTGGTGCAGCTTCAAGGCTATGCAGCACGCTTCCCTCATGAGCTTTCTGGTGGTCAGCAGCAACGAGTTGCGATTGCTCGTGCATTGGCTTACAAGCCTAATTTGCTATTACTTGATGAGCCATTTTCAAATATTGATGCGCAGGTACGTTTTCAATTAATTAATGATATTCGTCGTATCATTAAAGATCAGCAGGTTTCTGCTATTTTTGTGAGCCACTCAAAGGAAGAGGCGTTTGCTTTTGCCGATCGCCTTGCCATTATGGACAAAGGAAAGATTGCCCAAGTTGGTGATCCAAAAACACTATTTCAACGTCCCAAAAGTAAAATGGTTGCTGAATTTTTAGGCCAAGGGATCTACATTCCTGCACAAAGGGTCAATGGTGCTTCCGTCGAAACGAAATTTGGTGCTGTACACTCTTTGGTTGAACTTGGGAATATGGATGCAAAAGGTGAAGTGTATCTACGACCGCAGCATATTACTCTAGAAAATTGCGCCCAAGGCAGTGTTAAGATCCTTAATCAACGTTTTATGGGAACAGAGTATATTTATCGCGTGACCGTAGAGGGTCAAGAGCTTGAGGTATCTCACCCTGCACATGAGCCTCTTGACTTAACTAAACCAATCTCTTTAAAAATTAAGGCACATGCTGTAAATTTCTTTTCTTAATAGTAGATGAATAAAGCAGGGAGTAGAGCATGGCGCTTGCCCAATCTGGTGTGTGTGCTGAAGCTAATTTGCACGGCTTACATTTGTTCTTCAATGTGCTTGAAGGGCAAGATGAAGCGTTACGAGCGGCGCTTGGTAATTGCGGGCGTCTACAAGAAGAATTAGAAGACCGCTTTTCTGAGTCCATGTTGTCGAGTTTTGTGGCTATTGGTGCACAGTATTGGCCGCATATCTATCCCGAATTTATTCCTAAAGAGCTAAAAAGCTTTCCGCACATTATTGATGCGGAGCATACCGTACATACTCAACCTTTCGACTTACTCTATGTGATCCGCTCTGATCGCGAAGATGTTAATCATATCTTTGCCCAAAGTGTATTGCATATGCTCAATGGTTTAGTCGAGATGGTGGCACACGTCCGTGCTTTTCGTTTTCTGGATGGGCGTGATTTTAACGGTTTTATTTACGGTGCCAATAATCCCAGAGGGCGTAACAAGCGTGAAGTGGCTTTGGTGCATAACCCAAATGCAGCTGATCACCTAGGAAGTTATATTCATGTACAGCGGGTGAAGTTTGACCTAATGCGTTGGCAGAGTTTATCACTTAGTGAACAAGAGCATTTAATGGGTCGCACACGGTTAGACAATGACTTGATAGTCGATTGTGAGCTCCCGAACCACGCAACTTTAACCGAATTAAAAGATGAAAATGGTCATGCGCTAATACTGGAGCAAAGTATGCCATTTGGCGATGTATTTGAACAAGGAAGCTTGTATTTAAGTTGTAGCGCCAAAGGTGATGCGTTTGAGCAGGTGTTAAAAAGTAGGCTGGGAGTAGCAGAGAATTATGATCCGATATTAGATTATTCCAGTGCAGATATGGGGTCTGCTTTTTTTGCACCATCCTTAGAGTTTTTGTCAGTGATGGCAAAAATGCCGGAGTGAGTCGCGAGTTGATCTGAATACTATTTTGACCGAGCGGTCTTCTTATTTTGGAATTAGACAGAAAGTAATATAGAGTAAGCATTGAGGCGATGGCCTGGTCTTTCCTTTATCCAACCCAAATAGTTGTAAACTTACTTGTTACAAATTAACCAATATGGTAATTTTATGTAATAAATAATTCCTGTATTTATTTTTTTTTGGAATTGTAATTTCTTGGTAAAAGCAAGTTGGTATCACTTTAATAATGGATAAAATAATGAGAATAAAAACCTTCTGCCTGACTACACTGTGTCTTTTTTCATTGTCGGTTAGTGCTGCAAATGACGTATATGGGACTGTTGATCAACTGATCACAAGGTCGGGTGCTAATGGCGACCACGCAGTTTACTTTAGAATTGAAGTAATGAAAGAGCACTCTAATTTTGAAACTTGTATTGCCAATGGTGATGAGCTTACATGGCAATTAGACCTTTCTTCACCTGTCGCGCAATATCAATTTGATATTCTGAAAAAATCATATTCGGAGCGTTTGCCTGTTAGGATCATCGGACATGAGGATGTTTGCGCTAATGGTGAAGCTCAATCCGATAAAATATTTGAGCTCAGTCCTTGGTCATGGAGTGAATACTCAATGAAAAAAGTCGCAGCGCCTAAATAATTTGAACCTTGAATAATTAATGCCTTCCTAGCAGCCAGTTTTAGCGCGAATTGCGCCGAGCTGATACCAATTTTCTTAATTAAGTGGTCTATTTTGAGGCGAGAAAATCTTGTCGATAACCCCGCTACCGCGTCCTCTACCTCCGTATAGGCAAGGCAAAAATTTTGCTATTTAGTTGTTCTAAATAAGAAATTTTTAACGCGGTTAGCGTCAGGTTTACGCCTTCAAATTGAGCAAGTATTAAGTCAAATTGGTATCATAGCATGTATGGATTTTTCGCACCTGAGTCATTACTGACGACGGGTCTTGATTTAATTTCCTCAAGCTTATGTAAAATGTCTTTGAGCTGTTGCTGAACTGGCTCTGTATTTGAGTTTGTTAGGGTATTTGCTAATAATGTCGTGACGGCCTCAAGCGCTTTTGCATTACTGTCATCAAGGTGATTATCGACTTGGATCTGCGGTTGTGCCACCGCCTCTAAGCGATCTGACAAGTGTGAAAATAACGTATTTTGCTGCTGACTCTGTTGACCCAATGCGTGTTGTATTTGTGCTTGAGTGTTAAGCAAGTCATTGAGTTTATCCAGATTAGCGAGTAGCTGCTGGCCATTCGCGGTTTGTTGGATAGTATTTTGTAACCCCGCCATTTCCTGAACAACTTGTTGCTGTGAAGCTATCAATTGTGTTAGCGGGGCGGCATAAGGCTGCTGTGATAAGGTCTCTCGTAGCTCAGTTAACTGGGTGGAGAACTCTTGTTCGTCAAGCACTTGAGCCAATTGCTGCAGCAGCGCACTGTAATCAAAGCTAAGCTGTTCTTTATCGAGTTTAGCGGCAATTTGGGCAAGGGATTTATTAACAAAGCTTAGTTGTTCAACGGCCAATTGTGCAGGGCTTCCTTCATCACTACTACGGTTTAGGCGCGCGTACTCTGCTTTAATTTCATACCAGCGAGCTGCTGCTTCATCCGTTAATCTGCCGCGCAATTGGGCCAGTTTTAGTAGATTTTCTTCACTGCCTTTGCTCAGTGTTTGTGCCTCACCGCGGTAGTGATCTTGAATTAGGTTTTCAAGCTCACTGTCATTCATGGCAGCAACCACCTTTTCAGCCATTTTATTCATATTACGGTAGCTGCCTTGTAACTTAAATGGCGGCTCTGTGCGGTAGTTATCATCTTGCGCAGCAGAGGCAATATACTGTGCATTTACTTTTAAAATAGTGTCGCGAATGGTGAGTAGCTTTTTCAGTACGCTGACAATTTCATTTACTTGTGCTTGAGAGTAATTAAACTCCAATTCATTAATAGAAAGATCTTCACCTTGAGCAATGCGAACCAGTTTATATAAGTCTTCCATGCCACGATTAGCAAGAGGTGCGAGCACGGCGTTGGAAGTGAGCGTATTTTCAATAAAGCTCATCGCAAATTCTTGTTCACAGCCACTTAGGGTATCACCAAGATTATAAATATCGGCACGGTTGGCTAGCATATCAGGGATTTTAAATGACTCACCAGATTCGGTATAAGGGTTTCCAGCCATTACCACGGCAAACTTCTTGCCTCTGAGATCATAGGTTTTACTGCGACCGTTCCACACACCGTCTATGCGTCTTGAGCCGTCACATAAAGAAATGAACTTTTGTAAAAACTCTGGGTTGGTATGCTGAATATCGTCAAGGTATAGCATCACGTTATTGCCCATCTCAAAGCTTTGATTGATCTTTTCAATTTCTTTTGCAGCTGTGGCGTTGATGGCTTGCGCGGGATCTAAGGATACTTGGTCATGACCAATTGATGGACAGTTTACCTTAACGAAAGTGAGTCCTAGGCGATTCGCTACATATTCTATTAGTGTGGTTTTACCATAGCCCGGTGGTGAAATAAGGAGTAGCATGCCCATTAAATCGGTGCGTTTATTATTACCTGCCGCTCCGATTTGTTTTGCTAAGTTATCGCCAATAATAGGGAAGTAGACTTTGTCAATCAGCTGGTTACGTACAAATGAGCTTAGTGGTCTGGGTTTAAACTCATCCAGCTGCAAGCGCTGCTTTTGTGCCTCAAGCACTTGTGCTTTTAGTTGTTGGTACTGTTTGTAAGCGGGAACATGAATACTAAGATACTCATTGCTTCGGGCAAAAAAGTCGGCGTAATCTAGGTGCAATACTTGATTGGCAATACGAGGGTGCTGACCCATCAAGTCTGAAATTTCAGTGTTTATTTCTGCTTCTTTGACTTGGTAGGTGAGGCTAAAATGCTTAGAGAGCAAAATGCTGTTTGCCGCTTCGAGTAATATCTCTGTGCTTGCATTTTGCTTATTGCCATAGGCGCGCAGCCAGCTGCTTAGTAGGCGACATTTGTCTGCAAGTTTAGTTAAATGCGCCAATGAGTCTTCAAGTTGTTGCCACACCCCTTTGGCTTTTGCCATTGAGATAAACTGCTCGCTTATCTGTTTAGCCGACGCTGCCAGATCAAATTGTCTCGGTTTGTGTTGCCTAGCAAGGGCTTTAATGAGGTAAGCTGCACTTAATTCGCCTGAAAAGCGGCTTAACTCTTCTACATAGCCCGATAAGTTCTGTTGGCAAAATATAGTGATACGTTTACTTAGTGTGTTGCTCAGCTGCTGGCTAAAACCATGATCATCTAACTTCGTTGCCATTAACTCAGCTTGTGTCGCTTGAAACGTCAATTCAGTGAGCTCAGTTTGGCTTAGTTGTGTATAAAATAACTGTGCTGCAACCCGACAACTGGCTGGATAGATGAGTAACCCCAGCTGTTGCTTTTGTTGTAGTAAGTTCTCTAAAATCAGACTGGCATCATGATCGTGAATGCCTTTTTCATAGCCTTCTTGGTATCTTGGCTCGGCAAACTTTTGTACGATGGCAAGCAAACTTCCATTATCAGCAGCAAGCTCAAGTGTAGCTTGAGTAAAATCATTCTCTTCTTGTTCAGCTGCAGCCAAAACTTGTGCTGCTAAGTACTCTCCACGATAGAAATGGCGATTCTCTGATATCAGATTTTGTTGCCAGTAGGCACTTGCATCATTAAGTAATTGGTTGCTTTTTGAATCTGGAATAACATCAAAATACTCAGTACCTGTGAGGTGTAACATGAGCTGTTCGTCACGTGGTAGCAAAGTCAAATCAAGCATTTGTTTGTTAACACTGAATGCGTGTTTTCCTACTTTTACTGTGTTGCCACCATCGGTATAGATATCTTGCTTGTCTCGCAAAGCTCGGATCGCTTGATCTTTACAGGCTTTGAGTTTGGCCTGAATATCATCTGCTTTCACTTCATCACTGAGATCTTTTAGCTCTTGGGTTAAATCGCGAAGCTTGCCAATCATAGGATCAGACGCAAAATAGCTATTAATGTCATCTAAAGTTTTAAAGCTTTGTGTGCGCCTTGTTACCCCTTGTAAAATACGTTCGGCAGCGTTTGCTAAGCTCAGTGCGCGGCGCTGTCTGTCGTCAATGAGCTGCTGTTTATGTGCCTCAAAGCTTTCATAAACGTCATCACGTTTAGCCAAAATCTCCGTTAAAAATTCATCATATTGACTAAACTGGGACTCTAATTCTTCTAGCTGAATAAGCAAGCGAGATAACTGTTCATCACACTGCTCTGGGGTTTTAGCTGCGCTAAGACCACTGGTAATACTTTGACTAAAGAGCTTAAAGCGAGCTGCAAATTCCGCTTTAGCCTCAACGCTGCCGACACTTTTTTTCTGAATTTCTAATGCTGCTTTGGTGCGATTTACTTGGCCATAAATAGTGCTGACATCTTCCAAAATTTTAGTGCGAACACGGCTATCTTCAATGTCGAGATCCAGCATGGTGTGGTTGAGCAAATCAAGCTCAGCGCTCAAAGTTTCTAAGTTCGATAGAAAGCCATTTAGTTCTGTGACACTTTCAGTGTGTGCTCTGGCTTCTTCTAAACCCTCAAGTTGGGCGTAGTAGGGCGCTAATGCACTGTCTTGTTGCAAAAACTCGGCAGTTTTGTGGCTTAGACTTAGGGTGTGTTCATCAATTTGCTGCTGCATTGCAAAGAGCGCTTCAAGGTTGATGTATTTCACCTCTTCAAGGCTAATTACTTTTCCCTTTAAATGCTTAAGTGACTCTAAACTTTGCACAAACTGTTCTGCTTTTTTAAAGCTGTCTGGGCGTACTTCCCGTAATACGTCTTGTAAGGACTGTTGTATTTCAGCTTCTGCGCGTTTGGCGTCAGCTCCAATTTGACTTACTTTTTCAAACTCATCAAGTACTTGTTCTGAAGTTTCAAAAATATCATGCAGCTTTGCCGTTACGTCTTTAAAATCGGGCTCTGCAAGCCAGTGGTAACGGTCTAAAATACTGCGGGTAAGGGCTATCAAATCTTCATAATGAAATACCGTTGGGCTTTGGTCGTTGATTGCTTTAAAAACGCTGTATAAATCGGAGATCGCCCTCACTAAATCAGGGTTCCCAATCCGGCCAAATAATCCAGTGGCTCGAGGCGCTTTGGCGGCAAACTCACTGCTATAAAAAGGGCTTTGCCAGATCTGAATAGGGTGAACGCGTTCAGGCTCAGGCTCCGCTTTAAAGGTCAGCGCCAAACCGTCGTCATAAATACCATAGCCATGACAATAAATAGGGTTTTGCAGATTTTTCTCAATAATATTATAAGAGAAGAGTGCATAGCGCCCATCGTTTGGTTCGTAAAAAATATAGAGTACGTCTTCACCATTGGGGGACTTGAGCTGACGATGAAAAATTAACTCATCTAGTTGGTCGTCAAAATAGCGAGTTTGCCCAGATTGTAGGTAATATCCCCCAGGAAAAATAATACCTTGATTCTCTGGTAGCTGCACACAGGCACCACCTAGTGCATCTTGGCGCAGTATCTGCTGGGTACGACAGTTATAAATAAAGTAACGCCACTGTTTTTCACGATAGGGGAGCAACTTGAGCAGTACCATTTCGCCAACTTCGGCAAAGCGTAAATCGCAATCTGTAAGCGATTGGCTGGCGTCATCTACATCTTCTTGGTAAATACCTTCACCACTTTGGGTGTTATTTTCAATTTTAACGGTGAGTTTGCCGCGAGAAACTTCTATAAAGACTTTATCGTTTACATTAATATGTGGATGGCGGCCTTCGACATGGTCGGAGCGGTCGGTTTTTTGCCACTCAAAGTCAAAGTTTTCTACCTCGCCTAAGTCACGCTCTCCGCGGTTATCAATGTAATCTAAGGTCTCGTCTTTGGCGATCTGCCAGCGAAAGACACGGACATCAGAGAGTTTTTCACCAATCTGAAATAGCGCAAAGAGCTTGTTTGATTTGACAAAGAGGTGTTGTAGTCGAGTGTCTTTGTAATAGGTGTATAGTTCATCAAAGTCACGTAAAAAACGCGGATCGGTAAGAAACTTAGTTTCTTGGGGGTAAGGCTCTATCTCGTAATGGTCATCTTGCAGGTGTAGTTTTTGTACTGTGAATACGTCACTCACTTGGGTGTTTTGTTTGAGCCCCATAAACACATTGTAGGCGAAGATAAGTTTATCGCCTATGAGCACGATGTCTCGTGGCACGCAGTTATGCTCAGTACGAACTCTTGCTCGACCTTGTACTTTAAGTTCTGTACTGCCAAAGGTATCAACACGTTGTTGGTTAATTTGGTCTATTTGGCTTTTTAGATCGTTACCAAAGTTGCCAAGTCGGCGCTTTATGAGTTGATAAGAATCTTGCTCGAGCGTTCGCTCTGGCGCTTGTTGCGTTGCTTCCGTCATTCTTTGCTTTCCTATGTGCACTGCGCAAATGGGGAAGGAGCCAAGGTTTTGGCCCCTTTGCTTGATTACTCTACAGGTTCGTTTTGTTTACTGGCATTTAATGAACCACCAAGTAACTTGAGTAACTGCTGTTTATCCGCATCTGAGCTGCTGCTCAGTTGTTGGAAAAACTTACTCATGTTGATGTTCTTTAGTGTTTCAGAAGACGCATTGGCACCTGCTAGCACCCCTTTTAGGTCATCCATTAGATTGCGCTCACCATTTAAGTGATCTTTGAATACAGTTTGCACAGTCTTGCTTTCCCCAACTAAGCCATCGATAGACTTACCTACGGTAATCGCATTCATGAACTGGTTAAAGAACTGACCGTCGCCACCCATAAAGTTAATATCAGCACCGCTTAGTGCTTTGCCTAACACATCTGCTTGGCTTGCTGAAACTTGTTTATTTGCCTCGATATTCGCCAGTGTCAGTTCTTTTTGCTGATTTAGTTGCAGTGTGAAGGCTTCGTATTCACGAGCATCGTTATCCATCTTGTTAAGCGCTTCAAGCTTTTCTGTGAGACCCTTTGCCTCAGCTGACATTCTGCGTTCAAGATTGATGGCTTCCGCCTCACCTTGTTTTTCAATGGCGTCAGCCATGGCTGTCTGCACTTCGGCTTCTGCCATACCAATGTCACGCTTGCCTTGTGCTTCAGCTTCAAGTCTTTGTCTTAGTACTTGTGCTTCTGTTTCACCTTGCAGTGCATTAGCGGTTGCTTTCGCTTTGATAATATCGGCTTCAGCAAGCCCAGATGCTGCTGCTTCAACTTGCGAAGCTTCTGCCAATATCTTCTTCGACTCAGCTGTCTGATTTGCAATACGTAGCTCTGCTGAAGCCATTTTTTCCATTTCACGGGCTTTAAACTCAGCTGCTTGCTCTTTGGCCTTTGCCGCTTCAATATCTTTCACTAGAGCTTCTTCGGCCTCTGCTTGCGCAAGAATAATTTTGGCTTGTTTTTGACGCTCAGCATCAGCAATACACTGTACATCTTTGATACGCTCTTGCTCTTCTGCGACGGTCTTCTCGACAGCAACGCGTTCACGCTGAACGTCAGCAATTTCTTTTTGCTCAACCTCAAGAGCTTTAGCTTTTTGAATACGTAAAATTTCGGTTTCGCGCTCGCGTTCGATGATTTCAATTTCTCGTGAGCGTGCCACTTTCTCTTCTTCAATGGCAAGCAAGCGAAGGCGGTTTTGCTCCGCTACGTCGATTTCACGTTGTTTGTTATGCTCAGCAATCGCGATTGCTTCATCGGCTTTTAAACGAGCCTCTTCGGCTTTTAAGCGTTCTTCATGTTTCACGCGCTCCGCTTCAGCAGCTTCTCTTGCACGCACCGATTCAATTTCACGACGTTGTTTTGCGCTTGCATCTT
This sequence comes from Pseudoalteromonas sp. McH1-7, assembly GCF_013366255.1. Lineage (NCBI taxonomy): Bacteria > Pseudomonadati > Pseudomonadota > Gammaproteobacteria > Alteromonadales > Pseudoalteromonadaceae > Pseudoalteromonas > Pseudoalteromonas sp. McH1-7. The sequence goes on along the minus strand of NZ_JABWPQ010000003.1, from coordinate 161,091 downwards.
CTCTTTGACGCTCAACTTCTGCGGCTTTTTCGAATGCAGCTTGGTTTTGATTGTCGATCTGCGCTTTCTCATCACATTTAAGCTGATTGGTTTCAACGTTTTGCCTAGAGGTTTTTTCGGTAATACGACGAATACCTTCAGCGTCGAGGATGTTATTTGGATCTAGTTTATCAATAGAAGTTTGCTCAAGGTAATCAATCGCGACATCTTCTAATGTATAGCCCGATAAATCCTGGCCAATCACCTCTTTAATTGCATCACGGAATTCATTACGGTGAGTAAACAACTCCTCAAAGTTCATACGTTTACCTACTGTTTTCAAGGCTTCTGAGAATTTGGCCTCAAACAGTGCCTGCAAGGTTTCTGGTGCTGATGCGCGAGCGCAACCAACTTGCTTTGCAACACGTAGAATGTCTTCTTTATTTTCGTTGACGCGGATATAAAAGGTAATGGCAATATCGGCACGGATATTGTCTTTACAGATGAGGCCGCTGTTATCACGGCGCTCTAATACCATGCGATTAGTTGAAATATCCATCACTTCCATTTTGTGGATCACGGGTAATACAACACCGCCTGTGGTAGTAACATCAGGCTCATTTTTCATTTTGTTGATGATTAATGCCTGACCCTGCTCAACCTTACGGTAGAATTTACCTATTAAAAGTAAAATGGCGAATATGATTACAATGGCTATTCCCGCGATTGCGAGTACCGGTCCGAGGTTATTTAGAAATTCCATGCTTGTTCCTGCTTTGCGCTATATAGTTTGAACCAGAAGTAGTGGCTCGTGTTTTAATTCCGTTGTTTTGTATGTTTCACCCATTGCATTGATAGTTATGTTCCTGCTGCAAATAGATAGGTGACTAAGTACGCTCTGTGTAAAGCTGTTGGCTAGATAAAAAGGCTGTTGAGTCCGATTTAACAAGCACTTTATTTTTACTTCAGATACGAGTTAATTGTGTGTTCTACTCTGTCACTAATTGAGCAGAGTAAGGGTGCAATTACCAAGGTTTAGCTACAACCGTGTAGCTATGGGTCGTGATGTCATGGTCAATAAGTAACGCACTGTCTCCTATGGTGAAGGTATTGTCTTCGTCTGAACGGATCTCAATCAGTTGTTCAGTACCCTGAATATATACTCTGGCTTGACCAAAGGTGCTACTTACGCGTGACGTGGCGATGGTACACTCAAGTCCAACCAGCGCATGTTTTGAAGTGGTTTCTTGGCTTTCAAAAAAGCGTCGTAAAGGCCTTACCAACAGCGCGGTAAGTGGTAAAGCTACGATAAGGCTGGCGAGCATGAATACTGTACCTATAAAATAATAGGAAATACCATTACCGAGCAAATAAGCAAAAAGCTGCTGAGTATATAAACTGATAATCCAGCCAAGCGATATAATAATGCTCAGTGAGATACTCAGTGGCACTCCACCAAATGCGAGTTGCCAATACGAGCTACTTGAAGCAGTGTTCGCTTCAATATCAACATCACTCTCTAAAATATCGAGATCTACCAAGCCCAGCAGAGCTATTATCCAAAATAAGATGACGATCAATAGTAAGGTTGAAAAAATGATCGTAGGAAAAGTAAATGCTGTATTTAAAAATTCCATTTGCGCTCCTTAACTCCTCGTATTTACTTTGTGCTCAGCAAATAATTAGAAAAGGCTGCGTGTTCATGGGTTTTTGCTTTCACGACTTGACAGCGCATTGCATTATAGCTGAACGAGGGATAATCGATATGCTGTGTTGCTGATAATACTCAATAGATAATTGGTATAAAACAAGCTGTCCCTCTTGTAAGGTGAGAAATAGTCACCCTGTGTATCTAAAGTTGCCACAATGAGACATATTATGTCAACTAAATATTTGCTGTTGTTTTAACCCATTTGTTTAGCTGTGTGCAATAAGCTGAGGCGGGGAAATCGCGCCAGTTGTGATACCAGCGCGGCGGAGTATTATACGTTATCAAATAGTGTCTTTACTTTATCTAGGGTCACGTCTATTTCTGATATTTTAGCTGGTGCAATAAAAATAGTATCGTCACCGGCTATGGTACCTAGTACACCATCTGCTGTGCCAAGAGAGTCCAATAATCGCGCGATTAGCTGGGCAGCTCCTGGGCTGGTGCGAATAATGATCATCATTTCATTGTGCATAATGTCTACGACTAGTTGGCGTAGTGGGCTTTTTGCCGTGGGCACGCTCATCTCAGCAGGTAAACAATAAACCATTTCCTGCTTTGCATTACGGGTTCTTACAGCGCCAAACTTGCTAAGCATACGGGAGACTTTACTTTGACTAACATTGTCAAACCCTTGTTGTTTGAGCGCATCAACAATTTCACCTTGAGAGCCAAAGTTTTCTTCTTTTAGAATCGCTTTAAATGCTTTGATAAGTGCTTCTTGTTTTTCTTGCGGCTGCATAGTTTGTCTTCTTTTACGGCTAATTTTTAAATTCTACACAAAACCGTAAGGATCCCCAAATTTGCGCGACCAAAATCGCTGTCGTAAAGCATTGGCGCACAAAGTGTCGCGATCTTTACACTTTTACTTAAGACATTAGTCAAAAAATCTTGAAAATAGCCGTGATATATTTGTGTTTACCTGCGCTTTTCATTATCTTTACTGCACACTCAATTCCACCTTCAAATTATGGAGAATTCACATGAAAGTTGCTGTATTAGGTGCCGCTGGCGGTATCGGTCAAGCTCTATCTTTATTGCTTAAAAATGGTCTACCAGCTGGCTCTGAGTTAGCGCTTTATGACGTTGCACCTGTTGTACCTGGTGTTGCAGTTGACTTATCTCACATCCCAACTGCGGTAACTGTTGCAGGTTATGGTAAAGATGACCTAGACCCAGCACTAGCTGGTGCTGACGTAGTGCTTATCCCTGCTGGTATGCCGCGTAAGCCGGGTATGGACCGTGCTGATCTATTCAATGTAAATGCTGGTATCATCAAAACGCTTGCTGAAGGTATTGTTAAAAACTGCCCTAAAGCACTTGTCGGTATCATTACAAACCCAGTAAATGGCACGGTACCAATCGTTGCTGAAGTATTCAAAAAAGCAGGAACTTATGATCCAGCTCGTGTATTCGGTGTAACAACGCTTGACGTTATCCGCGCTGAAACTTTTATCGCAGAGCTAAAAGGTCTAGATGTTTCTGAAGTTAAGATCCCAGTAATTGGTGGTCACTCAGGTACTACAATTCTGCCTCTTCTTTCTCAAGTTGAAGGTGTTGAGTTTACTGACGAAGAAGTTGCTTCACTTACTACTCGCATTCAAAACGCAGGTACTGAAGTGGTTGAAGCAAAAGCTGGTGGCGGCTCAGCGACATTATCTATGGGGGCAGCAGCTGCACGTTTCTGTTTCTCGTTAGTGAAAGGCCTGCAAGGTGAAGAAGTGTTAGAATACGCCTATGTTGAAGGTAACACAGGCGATGCTACATTCTTTGCTCAGCCAGTTATCCTTGGCAAAAACGGTGTAGAGAAGTTACTTCCTTACGGTGAGCTAAGTGCGTTTGAGCAAAAAGCAAAAGACGACATGCTAGCGACACTTGAAAAAGACATCAAAGAAGGTGTTGATTTCATGGCTTAAGCCAGACTGATACAAAAAACCAGTCGCTTTTACAGTGACTGGTTTTTTTATGCCTGAGGTTTACCCTCACACTGTTGGGTTTAGTGAAGAATACGAGCTCTTAGTGTACCTTCTACTGCGCTCAGCTCTTTCAACGCAACTTCTGAATGGTCGCTATCGACATCTATGACAACATAACCGATCGACTCGTCTGTTTGCAGATACTGCGCGGCGATGTTGATACCATGCTGAGCAAATGCTTGGTTAATTTGAGTCAGCACACCAGGGCGGTTGACATGCACATGCAGTAAACGGCTTCTGTTCGATAGCTCAGGTAATGATACTTCAGGGAAGTTCACGGCGGTGACTGTTGAGCCATTATCAGAGTATTTTGTGAGCTTGCCAGCTACTTCTACACCGATATTTTCTTGTGCTTCTTGGGTTGAGCCACCAACATGTGGGGTCAGTAGTACATTGTCAAATTCACGCAGTGGTGAGACAAACTCTTCGTTGTTCGACTTAGGCTCTACTGGAAAGACATCTATTGCCGCGCCGGATAGCTTTTTACCCGCTAATGCCTCTGCTAAGGCGTCAATATCAACAACAGTACCACGAGAAGCGTTGATCAGAATTGCACCTTGTTTCATGACTTCGATTTCAGCCATACCGATGAGGTTTTTCGTTTGTGGCGTTTCTGGTACATGTAAACTAACCACATCAGCACGCTGTAATAATTGCGTCAGAGTTGGGAGCTGGGTTGCATTTCCTAGGGTAAGTTTATCCTCAATATCGTAGAACTCGACATTCATGCCGATATTTTCAGCCATAATGCCAAGCTGAGTACCGATATGGCCATAACCAATAATACCCAGTGTTTTTCCGCGAGCTTCGAAGGAGCCATCGGCCGACTTATCCCATTCACCACGGTGTGCTTTGGCATTGCGCTCAGGAATACGGCGAAGTAATAACAAGATTTCACCCAACACCAGCTCTGCAACCGAGCGAGTATTAGAAAATGGCGCATTGAATACAGCGATACCGCGCTGTTTTGCAGCATTCAAGTCAACTTGGTTGGTACCGATACAAAAGCACCCAATCGCGACTAGCTTTTCAGCTTGCGCTAACACGGTTTCTGTTAAGTGTGTACGAGAGCGGATCCCGACAAAGTGGGCGTCTTTGATCCGCTCGATAAGCTCAGGCTCCGGTAAGGATGTTTTGACATAGTCTATATTGCTGTAGCCGTTGCGCTTTAGTGTTTCTACCGCACTTTGGTGCACACCTTCTAACAACAAAATTCGAATTTTATCCTTTGATAACGAAACCTTGCTCATCTGTAATCTCACTAGTTGATTTTAGGCCCTTCTTCGGTGCCTGTTATAACAACGTCAGCGCCACGTGAGGCAAATAAGCCATTGGTGACAACGCCAACAATCTGGTTAATTTTTTCTTCAAGCGCTTTTGCTGCGCTAATTTCTAGGCCGTGTACATCTAAAATAACGTTGCCGTTATCTGTAGTGACACCTTGGCGGTACACAGGGTCGCCGCCAAGCTTAAGTAATTCTCTCGCTACATAACTGCGTGCCATCGGGATCACTTCAACTGGCAACGGAAAAGCGCCCAAAGTGTCGACATGTTTGGTGTTATCAACAATACAAACAAACTTTTTAGCGACGGCAGCGACAATTTTTTCACGTGTGAGTGCCGCACCACCGCCTTTTATCATCTCGTTTTGACTGTTAATCTCATCTGCGCCATCGACATATACTGCAAGTTCTGACACATCGTTTAGCTCAAAGACTTCAATGCCAAGTGCTTTTAGTTTTTCCGTTGATGCTTCAGAACTGGAAACCGCCCCCTTGATATTGTCTTTGATGCTTCCTAACGCATCAATAAAGTGGTTAACGGTGGAACCTGTTCCAACCCCAACAATCGTATTTTCTTCTACGTAGTTTAAGGCTGCCCACGCTGCGGCTTTTTTCATTTCATCTTGAGTCATAACGCTACACTTAATTGTTATTGAAGTTGCACAGAGTATAACTCAATCAAAGTGGTAGCGTCATGGTCAAAAGCAGCGCTAATCGCGCTTAACTTGTTGCACTCTATTATTGTTCCGGCCAAGTATATAAGCGGGTGGGTGTAAGAATAGTTGGCAGTGGGATATCCCAAGCTTCGGTCGGTAAGCTTAAAACGCGCTGACAGTCATGAGCCAGCCCCATCAAAGTTGGCTTATCTCGCTGCTCAGCATAATGTAACGCCAATGTTCTATCATAATATCCACCACCCATACCTAAGCGGTTTCCATGCTCATCAAAAGCGACTAACGGCATCAATAGTAAATCTAACGATGCAAGAGGCGCCACAGCTGAGCAATCTAGCTTAGGCTCCAAGATAGCATAGCGATTTGTCTTCATGGGTGAGTTTTTTTCATACTTCTGAAAGAGTAAGTTAGTGTGGTTAAATGGGTGTATTATAGGTAGGTAAACTTGATGTTTTTTAGACCAAAGTGATTGAATTAAAAGGGATGTGTCTAGTTCTCCATCATTTTGTAAATAGACACCTATACGGGCGTTATTTGGTAAGTTTGCATGTTGAAAAAAATTAATATTTAATTGTGTGGCTGCAACAGATTGCTCTATTGAAGATAGCGAGTTTCTACGTTTTCTAATGGTTTTTCTCAACTCACCCCTAGTAAGTTGAGAATTATTAATGTTGTTATTAGATTTACTCATTCTATTGCAAGCAATTCAGGGAAAAATAAGCTGATACCAAGCAAAATAAATAAAATAATCAGCACCGCGAGTAGATAATAAAGCCAAGTTTTTGATTTCGCTGGTGGTGCAGGCTCGTACTCGAGCTCGTCAAACAGATCAGTAGACTCCCAGTCATCTTCTTCTTTATCTGTGGCTTCATGTTGTTGAGTAGGAGCGAGGCGCTGCTCTATGTCTTCTAAGCGCTCTTCAATTCTGATTAGGCTACTTGTAATGTAGTCAAGCGCTTCAAAAACTCTCTCCTGATCTGGATTTGATACGGCAGCAGAGGAATGAGCGTGCAGCTTGGCAGTGATCCCGACACTGGCTAATAGTTTGATCTGTTTGAGTGCTTTGGTTTTATCACTGGGGGCAAATAAAGCTTTTCCAGCATAAAACTGCTGAATTTTCGATGGCGAGGTTTTTAACCTTTCAGCGAGGGTCGTCGCAGCACTTTGCTGATCTTTACCGTCGGCCATGCCAACGAAGACGACTTTAAACTGCTCGTTCATGGTGCGTGCCTAAGTTGTAAATAGATAGTATTAAGTATATCTAGATTATAGGTAACTGTAGAAAGATAAAAGGAAATTTTTATTATTAGGGCCTGTTGATCTTTCAAGTTTATTTTTGTAGCAGTTTGATAGGTATTTATACAAGGCAGAGCCTAAAATAGTGGCCACATTTGCAGCCACTACTTAATGAAGATTAGTAAAGTGCTGACTGTCCCACTTTTGGTATGGTGTTTTGAATGAAGCGGCGGAGATCTTCATTGGATGTTTCTAAGTCTTCGTGACGTAGGTACATCATATGTCCAGAGCGGTAACCTTTGAAGGTTAACCTGTCTCGCATCTTCCCGCTAGGATCTAGTTGCCACATATTATATTTAGCATCAAAGTAATTAGTCGCACCATCGTAGTAGCCAGACTGAGTAAGTACATGGAGGTAAGGGTTTTGTGCCATGGCTAATCTGAGCTGCTCACCGACATTATTGTCGCTATTATCCCAAGGATGAACCGCACCAAACATATTGTACTTTACATCTGTTTTATAATTGAGTTCAGTCGCAAAATAGTGATTAATTGCCGGTGTAAATGAGTGCAGCCAAGATGTAAGCTCAGGCCAATAGTCTGGGCGGGATCCTGCATCTCTTTTATCAATACCGAGATAGCGAGAGTCTAGTCTACCTATAGTGCGACCGCGGTCGCGCAATAGCTCTTTCCAAAATGCTGCGGTAGGAATGTCGAGATTATTTTGAGCAACGAAACGCTCATTTAAGCCGCTATATTTAGCAACAGTTTTGATAACACTTTGTTTTTCCTGTTCGCTGATAAATGCTCCTTTGGCGAGTGCTGGGAGGTATTTGTCGATAGTATATGCTTCTACTTCTGCTAGCACCTCAGGTAGGTCTTTACTTTGAAGCTCGGTTGGTAGGGCCTTATGATACCACGCAGCAGCTGCGTAATAGGGTAAACGGTTAGCAACTTTTACTGGGCCTTGACGCTTGATCCCGATGTCGGTTGGAGATACCAGAATAACGCCGTTTAAATATAACCACTGCTTGTTTTGCATAGCGTGTGCGAGTCCTGCAACACGCGTGGTACCATAGCTTTCACCAATTAAATACTTAGGTGATAACATGCGCTCATTACGATGAATGAAGGTATTTAGCCACTCCGCTAAATATTTTATATCGGCGTTTATTCCAAAAAATATTTTTGTTTGTTCTGGTTTACTGGGATATTTACCTTCAGCATTTTTAAGAACCCGGGAATAGCCAGTATTGACCGGATTGACATATACAATGTCTGCGACATCTAAAACAGAATACGGATTATCTTTTAAACCGTACGGTTGTTGCGGATAACCTTCGTCATCTATTTTTAATACTCTTGGTCCAGTATAAGCGATGTGCATCCATACAGACGCAGAGCCCGGACCACCGTTGAAAGAAATTAATAGTGGACGTTCGCTTACTTCTTTTATATTTTTACGCTGGTAGTAGGTGTAATGTAGCGTGGCGATTGCTTCACCTTTTTCATTCCACACCGGCTGCGTCCCCGTTGTTGCCGTATAGTTTATACGCTTGCCTTTAATTTCAACGCGATGTTCTGTTGTGATTTTATGATCTATCTCAATGGTGCGGTTGTGTTGTTCAGCTATGCTAGGCAATGAAAACAAAGCACAACTTAAAAACACAAATGACAGTATTTTGTTCATGGCTTCCTCAATAAAACGGTAAGGTATTGCGGCATTAAAAAAGTATTTTAGGTGAAATTCAAAGTCATTGAGACAAACAGAGTAAAAAAACAGCTAGTTTGAAGATAACTGTTCTCAACTCATTTATTATTATGTAACAAATTTGTCTGCTGCTGGTTTTTTTTAGTCCTAGATTCGCGTATATTTAATACTTAATTATGTAGTAATAAAGTATTTAGCCTCGTTAAATTCTTGTTTCACTGCGCTTCTCGTTGTACTTAAGAGATCTCAATCCATGCAAAGAATTCTAATTGTTGAAGACAGTAAGGTCGTACAGCAGGTATTACGACACCTTGCCGCTCAATATCTTGATGTCGCAATTGATTTTGCTTGGTCACTCAAGGAAAGTAAGGCCTTTTTGAGCCAGCATGAATATACATTGGCGCTGGTAGATTTAACGCTGCCCGATGCGATGGACGCAGAAGTTGTGCAGCTTACGCTCAGTCATCAGATCCCAACGGTGGTGTTAACATCGAAAATTGATGAATATAGTCGCCAGCAAATGCTTGAGATGGGGGTGGTAGATTATGTCATCAAAGACAACCGCGATTCTTATCTATACGCAGTCAAGCTTGCATCTCGCCTGTTAAGAAACCAAGGGTGCAAAGCACTAATCGCCGATGATTCAGTGATTAGTCGTGTAGTTATGAAGCAGATGTTAGAAAAGCAGCTTTTTACTGTACTAGAAGCACAAGATGGTGCTGAAGCATTGGAAATGCTGCTCGGAGATCACGATATTAAGTTACTACTTACTGACTTTGCGATGCCAACAATGGACGGCTTTGAGTTGGTAAAGTCGGTGCGAAATAGTCGCGGTCGAGATGAACTTGCCATTATTGGTTTATCTGGGGCAGGCAGTCATGGGCTATCGGCAAAGTTTATCAAATACGGTGCAAATGACTTTTTGGCGAAACCATTTATGAGTGAGGAGTTCCATTGTCGAATTATGCAAACAATGGAGCAGCTTAATTTGATTGCGGAAATCAAAGAGTATGCGCACAGAGACTATCTGACAGGGTTGTACAATCGCCGATACTTTTGCCAACACGCTGAGCGCCTAATAAAAAATAAACCCAACCAGCATATTCTTGCTTTACTCGACCTCGATCACTTTAAGTCGATTAATGACCAATATGGCCATGAAAGTGGCGATGAAGTACTTAAACAGGTCGCTGACTTATTACGCAGTGCTTTTGGGCATTACATAGTCGCTCGAATTGGCGGTGAAGAGTTTGCGCTATTGATCCCAAGCTCAGATCTTAATCGAGCAAAGCAAATGTTAGAAGATTTTCGAGAGCGTTTAGCTAAACAAGCGTTTACGATTGTGCAGGGGAAATACCGATGCACTATCAGTATTGGTATGGCGGCGTGTCAATCAAATACGCTGAGTGAGGTGATGCGTAAAGCCGATAAAGCGCTATATCAAGCTAAAGATAAGCAGCGAAATTGTGTTATTGCGCATTAATATTGCTTTAGTATAGGGTTTTGCACCAACCCAGTTCAGACTTAATAACAATGCACCTAGATGGTGCATTTTTTATGCGTAAAAAGTGCGATTCAGTATTAATTCATTGTTAATTAAGGAATAAAAAATTTGGCATAAAGGTTGGATTACAGCATGTAACAGGATCAACTGTCCTAAGGGGACTTAGTATGAAAATGATAAGTGCAATAATAAAACCATTTAAACTCGACGAAGTGCGCGAAGCGTTGGCCGACTTGGGGATTGAAGGGATGACGGTTGTTGATGTCAAAGGCTTTGGACGTCAACGTGGTCACACCGAGTTATATCGCGGTGCTGAGTATCAGGTCGATTTTATACCGAAAATAAAAATAGAAATTGCGACCTTGGCTGAAAATGCAGAACGTGTAGTAGAGACAGTAACAAAGGCAGCTTTCACTGGCAAAATTGGTGATGGAAAAATCTTTGTATATGACTTAGACCAAATCGTTCGGATCCGTACCGGCGAACTTGATGAAGAAGCGATTTAAGGGGATCCTAACGATGGAAAATACAATCATAGAACTCAAATTCTCATTAAATACTTTTTATTTTTTGATTTCGGGTGTGCTGGTGATGTGGATGGCAGCAGGTTTTGCCATGCTAGAAGCTGGACTTGTTCGTTCCAAAAACACCACTGAGATACTAACCAAAAACGTCGCGCTTTACGCGATAGCTTGTACTATGTATCTGCTTATTGGTTATAACATTATGTATGTTGATAACGCTGAGGGTGGTGTCCTGCCAAGTATTGGCGCGTTAATCGGAAGCGCCGCAACTGATGCGGATCATGCGTTGCAGTCTGACTTTTTCTTTCAAGTTGTCTTTGTGGCTACCGCGATGTCTATTGTTTCTGGTGCGGTAGCTGAGCGAATGAAATTGTGGGCATTTTTAGCGTTTTGTGTTGTGCTTACCGGCTTTATTTATCCTCTTGAAGGGTATTGGACTTGGGGTGGAGGATTTTTATCTGAGCTTGGATTTGTGGATTTTGCAGGTTCTGCCATTGTGCATGGCGCTGGCGCCGCTGCGGCCTTAGCAGGAGTATTATTACTCGGTGCACGTAAAGGCAAGTATGGTAAAAATGGCGAGGTTTATCCTATTCCTGGCTCAAATATGCCACTAGCCACACTTGGTACGTTTATTTTGTGGATGGGGTGGTTTGGCTTTAATGGCGGCTCACAATTATTTTTGGCAGATAAGGAAAATGCCATCGCAGTAAGTCAAATTATGCTCAATACCAATGCCGCAGCCGCTGCGGGTGCGGTGGCGGCTTTATTAGTATGTAAAATGATGTGGGGTAAAGCAGATTTAACAATGGTGCTAAACGGTGCATTAGCTGGCTTAGTAACGATTACCGCAGAGCCTGCTTCACCGACACCGATACTGGCTCTTATCCTTGGTGCGCTTGGTGGAGCACTTGTGGTATTTAGTATTATTGCGCTAGATAAGGCTAAAATTGATGACCCAGTCGGGGCAATTTCAGTGCACGGTGTTTGTGGTGCATTAGGAGTGATGATGGTGCCATTTTCAAACTCAGACGCCACATTTCAAGGTCAAGCGGTTGGGCTTGTGACGATTCTTGGCTTTGTGTTTATCACATCCTACATTGTGTGGAGTGTACTTAAGGCAAGTATGGGGATCCGAGTTGGCGAAGAGGAAGAGCTGAGCGGAATGGATCAACATGACTGCGGCGTAGATGCCTACCCAGAGTTCGTGACAGTTCGCGGACAGTAATACTTATTGGCTCTAGGTCAATATGTGAGGAGTGGTTTATTTTATGTTTACAATGTTTTGCTTGATATAAGACAAAGTCAGTGAACAGATAAGCCGCTCTTAGAGTTCTCGTTGTCTAAATAAAGTGAGTCCAGTGGGCTCACTTTTCTTATTCACCGTGATTGTGCTTTCAGCAGTTGTTAATTTAGGTTACTCTACTATCTTGCAATTCACTTTTCAGTTTTATTTGGGTCATGACGGACAAAAAGAAAACAACACCTACCAAAAAATCAAACGTCAAAGCGAGCACTTCACGTAAAAAAAAGACCCAACCTGCTAGCACTAAGATGCAAAAAGTTAAGCGTAAAATATTAAGCGCGACATGGTCTTTTGTGTGGAAAGGCACGGTAGCGATGATATTTGTCGTGGCAATGTATGTTATCTATCTAGATGCAAAAATAAGCAGGCAATTTGAAGGAAATAAATGGGAACTGCCGGTTCAAGTGTATGCCAGAGCAATGCAGTTTTTTCCTGATCAATACTTGAATGAAAAAGAGGTATTATGGGAGTTAAAACGGCTTAACTACTCCCGTGTAAATCGTATTAGTCGTACCGGTCAATATACGGTACAAGGTCGCACTATCACCATTCACCGTCGAGCATTTGAATTTTATGATGGGCCTGAAAATGCGCGTATTTTTACCCTAAATTTTGCTAGTAAAAAGCTCGCAAGTATTGTTGATAATCAGGGGCGACGTTTATCCGCAGCTCGCCTTGAGCCAGTGCAAATAGCACGTATCGGTAACGAAACTCGCCAAGATAGAGAGTTTGTACCTTTTGATAAGTTTCCCAATATCCTCAAAGAAACATTATTAGTGGTGGAAGATAGAAACTTTTATGACCATCACGGCGTTTCAGTGCTGTCGATTTTGCGTGCGCTTTATACCAATATAAAAGCAGGCCGTACGGTGCAAGGTGGAAGTACGTTAACTCAGCAATTGGCAAAAAACTTTTATCTTACTCGTGAGCGTACACTGATTCGCAAAGTGAATGAGGCATTTATCGCGTTAATTTTGGACTTCCGCTACAGTAAGGATGAAATTCTGGAAGCCTATTTAAATGAAGTGTTTTTAGGTCAAGCGTATAACCAAGGCGTGCATGGCATGGGGTTAGCGGCAGAGTTTTATTTTGCAAAGCCCGTCGATGAATTAGAGTTCGACCAGATTGCAATGCTCATTGCAATGGTCAAAGGTCCTTCTTTTTATAACCCCAGACGTTACCCTGAACGGGTGATGGAAAGACGCGACCTAGTGTTACGATTAATGGTAGAAAACGGCTTAATTACAACGCCTGAATATCGCGTAGCATTGGCGCGACCGATTGATGTTGAGCCTTTAAAAGCCAGTCGTTTACAGTCGTATCCTGGATATCTAGAGTTGGTTAACCGCGAGCTGAAACAGCTAGTTCCTGATGATAGCCTGATTGACTCCGGACTGAGAATATTCACGTATCTAGATTTACAAAAACAAACGGCAATGGAGGAAGCGGTTAAAAAGGGGTTACCATATTTAGAACGCCGCTTTAAAACTGAAGATCTAGAGACCGCAATGTTATCTGTTAACGTTGAAAAGGCTGGCGTGTCAGCACTAGTTGCCGGTAGGCAATTAAAGTTTTCAGGGTTTAATCGGGTGCTGGATACAGAGCGAAACATAGGCTCATTAGTAAAACCTGCTATTTATTTGAGTGCATTAGCTAATCCAAATTATCACTTAGGTATGCTATTGGATGATAACCCGCTGGAAGTGACTGATGGCTCAGGTAAAGTGTGGTCGCCAGAAAACTTTGACCATAAATTTAGAGGCAAAGTCCCTATGTTTGATGCTTTTAGTAATAGTATTAATATTCCTGCTGTGAACTTAGGCTTGGATGTCGGAGTAAACCGCGTAGCACAAACATTAAATGAGCTTGGGGTCGATAAGTCTATCACGCTTTATCCATCGTTACTGTTAGGGGCATTGGAATTATCTAGCTTAGATGTGGCACAAGCCTATACAACGATTGCGGCTGATGGCAAACATAGTGAATTAACAAGTGTTATGGCAATCACGGATTCAATCGGTAAATTGCTTTACGACCATAGAGTGAAAAAACAGCAAATATTAGACCCAGAAGCTGTGTATATGACGAAGTACGGACTAAAAAGGGTGACGAAGAAGGGAACAGCTAAGCGTTTAAACTTACATTTCCCTTCTATCCAGCTAGCAGGTAAAACAGGGACGAGTAATGATTTACGCGATAGTTGGTTTGCAGGGTTTGACCAAAATACAGTGACAGTGACTTGGATAGGAAGAGATGATAATAAACCAACGGGGCTGACAGGAAGTCAAGGTGCACTCGAACTTTACATTCGTTACCTCAAACCACTTAACCCTCAAGCTATTGTGGATGAACGCCCTGATTCTATCCGTTGGGCATTCATTAACCCTAAAACAGGTAAACAATCACCTCCTAGTTGTGGCCCTGTTGTGCAGTTGCCTATTCGATCGAGTATGTTTGAGCCAAGACCTAGGTGCTAATCCTAACCTTTGTTTAATATACTGAGTCTATAGATAATCTATAAGTCAACAAAGCGATTGGTTTGGTACAAGCCAATCGCTTCTGCTTTACTCCCACATATTGAGTAATGATTACGGCAAAATGCTATTACGTTCTAAATTTGTCAATTTCCCTATTTAGGGTTTGCGATAGGGTACCGAGTTTTTTAGCGTCAGCTTGTGTTGCTCTAGCTGAACCTAATGTGTGCTGCGCTAAATTGTTGATATCTTGAGAGCCACTGAGTGCATGTTCGGTCGCCTGTGTTTGCTGCTGAACAAGTTGACTAATGAGTTTTCCTTGCTCGTCAATATCACGCATACTTTGCTCTGCATGCTGTAACACATTATTTGTTTCATTGGCAGCGGTGACGCTCTGTGCCATATTCTCTTCACTGCTGCGCATTTTATTTTGGGTATCTTTAGAGGCCGCTTGCAAGGACTGGATTATATTGTGTATTTCTTCCGTCTGCTGCTGAGTTCTTTGCGCTAGGGTACGGACTTCATCAGCCACTACCGCAAACCCGCGACCTTGTTCACCAGCTCGTGCGGCTTCTATTGCAGCATTTAGCGCCAGTAAATTAGTCTGCTCCGCAATTTCTCTAATCGCAGAACTTACTTGACTGATATTTTGCGTATCTTCGGCAAGCTTATCTAATGATGCCCGGCTTTGTTGAAACTCTGTCTGTAACTCTGTCATTTGTCCCGCAAGCGTTGTGGTATTGATACTACTTTGCTTGACGTGCTGAGCGGCAACTGATGCCAATTCAGTTGCATTAAATGCAGCATCTTCCACTGAGCGTGCGGACTGTGCCATATTTTCAAGTGAGTGGTGAATCGATTGGATCTTACTCTCTTGCTGCGCCACATCTTTTTCGGTGTCTTGGCTTATTTGATTGAGTGTTTTCGTTGCTTGTTGTAGTTCGTTGCTCGTGAGCTTGACGTTACCAAGTAGCGATATAAAAGCGTCTAAAACCGCGTTAAATTGATCAATAATTTGGCTTAATTCATCAGAGCCTATCGTCTTAGCTTTAACACTCAAATCTCCACTTGCTGCACTTTGTGCCGCTTTTGAGAAAGTGGTAATGGTTCCGATGACAGATAAGTAAAAACCAATCATAAGATAAATAGCCAGCAATAGCGCAAGGATAGATGCAATCGCTACGGTGTTTCTGATCCATTGTTGTTGGCTCTGCTTTTCAGCAACTAATGCTGCCAACGTGGGAGTGGCTATGTTAACAAACTGCTTAATAGTTTGACTGGCTTGCTGATAATGTCGATTGAATTGCGATTGTGATAGCGCTAACTCGTCTGGATCAAGTAGCCCTGCTTTAACCGCACTTTGATAGTTTGACAAGCTAGCATTGAGATCTACCAGAGATTGATTTAATTGTTTTTTTAGTTGTTTATTATGATTCATCGCGATGTTTAGCGTTCCTGAAAACTGCTTTATTACCGCAGGCAAGCCTTTATGTAAGTTAGATAGAGCGATAAAACTGTCAGGAGTAAAGCTTCCTCTGCTGATCACGCGTCGTGCTTGCACTTCAATTTGATTAATTTGTGCGATTAACTGAGGAGTAGACTCTACCAATGTACGATTGAGATAATTACGGCCAAGATCATCGTCAACCGCGAGCTGAGAGGCTATTGAAAGCTGCTCAAGTGCACTGGCATTTGGCGCGCTGAACGAAGGTAATTTGGCTTGCTTAAGTAGGCTGGTGTTATTCGCACTATCACCATTTAGAATGTTTTCTAGCATTTGAGGGTAGAATGTGAGCCCTTGTCGCTGCATATCACTGACGGAAATCGAGTGATTGAGCACACCATTTAGAAAAAACAAGCTGAGGCTTAAAGGTAATAACAACAGGCCAAAAACAACTGCCATTTTGGTTTTATATTGCAAACTTGCCATCAAGCGAGTTGCAGGGTTAACTATGGTATTGAATCCAGCCATCACTTCCTCTGTATGAATAGTCTATTTCAAAGATACGGTACAAGTAGACCGAATCTTTTCAAAAGTTTATTCAAAGGGTAGCTGAAAAAACAAAAAAAGCCCTGAGCGGGCTTTTTAAATGATTAATTTTATTTATAGTTTGGCAAATGCACGCTTTGCTGCACCAATAGTTTTGGCAATTTCTTCATCAGAGTGCATCGTACTCACAAAACCAGCCTCAAATGCTGATGGAGCCAAGTACACGCCTTCATCAAGCATTAAGTGGAAGAATTTTTTGAAACGCGCCAAATCGCATTCTGTTGCTTGTTGGTAACTTGTCACTTTCTCAGCTTCAGTAAAGAAGAAACCAAACATGCCACCAGCATAGTTTGTGGTGAGTGCAATACCAGCCTCATCAGCAGCGGCTTGGAAGCCTTCACACAATGCTTTACTTTTTGCTTCAAGCTCTTCGTGTAAGCCATGCTCTGAAAGTAGCTCTAGTGCTTTTAAGCCGGCCGCCATAGCGATTGGGTTGCCAGATAACGTCCCTGCTTGATAAACCGGGCCCACAGGAGCGATGTAGTCCATGATTTCTTTTTTACCACCAAACGCACCGACAGGCATACCGCCGCCGATCACTTTGCCTAAACAGGTAAGATCAGGTTGGATGTTGTAGTACTGCTGAGCCCCCCCTAGTGCAACCCGAAAACCGGTCATAACTTCATCAAAAATAAGGACACTTTGATTGTCAGTACAGATTTCGCGTAGCCCCTCTAAAAAGCCTTCAACAGGAGGAATACAGTTCATGTTACCTGCGACAGGCTCAATGATTACACAAGCGATTTGGTCTTTGTACTGAGCAAATATAGCTTTTACTTCGTCTAGGTTATTGAATGAAACCGTTAACGTGTGTTTGGCAAAATCAGCCGGAATACCCGGTGAGTTAGGTACACCCATAGTCAGTGCGCCAGAGCCAGCTTTTACCAGCAGAGAGTCGGCATGACCATGATAACAACCTTCAAACTTCAAAATCTTGTCACGGCCAGTGTAGCCACGAGCAAGGCGGATAGCACTCATTGTTGCCTCAGTACCAGAGCTTACCATACGTACTTTTTCAATGGAGGGAACCAACGCTTTTACTTTTTCCGCCATTAAAATTTCAGTTTCAGTCGGAGCACCGTAAGATAAGCCATTTTCAACGGCATCAAGTACTGCTTGCTTAATTTCGGGGTGATTATGACCCAAGATCATCGGACCCCAAGAGCCTACATAATCAATGTATTGTTTACCATCGGCATCAAAGGTATGAACGCCTTGTGCTTTGGTAATGAATAGTGGTGTGCCACCAACGCCATTAAATGCGCGAACTGGAGAGTTTACGCCACCTGGAATTGAGTCGAGGGCACGTTCGAATAAATCTTGACTGATTGTCATTGTCGATCCTTTTTAGCTTTCACGTTTGCGGCTAAACCAAGGTACATCCACCTCGTATTTTTCCACTTGGTTTTCAACACCTAGCGTTAAGGCAAAAAGTGCCATACGGATCAATACACCATTTTGTACTTGGCGGAAGATAGCTAGGTTGTCATTATTATTTAGGTCATTATCAAGTTCATTTGCATCACTGCGGCTATCTCGTGGCAGTGGGTGCATTAAAACTGAGCTAGGTTTACAGTGTGCGTCATAAATTGCCTGGCTTATTCTAAAGCCGCCACGGTATTTATTTGCTTCTTCTTGAGAAGGGAAGCGTTCTTCTTGAATGCGAGTTTGATAAACAATATCAGCAGCTAGATTGCCTTCCATTTTTGATACCAGTTCAACCTTATGCCCAGCATTATCAACCACATCTAAAATTGATTGTGGCATTTGTAAGCCGTCAGGGGCAACCATGGTAAAACGGATATCTTTGTAATGGCTGAGCAGCTTTGATAACGAGTGCACGGTGCGGCCATATTTTAAGTCACCGACTAAGGCGATGTGCATACCATCAATTCCTGCACCAAATCGGCCAAGCTCGCGATCAATGGTGAGCAAATCTAAAAGCGCTTGTGTTGGGTGTTCATTTGGACCATCGCCACCGTTGATAACGGGTACATCCGATCCTGTTGCAAATTCAGCGACTGAGCCGGCATCAGGGTGACGCATCGCGACAGCATCAGCATAAGCCGAGATCACGCGGGCAGTATCATATAAAGATTCACCTTTGGCTAATGCTGAGCTTTGCATACCTGTGGTTTCGCGAACCAAACCACCTAGCAAGTTGAACGCAGTACCAAAACTCACACGTGTTCTGGTACTTGGTTCAAAGAATAAATTTGCCAAAATCGCGCCATCAAGTACTTGAGTGCGTTTTTGCTTTTTAGCATAGGGTTCCATTTTTTTAGCAATGGAGAAGATGTGTTCAATAGAATCTCTGTCTAGTTGATTGACAGAAAGAATGTTTTCACCTTGGAAACTGAACATGTGGCGATTCCTAAAGACAAATTGACTACCGGGTTGCAGGGCGCTCACCCAACCAGATAACACGCAGAATGTGGGCGGTTACTTGGGCGTATATTATACCCAAGTACCCCTCATAATGCACGGCTACAGTGCAGGTTTTAAGACGGCAAGAAAGACGATAGCTAATAGCAGCAGTACAGGAAATTCGTTAAAGTAACGATAAAACTTATCGCTTCTTTGGTTGCGGTCTCGTTTGAAGTCGTTGAGTAACTTAAAGCAATAGCCGTGATAAATGTAAAGTACAGTGACTATGGCGAGTTTGTAGTGCAGCCACATACTGTGTTTAAACCACTCCCTGCCATACTCAATAATGGTCAACACGCCAAATACAGCAGTAAGGATTGCAAACGGAGTGACAAAGTAGAGCAATCGTCTTTCCATTATCTTGAGCATAGAACTACAAGATTTCTCTTCAGTTAAGGCATGGTAAACAAACAAGCGTGGTAGATAAAAAATGCCTGCAAACCAAGCGATCATAAAAAAGATATGTAAGGCTTTATATGTTAACAATAAGCTCATTGTCAGTCCCAAGTAGTAAATTAAGGTAAACAGCCCCTAGAGTAGACTGTTTCTAGTGGTGAGTATGTGACGAATTTGATCCCATCGCAATAACCCAAGTATTTGTTTATTATCCTTTTGGTTATAAATGTATACCGCACCTGAGCGCTTGTCTTTTAATACATCAAAGGCATCGGCAAGTGTTGCTTGGGTACTCAAGCCTTGCAACTCTATGTAAGATACCGATACGCTTTCTTGTGAGATCAGGTTCAAATCGTATTCAGCAAGACGATAACCACTTTGTTCATCGTACACAATCAGCGGAGTTTGGCTGTCGACCGCCGATAGGGTTTCTTTTATTTGCTCTTTGTCGTCTGAATAGAGCAATTTAAAGTTTTCATCCATTTCAGCCACAATCCCTACTTTCTGTAATGCCTCTTTCGCCGGTGAAACTTGATAAGGTAGACCTTGAAAATCTAGCTGTTGGATGAATATTGAACGGTTGCCAAAAACCTGTAACGCGGTTACATAAGCGGTGGTGATCACTAACATTGCAGGCACAATAATTTTGGGATTTGAAGTCAACTCCATTACGGCGGTCAGCGCGGCAAGGGGAGCGTGTAAGGTTGCGGCAAGTAAACCTGCCATACCAAGTACGCCATAAGTGCCAGCGACATCCACACTCGGTGAAATAAATTGGGCAAAAAATGACATTAGAGTGCCCATAATTACGCCAAGTCCAATAACAGGACCAATAATCCCTCCGGGAATACCTAAGCCAATAGCAAATAAAGTAGCCAGAAGTTTGGCAATTAATATCGTGGTCAGTAGCTGTAAATTATGGGGGGACTCTACAGCTTGGGTGATGGCACTCATGCCGGAGCCCATGGCACCTGGAACCGCATAACCGATTAAACCGGCAATTAAACCCGCTAGTAATAATCGAGGAAACATGCTGATCGGTTTAAAGGTTTTAATGATAAGCATGAGGTTTTGATTAAAGGCAAAAGCGACAGCCCCTAGTGCGGCGCCACAGATAATCAGGTAAGGATAGTGCCAAAAACTCAAAGGCGTAATATTAATAAGAGCTAACTCGGAATTGTTTCCAAACACATATTGTGTGCTCATTGCACCAATCACTGAGGCCAACATCACAGGTACAAAAATGTGAATTTTGTACTCCCTTAGCACCACTTCCATAACAAAAATTACAGCCGCAAGTGGCGTATTAAAGGATGCCGCAATACCGGCAGCTACCCCGCAGCCTGCCAATGTTCTTGCTGCATTTAGTGGTAAATGTAAGCGTTCAGATAAGACGCTCGCGGCGGTCGCACCCATATGAACAGATGGCCCTTCACGACCGACTGAAAAGCCACTGATCAAGGCCACTGCACCACCAAAAAATTGGTTAGCAGAGTTCCAAATCGGCATGTGACCGTAATGGTGCTTAATACGGTTGATCACATACGGGATCCCGAGGCGATAATGCTTAAACCCAGTAAGCGCTGCGAAAGTTGCGATGAGTAAGGCTGCTAGTACAGGTAAAAATAGTCTGTGTAACTCTGACAGCTCTGTAAAGTCATCGGGTTTATCGAGAAAAGTGCCCTGGAATAGTTCTATAGTAAGGCGAAATGTGATTATCAGCATGGCTGCGAGTAACCCTGCGGCTGCTCCTAAGAGGCACAGTTGGGCTGAGGTTTTCGGTTTAGCAAGACTTCGTCTCAGTGCATCCAGCGACATAAACGTAATTCCACGATAATTAACATCTTAAGAATACCAAATTTTTGACATTAAATCCTTGTGTTATCCCAAGTTCAGGTTACACATCCTATGTACGCATTCGAAGACTTAAAAGGGTATGACGCTATACTTGATTAAAATACTCAGGTATTAGATAATTTACAAATTACAGGATTAGGGGTCCACATCTATGTCTGAACAGTTACCAATTCAGTTTTCTGATGCAGCAGCAAGCCGTGTAAAAGAGCTAATAGAGGAAGAAGAGAACGTTAACCTTAAATTGCGTGTATATGTTACAGGCGGTGGTTGCTCTGGCTTTCAATATGGGTTTACCTTTGATGAAAAAGTTAACCCTGGTGATTTAGAAATCGTAAAAAATGGCGTTACTATGGTTGTTGATCCGATGAGCATTCAATACCTAATTGATGGCATTGTAGATTACACCGAAGGGTTAGAAGGCGCTCGTTTCTTTGTTAATAACCCAAATGCGACAACGACTTGCGGTTGTGGCGCAAGCTTTAGCGTATAACGGTAATACTTAAAGAAGTCACTCAAAGAGTCATGTTTACATGACTCTTTTTGTTTTTATAGACTCATGACTTGGTGTATAAAAGCCCAGCAATCGACCTCATAAACTTCCCGTCAGATACATCATCAGGACGAAAAAGCCCAGCACAAATGATGAAAATGCTAGGATGTATACAAAACCTTTCTTTCCTCGTTTCAGTGGCACGCCGTTTGAACGCAAAAAGAAATACCATCCAAAACACAGTAAAATTGGCAGCAAAAACAGTAGTCGAATCATTTTGTATCGGCCTCTTTTTTAACCTTTTATTGAATACTAGCTATAAGTTTTTATTTTTTAAAGAAAAATAATTTATTTCAAATACTGGTACATTTTTTAAAAAATTTGTTAAAGTGTTACTGGATATTACAGTGCTTGATGAATTAAGAAAAAGTAAAAAATTAATTAGGTGTTAACTGTTTTTTAGTCTATACCTAATTGGGTACATGGGGACAAAGCCAATTTGTCGATATGTTACAATTTATGGTTCAGTGATATGTGATCGCAACCTTAGCGTTTTAGCAGTCAATAAAAACAATTTACTGAGCAGAGCTTTGTACTGGTTTGATGTTGAGCTGGCGGAGGGTGCCGCGCTTAGCATTAAAGAGTCAACTGTGATATTTGAGCAAACACTAAATGAGACGGGCATATTTCATTTAGGTAATTTAGTCTTTCATCTAGTAGGAGATGTTTAATATGATGGGTAAAACGGTTTCTTCCGAAGAAAACGGCAAACTAACTAAGTGGCTTAAATCAAAACGCCATGAGAAGGGTCATACAATGCGTAGCCTTGCTCAAGTGCTAGGTACACCACATTCTTTCATTGGTAAAATTGAAAACCAAGAGCGTCGTTTGGATGTAATCGAGTTTTTACGTTATTGCGAAGCGCTTGAAGTTGACCCTTACGAGGGATTGCAGCTAATTAAAGAAGAGCAATAAGCGCTACGCTAGCAAAATGAAAAGGTGCAAGGAACTGCACCTCTAGCGCTTGTTAGTGTGATATGCACGTTCAATTGCATAAAGTTTGTGTCTAATGAGATATAAGAACAACAAGGATGGTAGTACCATTAGTGCTGTTAGCGCGAAAAAGACCGCCCAATTTCCTCCAAGTAAATCATCTATTACAAAACCACTATAACCCGATAGCATGGTACGTCCTAGACTCCCAAGAGAGGCGAGTAGCGCATAGTGAGTAGCGCTGAAAGCTCTATCGCAAAGCATCGAAATGAATGCAACCATGGCCACGAGCGACCAAGCTTGTGTAAATCCATCAATAATAATAGCCATCAAATATAAGTGCTCTTGCGGACCTGCTACTGCAATCCAAGAGAACATCAAGTTAGACGCTGCCATGGCAACACCACTGATAAATAGGCCTTTGACGATGCCATATTTGTGATTAAATATGCTGCCTAAAAAAGCAAATATGATAGTAATAACACCTGTTCCGAGCTTAGAGTACTGACCTATTTGGGTGTTAGTGAAGCCGATTTCTTTGTAAAAGACGATAGACATTCGAGCCAAAAACGCTTCACCAATCTTAAACATAAAAATAAAAGCAAGCAGTGCACACGCTGTTTTCACTCCATTTTTCTCGAAAAAGCGCTTAAATGGTTCTACTAAGGTTACAGCTAACCACGCTACCACCTTGGTATAGACAGAAGGTGAGCTGGCGAGTGTCAGCTTTTGCTCATAGCTTTGCTGTAACTGCGCTTGGACCTGATCTCGATGAGACTCAGGCTCTTTGGCTAAGAGTGTGATGATAAATAGACAGCAAACAACAGCACTTAAGATTTGGTAAATAATAGGCCAGCTGAATCCGGGCAAGTCGGCGATAAAAAATGGAATTGCTCCTAATAAAGCATAACCCGACCACCATCCTGACGTTGCCATCGCGGCGGCAGCGGTTGCTTTCTCGCTCTCGTTCTCGGGCAAAATATCAATACGATAAGCATCTATTGCAATATCTTGTGTTGCTGAGAAAAGCGCAATAATGAAGCACAATAATGCGGCATGTGAAAGGTGTTCCGTGATCGACACACTTGCCAGTGCAAAGGTAGCAACAATAACAATAACTTGGCAGCTAGCTATCCAGCTGCGTCTCTGACCTAACCAAGTGTGCAACAGCGGTATTTTGATTCTGTCGACGAGTGGAGACCAAAGAAAATTAATGGTGTATGCACCATAAACCAGACCAAAAAGACCTATGGTGCTTCGGCTCAAACCTTCGTCTTTGAGCCAAGCTGACATCACCGAGCCAATTAATACCCAAGGAAAACCACTACTTATTCCAAAGGCAAAAATGGTAAGTAGGCGTTTGTCCTTGTAGTAACTGAGGTACTGTGAAAAGCTAGATGATACCAACATAACGAAGATTTACTCAGGTTGCTTTAGTACGTCGATGGACAGGATCACAACAGGCTCTTTGGGAATAAAGGTATAGCCAAGTTTTTCATTGTAATCCGTTTCCACTTGCATGATAGCATCCAGTGTTTCATAGCCTTCCATTACATTTCCAAACACAGCAAAACCCCAGCCTCGACCCGGATTTAAATGGTCATTGTCAGCCATGTTAAAGAAAAACTGTCGAGTACCAGAATGTGGTTTATTATCTTGATAAGCCATTGCAATGGTGTACATATCATTTTTCAAACCATTACCACTTTCATTAAAAATGGCCTCTCGCTCAAACATACCATCGTATTCTTTGTCGTAGCCTCCACCTTGAATGACGAAGTCTCTTTCGTTGGCTTCATCGCGCTCAACACGATGAAAAACAGAGCCATTGTAGTCTTTATTAATCACATAAGTGAGGAAGTTGTTGACCGTGATAGGTGCTCTTGAGCGATCTAGTTCAACGATAATGGGGCCTTTGGTGGTATTGATTTGCACCCGTGGGAATAGATTGTTTTTTTGCACAAACTTGCCGTTCATATCGGCAAAGGCGCAGACACTAAATAGTAAGATAGTTAAACTTAAGATTATTTTTTTCATTAACGTCCTCTCACAAACTGGATAAATTCTGGGTCTTGAACGATGCGGGCAACGACTTGTTGAGCTAGGTTATTAAGCTGTTCCTCCACTTTGGCTTGATCATGCTTTAGTGGCCCCGACAAGCTCGCGCTCCCCTTATACTGCTTTTCAAAGCTTCTAGTGCCTTGCGTAACTTGTATCGTTACATTGGTTTGAGCGTCACTTTGGTGCTGTGACAGGGTTTCTGCGATAATTGCTTTAAAGCGGTTGATGTTCACCACAACTTTGGTTGGTGCTATAGATGTAACTTGTGCGCCATGCGCTGCTAGCGCTTGTGTCATCACATGATTAAGGTTGACTGGCAAGTTTGCATCCGGCATGTACAGCGCCGGTTCCTGATCTTTCACGCGAATAGTGTATTTAGTCGTGCGCAAGTCATTGACTTGTAATGCCATGTTGGTATTCAAAGCATTCGAAGATGGACCTTGATACTGCGGGTGCAAAATTACGCTGCGAGGTGTACTACTACACCCAGCTAAAAGAAAAGAGAGCACAGCAATTAACAATATAACACGCATTTATTTAGCTCCTTTTAGTCGCACTTAATACAGTGAACTTTTTGTTGTTTCCGAGTATTTTACAATTTCCGAACAGGCGTTTCAGTTTATCGTCATATTCAAGGTGGCGGTTGCCAATTATTCTCAACTCTCCACCGTGACGAAGTGCGGCCTTTGCCTGCATAAACATTTGCCAAGCGATATGGTCGGTTATTGCATTTGCTTGATGAAATGGCGGATTACACAGTATCAGATCAGCCCCTTCATTTTCAAAACCAGTCAAGCAATCATTTTGTATAAAACGACAGTCTTTGACTCGTTCTGGCAAGTTGTGACTAATATTTTGCTGTGCACTATGCACAGCCATTGCAGATTCATCAATAAAAGTCACAGTGGCATTAGGCATTTTCGCTAACGTCATTAATCCAATTACCCCATTACCACATCCCAAGTCGATAACCTTGAGAGGCTTTTTCCCCATAGGCAAATAATTGATAAAAAATCGAGCGCCAATATCCAAAGAGTCTCTTGAAAATACATTGGCCTCATTAGACAGTACGAAGTCTGTTTTTTCCAAAGGCCAGGACACAGGAAATTTACTATCAATCGCTTTGGCTGACGTCTTGCTGAATATTAGGCGTGACTTTTTAACTGCTAAGCTTGTGGTAGGCTCAGTTAGAAAGTGCGTAAAGCTTTTTAGTGTTGAGGTGTGGATTTCTTTCGCTTTGCCTGCCGCAATCACCGGAATATCAGCGTCAAGTTTACTCAGCTTCGCCAATTGTGACTGTAATAAGCCGGCGTTTTTCGGCAGCTTAAGCACAACCAAATCAATATCTTCAGGGTATGTGTCGATGCTACTGAGTACCTCAACTTGGGCGTGCTCCAGTTCATTGACTTCTAGGTTGTGTTGGTAAGCTAAGGTACTGACAAAAGAATCAGTCACTAGGGTGCAATGTTTGTCGGCAAGTGCGCAACATAATGCCCCGAATGCGTCATTAATAATTAAGATACGATTTGCGTCAATGTGGTGTTCAAAGACATAATCTAACAGGTATTCGTCGGCTGAATCCCAAGCTTGTAAGCTACGATTTTTTTGATCGAGTGGAAACCTATGTAGCGTAAATGGTTTTCCGGCTAGAGTTGCATCAGTCGTCATGAGTCGTTTCTGTAAATAAAAGCAGCGGATAGTTTAACATGAGAGCAGTAGACAACGCACGGAACTTGCCAAGCGGTTTTAGCTATCAGCCAAGTGCCATTAGCTTTGAGAAAAGTTTAGCCCTATATGATGCGCTTTATAGCACTATTCCTTGGCAGCAAAATACCATCACATTATTTGGTAAGACCCATAAAATCCCCAGACTTGAGCGATTTATTGCCGATCCCGGTGTGCGCTACAGCTATTCAGGAAAACTACTCGACAGTGCGCCTTGGCCAGTGATATTGCAAGGTATTAGAAAAACACTTGAGCAGCGCTTTGACGTCTCATTCAATGCGTTATTGGCAAACTATTACCGCGACGGTCAAGATAGTATGGGTTGGCATAGTGATGATGAGCCTGAACTAGGGGCTACACCTGTGATTGCATCTTTGTCACTTGGGGCAACACGGAAATTTAAAATACGTCACAAAAACACTCAGGAGGTGACCGATATTTTCCTAGAAACCGGGAGCCTGTTAATGATGCAAGGCAACAGCCAGCGAGATTACCAGCATGCCTTACCCAAGCAAGCAAAAGTCACGCAAGGGCGTATTAATCTGACTTTTCGAAGTGTTGGAAATGCTGAGTGATAGGCGTATAGTAAGGCCACGAATTGCTATGGGAGACAAAGTTTAATGTCAATGCAATCACAAATTTACGACAAAATCGCGCAAGCAGTTGCCTGCAAACACCTTAATGTTATTAATGAAAGTCACATGCACAGCCGTGGCGAAGACTCTCACTTTAAGGTTATCGTTGTGAGTGAGCAGTTTATAGGGCAGCGCTTACTTCAGCGTCACAGAAAAATTAACGAAGTACTGAAGGATGAATTACAAAATCACATCCATGCTTTAGCAATACATGCCTACACGCCGGAAGAGTTTTCAGAAAAAGAAGGTCAAGCACCAGTATCACCAACATGTTTAGGTGGCTCAAAGTTTGATAGCTGATCAGATGTGTGTTTTGCATTTCTACCAGTACACTACGCAGTAATTTTAATAAAGTGGGCGTAGACTCACTTTTATTTTTTGTATCAAATTAATGGATAGGATCACTTATGGTCATTAAACCAAAAATTCGTGGATTCATTTGTACGAACGCGCACCCTGTAGGCTGCGCCGAACATGTAAAAGAGCAAATTGAGTACGTAAAGCAACAAGGTCAAATTGAAAATGGCCCTAAAAATGTTTTAGTGATCGGTGCGTCAACAGGGTATGGTTTGGCTTCTCGTATTACCGCGGCATTTGGTGCTGGCGCGAAAACCCTTGGTATCTTTTTTGAAAAAGAAGGCACAGAGAAAAAAACAGCCTCTGCGGGTTGGTACAACACCGCTGCATTCCAGCAAGCAGCTGAAGAAGCCGGTTTATGGTCAAAGAATATTAACGGTGACGCATTTTCTGATGAGTTAAAGCAAAAAACCATCGACACCATTAAGACTGAGCTTGGAAAAGTCGATCTTGTCATCTACAGCCTTGCTTCCCCTCGCCGCAAAGACCCTAAGTCTGAAGAGGTTTACTCTTCGACGCTTAAGCCTATTGGCTCTGCTATTACTACTAAAAACCTAAATACATCAAAGCGTATTATCGACGAAGTGACTGTTGAGGCAGCAAATGAAGAAGAAATTGCAAATACAGTTAAAGTAATGGGTGGTGAAGATTGGGAGCTTTGGATTGATGCGCTTAAACAAGCGGATGTACTCGCCGATGGCTTTAAGACGACTGCCTATACGTATATCGGTAAAGAGCTAACTTGGCCAATTTATGGACATGCGACAATTGGTAAAGCGAAAGAAGATTTAGACCGTGCGACACTTGCTATCCGCGAGACGACATCTGATATTAATGGTGAGGCTTATGTTTCTTCGTTAAATGCGGTTGTGACGCAGGCAAGCTCGGCGATTCCTATTATGCCTTTATATATTTCTGCGCTGTTTAAAGTCATGAAAGGGGATGGTACCTATGAAGGGACTATTGAGCAGATAGATGGTTTGTTCCGCGAAAACCTATACGGACAATCTCCGCGCTTTGACGAAGGCGGTCATTTATTCCAAAACTATAAAGAGCTAGAAGAGGGCGTACAGGCTCGCGTGCAAACAATTTGGGATACAGTAGATACAGACACAATTGATGAGCTAACAGATTATGTTGGCTATCATAATGAGTTTTTAAAATTATTTGGGTTTGGTCTAGAAACAGTTGATTATGATGCTGATGTAGAAGCTGCAGTAGAGATTAATCACCTAATCTAGCAAGCTATATGATTTGAGGCTAGGGCTACACCTAGCCTTATTTTACGTCGCGGCTAACTCCGGACTTCACTCGTAGTGTGGTGCGCATCGCCACTGTGGGATTTTCTTTTCATACGCTTGAATAAACGCTTCTTGTTCAAGGGTTTGTCCAATTGCATCAAGTCCTTTAATGAGCGTCTCTTTGTGAAGAGGACTGATGTTAAATGAATAGTTATCACCATTACAGCTTACCGTTTGATTAACCAGATCAACGGTGATAGCCGTGTCGGCGGTGCTTTGTACCGCGTCAAATAAAGTATCCATCTCTGATTTAGACAACGAAACGGGTAACAGTTGATTGTTGATGCAGTTGCCATAGAAAATATCAGCAAAACTGGTGGCGATCACCACCTTGAAACCGTAATCTGCTAACGCCCAAGGCGCATGTTCTCGACTAGAACCACACCCAAAATTTTCTCTACTGAGTAGGATCTCCGCGCCTTGGTGTTGAGGCTGGTTTAACACGAACTCAAGATTAGGCTGCGTGCCAGCGCTATCTAAGTAACGCCAGTCATGAAATAAGTGCCGACCAAAGCCTTGCTTAGAGACCGAAGTTAAAAACTGTTTGGGGATTATCTGATCTGTATCCACATTAACCTGATCGAGCGGCGCGGCTTTGCTTGTTACCGTTGTAATACCACAACTCATAGCTATTCCTTAATAAATTCTCTAATATCGGTAAATCTGCCTTTTATGGCTGCCAATGCGGCCATCGCAGGGCTGACTAAGTGGGTTCGTGAACCGCGACCTTGTCGTCCTTCAAAATTTCGGTTGCTGGTAGAGGCGCACCTGTCTCCTTGAAGCAACAAATCATCATTCATACCTAGGCACATCGAGCAACCAGGTAAGCGCCACTCAAATCCAGCCTGAGTGAAAATCTTATCAAGCCCTTCCACTTCGGCTTGTTTTTTCACTTCACCAGAGCCAGGTACCACAATTGCTGACACACCAGATGCAATCTTATTATTTTCGACTACCCTTGCAGCGGCACGGAGATCTTCGATGCGACCATTGGTGCATGAGCCAATAAATACATGATTTATCTCAATGTCTGAAATTTTAGAGCCCGGCGTGAGATCCATGTAGTGTAATGCTTTTTTGGCAGCTTCTTGATCGGCAGGATCCGTGAAGCTATTTGGATCTGGTACTATGTCATTAATACCCAAGACATGCCCAGGGTTAGTGCCCCATGTCACTTGCGGTTGAATGTCGTTGGCATTGAGGGTTACAACCGTGTCGTAGAGTGCGTTGGGATCAGCTGTGAGTTGGCTCCAGTCTTGACAAGCAAGCTCCCACAGTTCGCCCTTTGGTGCAAACTCTTTATCTTTCAAGTAGGCAAGTGTAACCTCATCTGGTGCGATCATTCCGGCTTTGGCTCCAGCTTCGATAGACATATTGCAGATAGTCATTCGAGCCTCCATAGAGAGACTTGCTATTGCACTACCACAATACTCGATAACATGTCCGGTCGCCCCTGCATGCCCAATTTTGGCTATAATAGCGAGGATCAAATCTTTTGCCGTCACCCCAAAAGGTAAAGTGCCGTTGACTTCAACTTTCATCGTCTTGGCTTTATGCTGCTTTAGACTTGTGGTGGCCATAACGTGCTCGACCTGAGAGGTACCAATCCCAAATGCCAGTGCGCCAAATGCACCATGTGTTGCGGTGTGTGAATCTCCACATACGACCGTCATACCCGGTAGAATGAGTCCACGCTCTGGTGCCATAACATGTATGATCCCTTGTTTCACATTACCTACAGGGTATAGCTGAACGCCAAACTCCTCGCAATTTTCAATCAAGGCTTGTAGTTGTCTGCGGTTGTTATCGCCGCACGCATCTATGGCTAATGAGCGAGTAGAGATACTGTGATCCATGGTGCCAAATGTTTTATCTGGGCTGCGTAATTTGCGCTGCTTTTGCTTTAACCCATCAAATGCTTGAGGAGAGGTGACTTCATGTATTAAATGCCTGTCAACATAAAGCAATACTTCATCACCGTCTTGCGTAATGACATGCGCATCCCACACTTTTTCATACAAGGTTTTAGGCATTACTAGTAGCTCCTTGCAATATAGTCTCTGATGTAATCGCCTACTTCTGAAGTTGACTTAGCAAGATGTTGCTCATCACTAGGAACAAGCTCTTTGGTTAATACCCCTTGTTGAAGTGCATGCACGACACCTTGTTCAATAGCATCAGCAGCAGCATTTTGATCTAGGCTATAGCGCAGTAACATTGCAGCTGAAAGGATCTGTGCAACAGGGTTCGCGATGCCTAAGTTGGCAATATCTGGAGCTGAGCCTCCCGCTGGTTCAAATAACCCAAAACCGGATTGGTTAATACTTGCCGATGCGAGTAAACCCATGGAACCTGTGATCATAGCGCACTCGTCGGATAAAATATCCCCAAATAGATTAGAGGACAAAATGACATCAAAATCGCTAGGTTTACGAATTAACTGCATTGCTGCATTGTCAATATACATGTGTTCAAGTTGTACATCTGGGTAGCTTGTAGCTACTTCATCTACCGTTTCACGCCATAGCCGACTGCACTCAAGCACATTTGCCTTATCGACAGAGGTTACTTTTTTATTTCTTTTTTGAGCAGCTAAGAAAGCAAGATGAGCAATACGAGTTATCTCTGACTTTGAGTAACGCATGGTATCAAACGCGACTTCTTGGTCGTTATTCAACTCACGTCCCTTTGGTTGGCCAAAATAAATACCACTTGTGAGCTCTCGAACAACCATCATATCAACCTGCTGCTGTGCAATGTCGCTGCGTAATGGTGATAGATGTTGCAGCCCTTGATATATTGTCGCTGGGCGAAGGTTACAAAAGAGATCGAAGTGTGACCTAAGCTTTAGCAATGCGGCTCGCTCTGGGCGCTGATCGAGTGGTAAACTATCCCATTTCGGTCCACCAATAGAGCCAAATAAGATGGCATCGGCGCACTCACAACCTGCAAGTGTCTCTTGTGGTAACGCATGATTATGTTTATCAATGGCGATACCGCCAACATCGTAATGTTGAAAGTAGAATGTTAATGCAAATTTATCTGCAATTATATCTAGTACTTTCAGTGCTTCAGCCATGACCTCTGGACCAATTCCGTCTCCAGGCAATACAGCTACTTTATAAATTTTGTTCATTGGTTTATTCAATATCCCTACATACAATGTGCAGCCAGATAGCATTACTAGCGAATGTATCGTATTTTTTGCTACCTAACTGCAACTCAAAGCTCACGCCGGTGCGGTATAACCTATTTTCCCGCGCTTGGCTAAGTTATCTATCGTTCATATAAAAGGCGATGCCAATAATATCTCGATACGTTTCAATATTGGGTAATTTGGGTGTGAACGGAGACACATAATGTTTGTGCTTGAGATCTTCAACATAAAGGCTTTGTCCAGGCTCTAGCTTTTTCTCAAATAAAATGTTGCTGGTGTCGTTGAAGTCGCTAATAAAAGAGATTGCACCGTTCACATTATGCTCATTGATTAGGTTGATAGCGATAAAGTCGGTTTCATCATGGTGAAAACCTTCAGGGGCAGGGTAGCCGACAATCTTAGCATCTGCGGTAACGCGTATTTGATGGCAACCAATAAAAAAGTGATCGGCATTGACCCACTCTTTTTCTAATGCGTCAGTAACAATCGCTTGCGCAAATTTTTTGGCCTCCTCACCCGTATGTTGGAACGATCTTTTAATTCCACCAGCGTATGAGTTAGCTTCATTAGATTGAAAAAAAGGCTTAGTCGCATTCCAATCGACTTTACCATTTTTTACTTCACCATAAGAAAAAGTTCTAAAACGTTTCATGCCATCTTTGATGTAAGGATCGGCTGGCAACGCATCATAGCTTTTTAATAAGTCATTATTAATTTTGTCAGCATTACATACTAAGCTGAAAGACATGATTAAACTCCTAATTAATTTAATTATTTCATAATGCTGGGTTAGCAATATGTCCTTTGATTGCTGATTCCACCACGGTTCTAGGGCTAGCAAGGTGGGTAAGTACGCCTTTACCTTGGCGGTTTTCAAAGTTCCTGTTGCTAGTAGAAATACACCTAGTGCCTGCGGATAAAGTGTCGTTGTTGATTGCAACGCATAAAGAACAACCCGGGAGACGCCACTCAAATCCGGCTTGTTCGAAAAGCATATGAAGCCCTTCAGCTTCAGCCTGCTTTTTGACTTCCATTGAGCCTGGAACAATGATCGCTTTAACTGTTGGGCTAACACGACGTTTGTTTATTTGCGTAGCCGCTGCTCGTAAGTCTTCGATTCTGCTATTCGTGCATGAACCAACAAAAGCAACATCTATTTTTACTTCATCTAAGCGCATACCCGGCGTTAACTGCATATACGAGTAGGCTCTGCTCATTCCTTGTGCTCTGTTCTCGTCTTGTTCTTGCTCTGGGAAAGGTAAGAGACTAGTAACGTCAATCGCATGTTCTGGACTGGTTCCCCAAGTTACAAAAGAGTGAGTATCGTCGACATTGATACTTGCTTCTTTGTCAAAGATGGCATCATTATCGCTACGTAATGCTGTCCAATCTGCCAAAGCTTCTAGCCAAGCATCGCCTTTTGGAGCCAATTGCCGACCTTTGATGTAATCAATGGTTTTCTGATCCGGAGCTATTAGCCCTGCTTTTGCGCCTAGTTCAACTGACATATTACAAAGCGTCATTCTTTGTTCCATGGACAAGTTTTCAATTACCGATCCACAAAACTCGACTACATAGCCGTTGCCTGAACTTACACCAAGAGTTTGGATGGTTTTCAAAATAATATCTTTTGCAGAAATAGCATCATTAGGTCGACCTTCAACGGTGATCCGAAATGTTTTTTGTTTCTTTTGTACAAGCGTCTGAGTGACAAGGACATGTTCGATTTCAGAAGCGCCAATACCAAATGCAAGTGCGCCAAATGCGCCATGTGTAGAAGCGTGCGAATCTCCACACACTACAATTGTTCCAGGAAGAATAAAACCAAGTTCTGGGCCGATGACATGCACTATCCCTTGACGAGTGTGACCTAAATCAAACAGAGGAATACCATGGGTTTCACAATTACTGTGCATTAATGCTAGAAGATTACGTTGCTCAGCGGACATGACGTCGATAAGATCTTTTGCCGTTGGCACTACGTGATCCATGGTGCCTATGGCAAGCAGCGGTTGCCGAACACTGTGCTGCTTTTCTGACAAACCAGAAAATGCCTGTGCAGATGTCACTTCATGAATGAGATGTCGGTCAACATATAATAAAGAAAATCCGTTGGGCATTTCCTTCACTAGGTGGCTTTCCCAAATTTTATCGTAAAGTGTTTTTGCTTTCACAATCTTTCCCATTTGTATTGCATTTCTTCAATTTCATTAAGGTTTTGTTTGTTGTTTATTATTTTGCATTTTTATTTTATTTAGGCTGATTGCAAAGAATGTTGATGTTCCCTTATCTGGTTAAGCATATTAATGATGTTCAATATAGAAATATATGATTTTATTATTGCTATATTTGGATCTTCATCAGAGCCTTCTCCATAAATAGGCTTGTTATTTAAGGTGATGCTAAGTTTTGCATTATAAATAAAGTTTTCAGGAGCGAATTCTAAAGATAGATCTCGAATAATTATGGGCTCATTCGTTATTTTTAGATTCTGTAATGCTTCAATTAGATTTGTGCTATCTGATTCAAAACTCTGTAATTTTTGATTGTTTTGCAGGACTAAATTAACCGAAATAGCGCGTTCAGAAGCGCACTTGGTGATAGCACTCACTAAGTTATATCTTTTGTCACAGAGATTTACTTTGTTCTTGTAATACAAAGATGTTAAATCGTACCAATAAACCTGCCCTTTTTTGTCAGCAAGTTGTAGGAATTGACTGTAAATATTGTTAATTTCTTGTTCTTCACATGGGCAACCTGTTTGTGTTAAAAAATGTGCAATAGCTTTTCGACCAGAACGAGCTGTGAAGTAAAGTTCGTTTTTACTTATGCCAACTTGTTCTGGGTGAAATATTTCATAAGTAATACTGGATTTGATAACGCCGTCTTGATGTATTCCTGATGAATGTGCAAATGCGTTACCTCCTACAACCGCTTTATTCAACTGCACAGGCATTCTAGCTACAGAGCTGACAAGCTCTGAAGTTGGTTTGATGAGCTCAGTTTTAATATTGCTGTAAAGGCCGAACAGGTCTTTGCGCGCACTGAGTAGCATGGTGATTTCTTCTAATGCGCAGTTTCCGGCACGCTCTCCAATACCATTGACCGTGCACTCAATTTGCCTTACTCCGGCTAACAGTGATTCAGCACTATTTGCTACTGCTAGACCTAAATCATTGTGGCAGTGAACTGATAAAATAGCTTGATCAATATTAGAAACATTGGCTTTGATGTGGCTCAGGAGCTGATGAAATTCTTTCGGAGTGGTATAACCTACTGTATCAGCTAAGTTAACGGTTGTAGCCCCAGCTGCAATGGCTTTTTCGATGATATAGCAAAGGTCTTCAGGTGGGGTGCGAGTGGCATCTTCACACCCAAATTCAATATCATCAGTATACTCTTTAGCGATGGAAATCGCCTCTACAGCTTTATCCGTGGCCGCTTGTAAATTGATATTTAACTTTTTCTCAAGATGTATAGGTGAAGTTGCAATAAAAATATGAATACGTTTATGTTGCGCGGGCTTTAATGCTTCACCACATGCGATAACATCTTCAGGCACGGCTCTGGCCAGTGCACAGATCGTAGGTCCTTGAATCTCTTTTGCAATTAACTCTACAGAGGCAAAGTCCCCAGGAGAAGAAGCGGGAAACCCAACCTCCATTACATCAACATTTAGCTTCGCAATTGCCTTTGCAAGTTGTAATTTTTCATCTTTTGATAAGCTTCTTCGCAGTGCCTGTTCACCGTCTCGCAATGTTGTATCAAAAATACGAACTCTATTATTTGATTTCAAACTTAAACCTCATATGTGATTGTATTATTTATGATAATTCGCCACAGCAAGGGGAGGTTGATTGATTTATAAGGGGTGGTAGTTACTGTTGATGAAGCCGCAACTAAATAACTTCCTTCCCACAAACCACATTCTTCCTTGTTGTTTCCAATACTTATATATGGAACCCGTTAATTAGCTTTATGAGTGAGCCTTTTTACACTTCTTTTTTATTTTAAATTTTTGATCAATTTCGTTTTAATTTGTTTTGTTTTATTTTGCTATTTGCAACAGTTTGTTTGTTTACTTGGTGTTTTATATGGTTTTATGATTGCACTCGGTTTTTTTTAAGTCAACGGTTTATTTTTTTTGTGTTTGGTTTGTTTTGTTTTTGTTGACACTTTTTTGCCTATCGGTTAGCTTAATTTTTCATAATTCTCGAGACACTAAAAAGGGTGATGAATTAGCTATATTTTCTTAGTTTTTTCTGATTAAAGTGTTGGAGAGGGAGGGATGGTCGTAATTATCATTTTTACATTTTTATGTATTAAGTATTTCGGCTCTATATGTATTATTGCTAATTAGGCAAGGAATTATAAAGTAGTATAAGTTATGAATTATAATAATCGTAGTAACGAGAATGAATTTGTAGGTGATAGTAAAGCCTTAACTTACGTCTCTCTTATACAAGAGCATGCCAAAAACAAACCGCACGACACAGCCTTTGAATTTATCCGATCTAAAGATATCGATGATGTTGAGTCATTGAGCTTCTTGCAATTACTCCAGTATTCAAAACAGATAAGTTCAGTACTGCTTAAACAGCCAAAGCTAGGTGCGGTGGTTATCGCTGTGCCGACCGGAAAATTCTTTATTACGAGTTTACTGGGATGTTTTATTTCCAAGCGTATTGCCATTCCTCAAGTGTTACCAGATTCAGCCGCTAATTTGACGAATCTTGAAAAAGTAGTGGAAGATGCAGGTGCGACGACTATTGTTTGCCTGCGTCAACATGAAGATAAGCTTAAATCCCAATTTGAGCAGCAGCTTATTACAGGTGCACTTTCAATATTGATTATTGATGAGTTGAGCTTTGAAGGGCTATCTGATGAGAGCTTTGATCTTCCTATCATTCATCCACAAGACATCGCCTATCTTCAGTACACATCAGGCTCAACTGGATCACCGAAGGGCGTGATCATTAAGCATGAAAATCTGATCGCGAATTTGGAGAGTATCAAATCGGCATATGGGTTTGATAGCTCGCTTGTTTGCGTTTCTTGGTTACCACCTTTCCATGATATGGGACTCGTAGGGTGTTATTTAACCCCAACTTATAATGGCGGGAAGTCAGTGGTATTTTCTAGTACTAACTTCTTAAAACGCCCGTTGATGTGGCTAGAGGCTATTTCAAAATTTAAAGGCACTTATCTGGCCGGTCCAAACTTCTCTTTTGATTATTGTGTTCGTAAAGCTGCCGGAAAAGATCTCAGCCATATCAATCTATCGACGTTAGAGAAAATGATTAACGGTGCAGAGCCTGTTAAAGCAGAAACACTAAATCGATTTATTGAGGTATTTAAGCCATTAGGGCTGAGAAGTGATGTGTTTTATGCCAGTTATGGTATGGCAGAGTGTGTGTTATTTACATCAGCTGAGCGATACACTGGTCAATCGGTACCATATCAAGGGATTGGCAGGGTGAGTTGTGGTATTTCTCAAGACCAGCATGAAATTCTCATTGTTGACCCTGAAACACACGAAGTATGTGGCGATGGTAATATCGGCGAAATTTGGATTGCAGGCCCTTCGGTTTGCTCTGGATACTATAAAAAGTCAGAGACAATAAACGCCGTTTTTAATAACACAGTAGCGGGCAATAGCAACCAGTTTTTTAGAACCGGTGATCTTGGATTTAAGTCCGAAGCTAAGCTTTATATCACCGGCAGGATCAAAGAAACCATTATTATACGAGGCAAAAACTTCTATCCTCACGATATTGAAGCGTCGGTCACTAAAGTTGATGCGCTTTGTAAAGTGAATGAATGTGCCGTGTTTAGTTCATCTCATCAAGATGAAGAAAAAGTGGTGGTCGTTCAAAAATTAAATACAGTTAAAGTGAGTGAAGCTGAAGCACATGCCTTGTTGAAAAAAATATCGGTGGCGCTATCTGTACACCATGGTCTTCAAGTGGCTGAACTTGTGATTGTTAAACGCATCCCGAAAACCACCAGTGGTAAAATTCAACGCACAAAAATCAGACAAATGTATGAAGCAAATGAGCTTGATATTATTTGTCTTGTAAATGAAACCGCGACTGCTGAGGTGCAACAGCGCCCGGCAACAGCCATCGATTTACAGCAAAGTCAGCACAAAGCAAATGAATTAATTGAATGGTTGCAAGATTATTCAAGCCGCCGTATTAACTCGCAATTGATTGATGAGCGTCGCTGTATTCCGCCTTATGTTGTCATGGATTTTAGCACTCAAGGAATACTAGGATTGCTTGTGCCACCAGAGCAAGGCGGGGTTGGTCTAAGTACCACAGATACATTTAAAGTGGTCTCTGCATTAGCATCAGTAGACCTTACCTTGGCATTATTTGTAGGACTACACCAAGTATTGGGGATCCGTCCAATATTAATGTCTGCAAAACCAGCTATCCGCTCACAATTCGTCTCAGAGTTGGCGCAAGGCCGCATGCTTGCCGCTTTTGCCCTCACCGAGCCCAGTGCAGGTTCTGATCCTCGCCAGATTAAGCTTACTGCGAAAAAAGTAGACGGCGGTTGGCGCTTATCAGGTGAGAAAATTTGGTCAGGAAATGCAGCTTGGTCAAACCTAATTAATGTGTTCGCCCTTGCTTTTGATAATGAGCAAGCTCTGGGGATGACAGGGTTTGTTGTTGATAGTAACTCTGTCGGTATACAACAAGGCCCAGAAGCATTAACCATGGGTTTCCGTGGCATGGTACAAAATAAAATTTACTTCAATGATGTGTTTGTACCTGATGAACGCATGCTTGGCACATTAGGTAAAGGATTTGATGTCGCAAAAGACGCGATGATGCTTGGCCGTGCAGGTATCGCTGCGATGGCAATAGGTACTATGCGTCGAAGTCTTGCGGTGATGCAGAGGTATGCTAGCAAACGTATTATTTCTACTGGTCGCTTGTCAGATAACCCTGAAACTCAGAAAAAGATAACCGCTCATGCTTTTGCATTATCGGCATCAGAAGCACTGTTAGAAAGAGTCTCAATGCTGACAGATTTGCAGCAAAATGTACCTGATGAGATGTTCGCTATTGTTAAATATATTGTCACTGAGTTTGCTTGGCATTGTGTTGACGATGCGATGCAGATGCTAGGTGGTCGAGGATATATCGAGAGTAATGGTTTTGCTCAAGTATACCGTGATACTCGACTACTAAGAGTCTTTGAGGGCCCCACAGAAACATTACAAGTGTTTGTTGGTGCAAGTTACCTTGCAAACCCTGATAACTTAAGTGTCTTTATTGCTGATGCTGATGGCTCCGATAAATTACAGTCTGCTTTTAAGGCTCACATTTCAGAAGTTGAACGTGCACTACAAAACACCAGTGTTCCCGCTAAGAAAAAAGAGCTGTTATTGAATCACACTATAGGGTGGTTGGCAGGGTTGTACTGTGCAAAAGCGGCGCTGAGCGTGTCGACTCAAGTCGATGACAGTGCCAAAGCGCTTGTGGCCAATTGGCTCGATATGCAGATAGAAAAAGAGATTTTTGTGCTACATAAAAATATAGCGACTGTGTATGAAAAGAGCGAGATGGCTGTTGTCACTCAGCTACTCAAAAAAGCGCAAAGTCAAACCTTAGACTCAGAGCAAAGCGCACCGGGTGGCGATTATACTTTGGATGTGTTGTTAAGATCGTCGGATACGCCAAGCGCTAAACAAATATTGTCAGATGCTAACGTGTCTCACATGGAGCAAACGCAGCAAAATACTATTGATGAGCAACTTAGTACTCAAAGCAACAGCGCTGAGATTGCGAGTTTCTTGAAAAAGTGGATTGCGAATAAAGCGAAAAAGCCACTGAGTGAGATAGATGAGCATGAGCAGTTTGCGGCATATGGGTTGGACTCGGTTGATGCCGTTGAACTAATTGAAGCGATTGAGAACCAGTATCAATTAGATATAGATGCCACTGCTGCGTGGTCTTATCCAACCATTCAAACTTTAGCAAATTACATCAAACAATACATAACGACGCCTCCGGAACCTGTGGCGAGCACGGGAGCTGGCAGCGCGGCGCAGGGCTTTGCAAAACAAGTTCAGGAGCAACCGGCAAGTACTTCAGAATTATCTAATGAAGAACTACTAGCTATGTTAGAAAGCGAGCTTTAAGCACGCTTTCTAACAGAAGGATTAATACAAGTTTTAGCTGACAGCAAGGATATTGTTTGATGTCGAATATCAATGACGAAAAAATAAATGGCGTCTTAAAAAAGTCGTTAGAGAAAATATCGAGCCTAAAGCAGGAATTAGCACTTGAGCGGGCAGCCAAACATGAGCCGATAGCCTTGATTGGCGGCAGCTGCCGATTACCAGGTGGTGTAAGCAGCTTAGATGAGTTTTGGACATTACTCAAAGATGGCAAAGATGTCATCTCAAAGGTGCCTCGAAACCGTTGGAATACTGAGCGTTTTTATGATTCAACACCGTTTAAAACTGGCCACTATAATACTGATTATGGTGGCTTTGTTGATGATGTTTTCGGGTTTGATGAGCGCTTTTTTGGCATGTCAGCAGCTGAAGCTGAAAATCTTGACCCACAACAGCGCTTGTTACTGGAGCTAAGTGTTCATGCCCTTGAACATGCTGGCATTTCATTTAAACAAATATCAGGTGCCGCGGCGGGTATTTTTGTCGGTATAGGTTCGGCGGATTATGAGTTATTGCACCTTTCCGCTGCTGATACAATAGATTCGCAAATTGGCTTAGGCACAAACCGTGCGATTGCAGCAGGTAGGCTGGCGCACTTTCTCAATGTGCACGGTCCTGTGATGCAACTCGACACTTCCTGCTCTTCTTCTTTGCTTGCCATCCACCTAGCATGTCAAAGTCTACGCAGTCGAGAGTGTGATATTGGCTTAGCTGCTGGGGTCAACCTCATGCTAGCACCTAATGGCTACATCGGATTTAGCCAGATTGGTGCGCTTTCAACCAGCGGTAAGTGCCATACTTTCGATCAGTCTGCTGATGGCTATGTTAGAGGGGAAGGCGGTGGTGTTGCGGTGTTTAAACGCTTGAGTGATGCAATCAAAGACAAGGATAACATCATCTGCGTGATTTCAGGTTCCGCGGTCAATCATGATGGTAGAAGTAACGGTTTAACAGCGCCCAACGGTTCAGCACAAGCGGCTTTGATTAAAAGTGCGCTACACAACGCAAATAAAACAGCTGAAGATATTCAATACATTGAAGCACATGGTACAGGCACTTCATTGGGTGATCCAATTGAAGTAAATGCGCTCGGTACTATTTTTAAGTCAGCCAAATCAGCAGAAAATCCACTTTACATCGGCGCTGTAAAAACAAACATGGGGCATTTAGAGGCCGCAGCGGGTATTTCTTCATTTTTTAAAACCGCACTTGCGATCCATCATCATTATCTGCCACCAAGTTTACACTTTGAGTCTGCAAACCCGTATATTAATTGGCAACGTTACCCGCTATCTGTGGTGAGTGAAGGCATGGCATGGCCAGCATGCACTAACAAATCTGCCGGAGTAAGCGGCTTTGGGATGAGCGGCACCAACGTACACTGTATTCTTTCAGAGTATCAATCATCAGAGGTAGCAGCGCAACCTGACAATACTGACAGGACTGTACATCCATTTATTTTATCCGCCAAGTGTGAGGGCGCATTACAGCAACTTCGAGCAGATTATATTGATGTTATTTCGAGGGACTCTGATAGCTTTGCTGATATTTGCGCATCCACGGTACGGGCAAATAATCATTATAAATATCGTTTTGCGACCTTTGCTCATAGTCGAGAAAGTCTACTTGCGCGCTTAAAAGAGAAAGCGCCGACAGCACCAAGTGCTTTAGGAAAGCGTGAAAATTACATACAGCTAACTGAATTTAACGCTTTAGCTGATCTACAAGGCGTTATCGCAGCAATGCAGACACAGCTTCCTGTTTATGCTACTCACTTTAATCAAGTTTCTGCTTGGGTTGCATCAGATTTAACACAGCCACTAGCATGGTATGTTGCGCAAAGTGAATTATCACCGCAAGTACATCAAGTCCTCACTGCGTGCCACTTTTATGCTTTAGTCAGATGTCTAGATGATTATGGAGTGACCCTAAAAGGGGTAGGCGGAGACTCTGATTTGGCACATGTGCTCGCTGCGCATTTTGTCGGTCTTTTGACAATTCAAGAAGTGATAAGGTCATTATTAGGTGAGCCCGCAAGTCTCGCTGCCAGTAACGAAATACTTAACAACGTACTTAGCTTTGACAAAGCACAAGTTGAGTTTGTGTTGCTAAGCGAAGAGTCATTAACTTCCGTTGATGCAACTGTAGCGCGACCACAAACGGCTATGCTACAGGAATTACAAGATGCCAATGTGTTGGTTGTTGGGATGCAAAACGCGATGTTATCAGTACCTCGCAGTGAGCAAACAGAGACGCACTACATCGCGATTAATGAGCAGATCAACACCCTGTATGCGTGTCTAGCGTCATTGTATGAAGTTGGGGAGTCAATTCACTTTGACGCCGTTTTACATTCAATTCCAACCAATAAAGTAAGGCTTCCTCTCTATCCGTTCCAAAGAACACATTTTGAGCGCCATAACCCATTACGTGAGCAAGTATCGCCTTTAACAAAGGCGCAGAGCTCTGCTGATGTATTTAAAAACTTGCTCAATGATGCTGATTTATCTGATGCTGCAAAAGCCAGCTTACCTGAAATTTTTAGTTTCCTTGAAGGTGATTCGGCGAATGATTCTGAGTCGGTGGTGGAGCTGCTTAATTACGCTTGGGAGCAGTATATAGACACAGAAGAGCAAAACGCTACCACAGTGATTGATGATGTATTGTTGCTCGGCTTTGATACTTTACTACCACACTTGTTAAGTACCAAGCTGAATGAAACTCACAATACAATAAGGGTAACCCATATTGACCTTAGCTCCTTCGTTCATCCAGAGATGAACAGTGCTGCATTTGAGCAAGCGCTCCAGTGTTGGGTAGAGCAAGTTGCTGATAAAGGTCAGGTCATATTCATAGCACCACAAGGTCTTGAAGAAGTGTCGGTATTTTCCGCCATATCACAGCAAGCACTGATGTTAAAGGCATGTATCAAAGTGCTGAGTGCTAATTCGCACATGCGCTTAAAGGCGATTACGACAGGTGCACTTTGCGTGGATTCAGATGACACTGTCAATCTCAGTCAAGGTGGAATGTGGTCGCTACTTAAGTCCATAGATATGGAATGTCCATCACTACACTGTAGCTTGCTGGATATAAACTCGGTTGATGTCAACGACCGTGAATTGCAAACAATGACGGATTTCGTTTTGCATGGTTATGGACAGGAGCGCTGGGTCGCAACGCGTGATAATACTCTTCGCGTTCCGCGCTTGGTACAGGTTGAAGAGGCTGTTGCGGTAAATCCACCGGTGTTGACGGGTAAGTATCTTATCACTGGAGGCAGGGGCAGTATTGCGCTCAAACTGGCAAGCTTTTTGGCTCAGCAAGGTGCAAGCCAGTTGATATTAGCTTGCAGAGATACACGCTTTAGTGAGCAAGATAGCAATGTTGTAGAGTCACTCAGAGCACTAGGCTGCAAGGTTCTCATACAGCAATGTGATTTCACAGATAAAAACAGTGTCCAGCAACTTTTTGCTGAAACCTACCGTGAAGTCCGTGTTGATGGTGTTTATCACTTAGCGGGGGTAAAAGGTGAGATCCAACACTTCTCAGAATGTCACGATGATGCTGTGCTGGCGACCTTGAATGTAAAAATACAAGGGACGTTATATGTTGGTGAGCAGGTTCAAGCTTACAACATTCCTCAATTCGTTGCCTTCTCCTCAATCGCTGCAACTTGGGGGGCGTCATATCAAGCAAGTTACGCACTTGCCAATGGGTTCTTGGAATCTTACTGTCATTACTTAAATACAGTAAAGATCAATGCCCAATGCTTAAACTGGGGCCCTTGGCTAAACACCGGTATGGCAGCGTCTGCTCATGAACAAGAGACGCTATTGCAAAGTGGTATTTTGCCAGCACCAGCTGAGCAGATGTTTGCACAAATGCTGCAGGCTATGACGAGTGAACAAACACAATTCACGATTACTTGTATGGACTGGTCGAAGTTTCTGCCGCTGATTGAGCTACATGGTGAAAATCGCCTATTTGCTACCATTTCAGAGTCTGTTTTTGGGTCACACCAACAAGCAAATTCACGTTCAAGTTCACCGCTTAAAGAGACGCTATTAGCGCTTCCCGAGACCTCACGTCACAAAGAGATTGTAGAACGAGTAATGGAGCAGCTTGCTGCAACACTGAATGTCGCC
This sequence comes from Pseudoalteromonas sp. McH1-7, assembly GCF_013366255.1. Taxonomy (NCBI): domain Bacteria; kingdom Pseudomonadati; phylum Pseudomonadota; class Gammaproteobacteria; order Alteromonadales; family Pseudoalteromonadaceae; genus Pseudoalteromonas; species Pseudoalteromonas sp. McH1-7. The sequence continues at coordinate 116,928 of NZ_JABWPQ010000003.1, read as the reverse complement.
AGCGCGACTATTTCAGCTGATGATGGTTTTACCGATTTGGGCATGAATAGCTTAAAAGCAATCGAGTTCAAAGAAGGGTTAGAGGCAATATTTCATATCAACATTCCAGTGTCGGCATCCTTTGACTACCCCAGTGCCAACCTATTAAGCAATTTCTTATATGACGAGTTATTCGATATTGAGCATGTCACTCTAGTTGATATTGAAACGTCGGCACATTCGGTGTCAGAAGGTGAAGAAGAGCCTGAGTGGGATGACCTTAATGAAGCAGAGTTAGAGTCGCTATTACGGAATAAGTTAGAAACTTTAGAAGTAGAGTTGTAAAAATGGAAAGTAAAACAAATTCAACATTAAAGCTTGCATACAAAGCCATAGAAAAGCTGCAATCTCGCGTCGAAGAATTAGAGCAAGGCGCAGATCAGATTGCGATTATCGGTGCGGGTTGTAAGTTCCCTGGTAACATCAATTCGCTAGATGATTACTGGCAAGCTTTGATGGCCGGTAAATCTGTCGTAGAGCAAAATATTGAAGGATCGCTTGAAACAATTCACGAAACATTAAAAGGCCAAAGCCATGCCAAATTACATGGCGGACTTATTAGTGATGTCGACTTATTCGATGCCGCGTTTTTTAATATCTCAAAACGAGAAGCAGAATCCATGGATCCGCAGCAGCGACTGGTACTTGAAACTGCGTATCAAGCGCTGGAGCAGTCAGGCTATGCTGGCGAAACAAAAAATACAGCTGCTATTGGTGTATTTATTGGCTCAGCGGCTAATGAATACGCTGATCTGTGTTATCAGTACGGTGATATTGCTGATTCAGCATATTGGGCTACGGGAAATGCAGTTAATACGATCGCAGGGCGAGTTGCGTACTGTTTAGGGCTTCATGGGCCTGCGATGACATTTGATACAGCATGTTCTTCAGCGGCGACAGCGATATATCAAGCCATGCGAACTTTGCAAAATCATGAGGTCGATGTGGCGCTTGCTGGTGGTGTAAACCTAATGCTGACAACCGATACTTTCGTACCGTTACAAAAAGCACAGATGTTGTCGCCTTCAGGGTTATGTCAGGCATTTGATAATCGTGCGGATGGTTATGTACGCAGTGAAGGCTGCGGTGTTATTGCGTTGAAGCGTTTACGTGACGCCATTAGAGATCAAGATACGATCTTGGCTGTGATCAAAGGTGGCGCTATGAACCATGATGGCCACAGCTCAAGCCTTACCGCACCAAATGGCAATTCGCAGCAACAGGTGATCAAGCAAGCATTGAAAAATGCCAAAGTGACGCCGCAGGCATTACATTATGTAGAAGCTCATGGAACCGGGACACCTCTTGGTGATCCGATTGAAATGCACGCCCTTAAAGCGGTATATACACCTGCTCGTGATGCGGATAATCCTCTTTATGTGGGATCAGTGAAAGCAAATTTAGGACATACAGAAGCAGCATCTGGTGTCGCTTCTGTGATTAAAGCTGCGTTGATCGCCGCAAACAAACAACTGCCGCCACAAGTACATTACGATACGCTAAATCAGTTTATCGAAATCGATGAGCAGCAAATACAGGTTACGAAACAAACTGTTGATTTATCTGAGCAGACTCAAATACATACCGCGGTCAGTGCTTTTGGGTTTTCTGGTACGAATGTACACCTGATCTTGGCCTCTCATACGCCGTCTGAGCAAAGCAACACTGAGATCAATAATGATGCCTTATTGTTACCTATTTCAGCGAAGTCTGAGCAACAACTCGCGGTATTAGCACAACGCTATTTATCGTTACTGGAACGCAGTGATAACCTTGAACAGGTTGTTGCAAATGCAGCGATGAGGCGGGCTCATTATCCTTATAGGTTAGCGGTTACCGGAGCGAATAAACAAGCGCTCTGTGATGCGCTTCAAGCGCAGATAACTAAGCCACTAGCAGCATCAAAATTACCAGTAAAAAGTGAGCAGATTGCCTTTATGTTTACAGGGCAAGGGTCACAGTACAAAGGTATGGGACAAGCCCTTTATGGCATAAACCGCGTATTTAAAAGTACTGTGGACGAATGTGAAGCATTCATCGAAAAAGCAGCAGGCTTTTCTATCAAAGCGGTAATGTGGGGAGCAGATGCCAAACGTTTGTCACAAACTGAATTTACGCAACCGAGTTTATTTGTGCTTGAATATGCACTAGCAAAAATGTGGCAATCTTGGGGCGTACAGCCTTCAATCGTGATGGGGCACAGCATTGGTGAATATGCAGCGGCATGTATCGCAGGTGTATTTTCATTGCAAGATGCACTGAAAATGGTGCTTGCGCGTGGCCGTTTAATGCAAAAGTTACCCAGTGATGGTGCCATGCTGGCTGTTGTTGCAAATGGTAATGTCGTCAAGGAATTGATGGCGGACTTACCAGCAGAGAAGATTGCCGTTGCCTCTTACAATTCAGTAAGGCAAACGGTGTTATCAGGAGATAAATCCCTCATTAAAGTTGTGGCTGAACGAGGAAAGGAAAAAGGCATCACATGTGTGATGCTCGATGTCTCACACGCCTTCCATTCGCCTTTAATGCGACCAATGTTGGCAGAATTTAGAGTCATAGCACAGCAAGTTAACTACAGTACACCAAAGCTCGATTTCATTTCTACCTGTACAGGAAAGCAAGAATATCAAAAGCTAACAGATCCAGAATACTGGGTACAGCATGTTGAGTTACCCGTTAATTTTGTTGAGGGTTTGCGCACGTTAGCGGCGAATAAAAAAGTAGATGTTATAGAAGTCGGCCCGCATCCGGTACTGACGAAATTAGCACTCCAGTCTACTCTCGACTTCGTGCACTATCAATGGTTGTGCTCACAAGATAAAGAGCAACCTCAAGCCACCTATATCACTAATACGCTAGCCACGTTATATCGCACAGGGCATGATATAAACTGGCTGAGCGTTTTTAATCACCAAGTGGTCGCAGCAACAGCAATACCTAGTTATCCATTTACGAGAGAGTCTTTTTGGTTAGGTAAAAAACGAGTACATGCGCGCCACGCGTCAGTGCAAGACCCATTTTTTGTGGATGTTCAAAAGGGATCGCACTCATCATCATTTAAAACCCAGTGTAACGTACAAAGTCAGCCACTGCTTAAAGACCATTTAGTCTATGACGAAGTAGTGGTACCTGGCGGTTACCACGTTTCTCTGGTACTCAATGCCTTGGCAAATCACAGTACTGAGTCACAGCTGGTACTTGAAAATGTCTTTTTTGGTGCACCAATTCTACTTGCGGATGGTAATGAGAGTACACAGTTAACAACAACGTTAAACCATGCTGATTTTGCCGTCAATTCAACGCAGTCTGAACAGGGGGCTTTAACTCATGCCCATGGACGCTACTTCACTTCATCAGAGTCTGTCTCCAATGCTGCTATAGACCCCAGCGCTTTGGTTACAGCCGCGACAAAACAGTGGGAAATGCCTGAGTTTTATGAGCGCATCGAGCAGATGACAAAAATTGCCCATGGAGACACATTTAGGTGGGTGGAAAGCTGTTGGTTTGGTGATGGCTATATCATTGCCAAATTAAACACACCAAAAGCGATAATTGCACCTGAGCGATATTGTATGCACCCAGGGCTAGTTGACTCATGTTTCCAGGTATTTGGTGCATTGGCAGTCAACCAGATGGGCGACAATAAAGAAATCACCGCGGTACCATTTGGCTTCAATAAACTTCATACACACAGTGAGCAATTAAGCGCGCCACAAACCCTTTGGTGTTTTGCCAAGTTAGATGATGATATTGCTGAGGATAAGGCGATACTCAAAGGAGATATTGCACTATTTTCAGATTCAGGCGAGCCAGTTGCTACCATCGATTCTTTCTCGGTACATAAAACCAATGCCAGTACTTTCTTGTCAAAGTCTGAAGAAGGAAGCTTTTTGTTCCAGCGAGAGTGGATAGAAAGTACACAGACCCACAGCGACGATACGGCATATACAGAGCAGGACTTAGCGCGCTTGTGGCTTATACTGGACGATGACCAAGATATTATCTCACATCAAACATTTGCATCTCACACCCTCGGTGAATGTCAGGTTTTCAAGCATGCAAACAAAGACAAAGGAGTGGTAGCGGGAGTACGTCGACTCAATTTATTGGATCAGCATGAATTAAGTGAAGCACTGACTCAGTTAACGACGAAACCAGATCAGATCATCTTCGCTTTAAAAAATGCAGAGCAAGGCGTTTGCGTAACAAATTACTACGACAGTGTGAATAGCATTATCACACTGGTCAAAAACCTAATTGGTCAGGAGCTTTATAGCCGCTTGCTGTTTGTTAATTATGGCACAAGTGATGTGGCATTACTTGGGGCACCTAAACCACATTGGGGAATTGCTGAAGTCGTCAGAACCGAGCATCCTGAGTTCAGTTGTCAAACTCTTGATCTCAATGCTGAAAACCTATCAGACCTTGTTGCAGGTGTGATTGAGCATAGCCGCTATCAAGACAAAGAACCGAGAGTACTGCTTGACAATGGTATGCGTAAGGTCATGAGGCTGACTAAAACACGGCCAACGTCTGAGCTTGATAAGTATACTGTGGCTGGTGAGAAGACCACACTCATCACTGGAGGTTTAGGCGGATTGGGACTTCAGCTCAGTCAATGGCTGGTTGGTAAAGGAGCCAAGCATCTAACGTTGTTGTCGCGAAGAACGACTTGGTCAGATGAGGTGGAGCACACTTTACAAGCGATACGAGCACAACAGGTTGGTGTCGAGGTGGTTGCGGTAGATATTGCCGATCAATCCAGTATGGAGCAGTTATTCCAACGTTTTGGTGATGATTTACCATCCCTTGGTAGTGTTATACATGCTGCGGGCGTTGTTCAAGACTCACCATTACACAAGTTTGATATGGGATCCGTGACGCAGGTCAGCCGCTCGAAAGTTGAAGGTACTTGGAATCTACATCAATTGACCAAAGACATCGATTTAGATCATTTTTACTGTTTTTCATCGGCATCAGCTGTATTGGGTACACCAGGGCAAGCCATTTATGCCGCCGCGAACAGCTTTATTGATTATATCGTTGAGCATAGAAAGCATTCAGGGTTGCCTGCGCTTGCCGTCCAATGGGGACCGTGGGGCTCGGTGGGTATGGCGGCTGAAAGCCATAGTCAATCTGATTTGTTTGAGGCCGTTGGTATGAAGCCATTTACCCTTAATCAGGGAATGGCTTTATTCGAGCAGATTGCACGTTCAGAGTTACACTCAGTCGTGGCTCTAAAAGCAGATTGGCGTGTATTTAGAGAGAATTTCCCAGGTGCACAGCATGACCACTTATATGATGAGTTGGCACCGACTAGTTCAAGAGCCGGTCAGATCCGCTTCATTGAAGAAATTTGCGATCTGTCGCCAGAGCTCAGGTACGAAAAAATCTTTGAGTTTGTGAGAGAGACACTGGCTAAAGTATTAAAAATTGACTCGCCAGCTACGATAGACCCAGAGAAAGGTTTCTTTGAAATGGGAACCGACTCAATAGCCGCGATGGATCTCAAAAAGGACATTGATGCTGAGCTTGGGATCTCATTGCCTTCAACAGTGATTTTCAATTACTCAAACCTTAACTTGCTGGTTGACCATATTGTCAACGATGTCCTGCAATTGGACACCGGGGTGGCTGAAGTTGAGTATTCAAGTGAGATAGAACTCGAGTCACCAACAGACGAGTTGCAAGATATGGAGCTGGATGACTTAGCGGCACTGCTTGAGCAAGAACTGGAACTGAATTAAGGGACGATGATGGATAAAACAAAGCCAAATAATTATCAGAAGTTAATGGCCAATGCCCTGAATACCATTCAAAAGCAGAAGGCACAAATTAGTACGCTACAAGCGAAAAATGAAGAAAAAATAGCGGTAATAGGCATGGGCTGCCGCTTCCCTGGTGCGAATGATCCTCAGGCATTTTGGCAGCTACTTAAAAATGGCGAATGCCATATTACTGATGTGCCAAGTGAGCGCTGGGATGCTGAGCAATACTTTGATGCGGATCAGGATGCCGATGGAAAGGTGTATACCAAGGCCGGTGGGTTTTTAACTGACATCGACCAATTTGATAATGACTTTTTTGGTATTGTGCCTCGAGAAGCGCAGTATATGGATCCACAACACCGCCTGTTATTGGAAGTCTGTTGGCAAGCGCTTGGTAATGCGGGTATTCCGGCCAGTAAGCTTAAAGGCAGCGCTAGTGGGGTATATATAGGTATTATGAATCAGGATAATGGCCAATTTAGTGTCGAAAATCCTGCTTCCATAGATATGTATACCGCAGCTGGCAATGGGATTGGGATTGCCTCTGGGCGATTATCTCATGCCTTAGGGTTACATGGGCCTTCATTATCAGTAGATACAAACTGTTCATCCTCACTTACTAGTATTCATATGGCAGCGCAAGGGCTGCTTAATGGTGAGTGTAATTTGGCACTAGCTGGTGGTGTCAATATGATGCTTACCCCTGCCATGACCATGATTATGTGTAAAGCAAAAGCGCTGTCCCCCTCTGGAGTGTGTAGTACTTTTGATGAAAAAGCAGATGGTTATGTACGCGGCGAAGGTGCTGGAATTGTAGTGCTAAAACGCCTAAGTGATGCGCTCGAAAATAACGACAATATTATTGGTGTTATTCAGGCTTCTGCGATTAATCATGATGGCCGAAGTAGCGCATTACCAGTACCTAACGGTAAAGCGCAGGTTGAGGTGATTCAGGCTGCGTTACAAAAAAGTGCATTAACTCCAGAGCAAGTCTGCTATGTAGAATCTCATGGAACCGGAACGCCACTGGGCGATCCCATAGAAATTGAGGCGATTTCTAAAGCCTACAAACGCGATACACCAAGTAGCAAAAAGTTACTGGTTGGCTCGGTAAAACCAAATATTGGTCATTTAGAAAGTGCCGCAGGCATCGCTTCTATGATAAAAGTGTTGCTGATGTTTAAGCACCAACAAATTCCAGCTAACGTTAATTTAGATACACCCAATCCGAAGCTAGAATTAGAAAAAACGTCAATCACCTTACCGAAAACACTCGCGGCATGGGATGATGACCCAGTTAAATATGTGGGGTTGAGCGCATTTGGATTTTGTGGCTCGAACGCGCACCTGATTGTGTCAGATGAGTTTAATTCATCACAACAGCCTGCGACTGAACCTGAGCAAAAGGGTAGCGTGATATTGGCGTTATCGGCTAAATCTGAAGTCCAGCTAGCAGCTCGGATTGAGCAATTTCAAGACTATATTACGCAAGGCGCGCTTGACCTTCATTCGGTGTGCTTCTCTGCCAATACTAGCAGTGAGCATTGGCCTATGCGAGCGTGCTTTATGGCTAGCAGCACTGCCGACTTACTAGCGCAACTCACAGAGTTTACACCTGCTTTGAATAACCGTGTGGCACAGGGGACAGCAGAGCCTGTGATTAGCTGCACACTCACCGAGCGCGACCATCACTTTTTACCTGTTTTACACACATGGGTGCTCAACAATAACAAAGCCAAACAAATGTTGAGTAAGGCGAGTGAATACTATCGCGTTCAGGAGCAGCATACATTTGCCCACTGGCCGGAAAAAATAGAGTGGACAGATCCGCTGCAATGTCTGTTGGCAAACTCATTACTATCAGGGCTGTGGTTATCGCATGTGGCTTCGCTTGGCGTTATGCTCAGCGAAATTAACGCAGAGGCGGGTGATCTACCAATGCTGAGTTTGGCGACTCAGCGCTTACCGTTTAAAGCGTCACTTGACCTGATGTATGTATCTGCGCGCTTAAGCTGTGGTCAGATAGAACAAGCCCAAGCGCAGTCAGCCATAGTCAATTGCTTGCAATCTAGCGCAGGGGGCAAAGTGCTTGGTGTGTTACCGAGTATATTCAAATTGGCGAATACCGAGTTAGCAAGGCAACTAATGGAGCATGCCAATGCCACGTTTGAAGCTGGGGAAGGTGCGCTGAAGTACCGCACAATGATGTTGTCCAGTGCTAATGAATTTGGCGCGTGGAGTATTGAAGTGTCAGATGCGCAAACATTGCATCATGCGCTGGTAAAAGCGCTACACAGTGCTTATCAATCGGGCGCTGACATAGACTGGCAGAGATATTATCAAGATAGTCGCCATGTGCGCCTTGACACACCGGCTTATCCAATGGAGCCAAAGCATTACCCTTTGCCTAAAGTACAACCGCATCTTCACTCGGATGTGACGCTGAATAATCCAGATAAATTTTATCAGCTACAATGGCAAACACGCCCAACCGATACCTTGGTTGAACCCGGAGCCGTCGGTAATATACTCATTTTTGCTGATCAACACGGCAAGCTTGCACCTTGGACAAAATGGCTAAGCAGTCAAGGTTACACCTATACCTTAATATTCGATAAGACGATACCAACAGGCTACGGTGATTTGAGTGCGCAAAGTTACCAGGTTATTAGCGACGTGGCTGCACTGGATGAGTCACTTATTCATCGTAATAGTGCGGTAACACGCATCGTATTTGGCTGGGGGCTGGATCTGTGTGGCGAACAGCCAACATCAGACGTATTAACTCGGTTAACGTCTTTATTTGGTCAATTACGTGATATTTGCACACTCAAAGCTGGAGTATCACTGGCAGTTATTACCCAGTTTGCTGCATCTATTGCTGGTACGCAATATCGTTACGATCCTTTACAAGGGGCAATTGCTGGGTTGTGTAAATCCATCGCTCTTGAAGCCCCCGAAGTATGGCAAAGGCAGGTAGATTGTGATGAATTATCTGATAGCGCAGCGTTGGCTGGCTTATCATCTGCACTGTTTGCCGCAAATAATGAGACCCAGCTTGCGGTTCGTGGCTGTGTATCTTATGCCCCTAGAGTGTCTGAGTTGAATGCGCCAACGCTTTCACATTTACGCGTCGCAAAAGACAAAGCGTATGTTGTCACCGGTGGTCTTGGAGCACTTGGCTTGAGTACTGCCAAGTGGCTAGCAGAGCAAGGTGCGCAACATATCATATTACTTGGTAGAAGCACTGAGCAGCAGGCTATTGCGCGAGATGAGAGTGGAAATATTGCCGCAGCACTACAGCGTCTTCGCACGCATGTTACCGTGGCGGACTACATCTCTGTCGATGTTACTAACTACACTGAGCTTGAGTCAGTCTTGTCTGATGTTTCAAACCGATATGGCGCCATTGATGGTGTTTTCCATACTGCAGGTGTTAACCAAGTGACAGCATTCGAGTCGTTGTCAGAGTCTGAGATGTTAAATGTGCTAGCTGCAAAAGTACAAGGTGCTTGGCACTTACACCAACTTGCTTCTCAAGCTCGGTATTTTGTGCTGTTTTCTTCGGTGGCGTCGGTATGGGGATCTGGAGGCATGGCCGCTTATGCCGCGGGTAACAGTTTCTTAGATAGTCTTGCTTATTACCGTAATGCGTTAGCGTTACCGGCTACGTCGATAAACTGGGGACCATGGGCTGACTCTGGTATGGCAGTCGCCGGAGACAATGCTCAGTTAGCTGAAAAAGTAGGGCTCCAATTAATGTCACACAATGAGGCACTACAAGCAATGGGCAGTGTCATTGAAAATCGAATGCTCAACCCAGTGATTGCAAATATTAATATTTCTAAATTCTTGGATGTCATGGAGTTTCGTCGTCCATTAGCCATTTTTGAGAAGCTTCGAGCCGCTACTAAGCAAACCACAAGCGATGATGGTAAATCGGATTTAATCGCAGCATTACTACAGCCCACAGTGAGTGAGGATGACAAAAAGCAGATGTTGATGGAGTTATTACGACAGTTTGTCTCTGAGTCACTTGGCACTGGCATTGAAAAAATACAAACCGACACGCCATTGATGAACTTGGGCTTGGACTCACTTACGGCATTTGAGGTCAATACCGGTATCAAAAAGCAGCTCAATCGTGAATTGCCTATTTCAGAAATCTTAAAAGGAGCGTCTATTCAGGAACTTGCTGTATTAATTCTGGAAGACATGGAACACCAGTCACCGGATCGTCAAGCGCATACCGCTGACGTTGAGCAGTTATCGCTGGTTGAAGGAGAAATTTAATGGCTATCGAAACAATTTTAAGATTTGAAAAAAGTGGTGTAAAACTTTGGCTTGATGGAGACAAGCTTAAATATCGCAGTGCCAGTGGGGCACTGAGCGAACAGGAGCTGGCTGAGCTAAAAGCGCAAAAGGCAGAGTTGGTTGACTTTTTAAGTACAGGCAAACGTGTGTCTGGAATGTCGGCCAATCAGCTGGGTTATTGGGCTGATTTTAAATTGCATCCGCATAGCTCAGCGTACAATCTGATCACTGCGTATAAATTAAGTCACAGTACTTGCCATACAAAGCTACAACACGCATTTAATGCCGTGTTGAAGCACCAAGATGTAATGTCTTCAACATTCCATGAATGTGAGGAAGGATTTTACCAATTACGCAATCCGAATGAAGACTACGAGATAGAACACATTCAGCTACAGGGTGGCTCAGATGAGTTCAACCACAAACTTGAGTGGATTGCCGATCAACCTTTTAACTTATCCTTGGAACGCCCTTTTCGTGCTTATATCGTGTCGCTAAATGACGGTCAAAGCCAGCAATCATGGTTTGTACTTCTCACCCATCATATTGTTACTGAGATTTACTCAATCGCAATTTTGATGGAGCAGCTTGAAGCACTATATCTAAATGCGGCTGAAGGGCGTGAACTGACGCTTGCGAAGCCCTATGATATTGCTGATTATGTGCTAAATGAAAAGACCTACTTAGCAAGCCCTCAAGCGGAAAAAGACAAACAGTACTGGCAAACATTAGTAACTGATAGTTTGCCGGTGTTGGAGCTGACACCAAATAAAGTTAGGCCAGCAGTTAAGCAGTATAAAGGGGGGAGGGTCAATGTTGCTTTGCCAGCTGGTCTATCAAGTAGGATTGATGAATTTAGCAAGCGTAAAGGGATCACGCCATTTGTCTTTTTCCAGAGTGTGTACTTTGCACTATTGAATAGGTATACCGGTCAAGATGATATTGTGATAGGTATTTCAAATGCGGGCAGAGAATTAGTAGACAATGACTTTGCGGTCGGCAATTTTGTTAATCCACTGGCAACCCGCGTTCAAGCTTCAGATGAGATTAGTTTTGGTGAACTGGCAGAGATTTGTAAACACGCCCTAATCAACGCTTTTGAGCACAAAACATTCCCATTCACTCAGATAGTGAATGAGCTGTATAAATCTCGGGAAGTGAGCCGCTCACCAGTGTTCCAAACCTCTATGACCTTAACGAAGGTCGGCGAGCTGATGAGAAAAAATGGTACGGGGATCTTTGAAGAAATTCATCCGCTATCAGGGCAAAGAGGCTCGTTTGACGATTTAGGCTTGGCTGTCTTTGGCACGAATGAACAATATAAGTTGAGTATGCACTTTGATACGGCGCTATTTGAACAAGTGACGATTGAGTATATGCTGAGCCATCTACAAAATATGATTGAGTCGGTGCTTTGCAACAGCACAACACAAATCTCTAAGCTCAACATGCTGGATGACGCTGAACGCGCAAAAATAGTCGCTTGGGGACAAAGCCCTGATCCCGTTTCATTGCCACATGAAATGTCAAACTTGGCACTACTTTTTGAGGCTCAAGCTGCTAAAACACCACAAAGCGCAGCACTTATTGCACAAGACGAAACCGTTAGCTTTGCCGAATTAAATGAGTCAGCAAACCAAATTGCACACTATCTAAAATCTCAAGGAGTTGCACCTGGAGTCAGGGTTGGTTTTTACGCGCCATCAAGTGTACAAGTGATCACGGTTATATTGGCAATTGCAAAATGTAGTGGTGTTTACGTACCGATTAGCGCTGAAGATGCGATTGAACGAGTAAAAACTATTGTTGAGGGCGCACAGTTAAGTTTGCTGGTCGCGGCAGACACTTTGGCCGAACAAGTAGATGTTGAGGCTAAGGTGATAGCACTAAGCCACTTGGCTGAGGTGACAAAAGATTACAGCAAGTCAAATATGCCAATTCATACTTTTGCTGCTGACACCGCATGTATCTTTTATACCTCAGGGTCAACCGGAAATCCAAAAGGAGTGCCAGTTTCTCATCAGGCAATCATCAGCCGTGTTGTGGATGCAAACTACATCGATATTAAACCAAAAGATAGAGTGGCTCATGTCTCTAGCCTTAGCTTTGACCCTTCTTCGTTTGAGCTGTGGGGCGGACTGCTCAATGGTGCGGCAGTGGTGTGCATCAGTAAAAATGTTCTGCTAAACCCTGAGTTACTGGCATCAACCATTGATTATCATGAAGTGACGATCATTCTGGTGACGACCGCTTTACTTAATCGTTTGGCAGATACGCAGCATTTCCCTCTGGCATCTGTAAAGCAAATTATATTTGGTGGCGAAAAAGTCAATATGGCAGCTGTAGCAAGGGCTTTAGAAAGCCGCTTTAGTGGCAAACTGATCCATGGCTATGGTCCGACAGAGTGCACCACGGTTGCAACTTATCATATCGTGTCTGAAAAAGATTTGAGTGCAACAACGATCCCAATCGGCAAAGCGGTTAGTGGCACACAAATGTATGTTGTTGATAAGCACGGAGAGATGTCTGGTATAGGTGTTGGTGGTGAACTCTTCCTAGGTGGAGTAGGGCTATCGCAAGGCTATATAAACAACAAAGCACTGTCAGAGGCTAAGTTCCGTGTATTACCTCATTTGGCCGATGGTCAAACTTTATATGCAACGGGAGACTTTGTTCGATACAACAATGTTGGTGAAATAGAGTTTATCGGTCGTCGCGATGACATGGTCAAAATCAATGGCTTCACAATTGAGTTGGGTGAAGTGACAGCGGCGATACATCAGTGTCCAGGAGTAAGAGAGGTATTCGTTCATGTATACACTACAGACAACGGCGATAAGCGCCTAGTAGCTTACTGTACAAGTGATAATGCACTTACAACGGATTATCAGTTGCGACAAGACATCGTTGTGTTACTTAAAAGTCGCCTATCTCCGGCTATGCTGCCAAAGCAGGTAATACAACTACCTGAAATGCCATTAAATAAAAATGGTAAAATTGATACCAAGAGGTTGCCTGTTGTCTCGATGGAAGCAGAGGAAGCTCGGCAAAACAGAACATTAAACACACTTGAGCAAAGCATCTTTGATATTTGGACAACAGTGCTTGGGCAGGTTCAGTTGAGTGCTGCCGAGAGTTTATGGAATCAAGGCGCTAACTCACTTAATGCGGTAAAAGCTGCCAATATGATTTCCGCTTTGGTGAACAAACCCATCAATGTTGTGGACTTGCTACGCTACGATACCATCATAGACATTGCTGAGTTTATTCAATCTAATGAAGAAAATGGCGCTGAATCACCTCTCGTGTGTTTGAATAAGCACGCTTCAGACTTACCACCAGTGGTACTCATCCACCCTGTTGGTGGGAGTATTTTAAGTTATGTTCCACTAGCTCAACTATTGTCCTCAGATCGTGCAATCTACGCTATTGCTTCGGATTTAAAGCACTACGAGAAAAATCCGACAGACTCACTCAGCGACTTAGCTCGCTCGTATTTAGCGCTTCTCAATCAACATATTGGTGCCCAGCAATATGTTGTAGCTGGTTGGTCACTAGGTGGTACAGTGGCAGTGGAAATGGCTGCACTTGGTGATGAGTTTGATGTGAAAATAGATAAAACTATTTTAATTGATAGCCGAAACCCTGTGTTTGAACAGCATAATATCGAGATTTATCGCGACCCAGAGTGGCTACTGTACTTTTTTGCTCGCGAGCTGGACATTGTAATTGAGCAGCACGAAGTAACTCAGTATATCAGCGGTGCTAAGTTTGAGGATTTGCCCAGAAGCCTATTACAACTAGCGAAAGATAAGGGGCATATGTTTCAGCATATTCCTGAGTCAATAGTGCAAGAGCGCTTTGATATTTTTGCAAAAAATCTACAGCTTTTTGCCACTCATAAGCCGTCACGCTACCACGGTAACGTCGACCTACTTATGGCTGAAGAGGGAAGTGTGTTGAGCCTAACGGTACCGCTTGAGGCTCATTGGAAAGAGTGTGTATCCAAGGTTCAATGCGCACATATTCCTGGCAATCATTTCTCTTTAATACAGCCACCTAATATCGTGGTATTAGTGAAAAAGCTTAAGGAGTTATTGAGCCATGGGTCTTAATAAGAGCCTTTTGGTGGCAAGCAATCGATACCTTATTTGTTAGAAAAATAAGATAAGGCATATCATCTGTATCCAGTATTTAAGGAAAAAACAATGAAAGTGGAAAGTTATAAGATAATAAAAAAGCGGCTGAATGATGAAGGGGCATTTAAAATATCCAACAAAGTTGGTTTGATCACTGTCCTTGTCGAAGCGGTTTTTATTGCCGCCGTGCTGTGGGGACTGACAAAGGTTGAAGCGTTTTCGTTTGGCTTTTTTGTGCTGCAGCTATTACTCGGTTGGCTAATGTTTAGATCTTCGGTGCTTATTCATGAGTTTGGACATCGCACCGTGTTTACAAACAAACGTGTAAATGACTTTTTTGGTTTTGCTGTCAGTCCATTGGCCTTAATCCCATATACGTCGTGGGTGCATATTCATCAGGGCCATCATCGTTGGACTGGGTTTGCGGATAAAGATCCATCGTCAACTCAGTTGCGAAAAATTAAGAGTGTTTCAGCCGTTACATTACAGATGTTTAATGTGGTGTGGCGTCTATGGTTGCCGTTTCCTACTATTCAGTTCTTCTTTGCGGTTCTGTGGCTTAATCCATTGGTAGAATTTATGAACAAAAATTACAAACTGGCACTGAAGGCACTGTTTTCAGTCATCGTGATGCTAACACCTCACGTATTGGTGTGCATGTATGTTGGTGTTCAGACTTATTTTACTTTCATTACGATTGCGGCGCTAATCCACTTTTTCTTTTATGAAGCTGTAACTGCACCACCACATTCCGGTTTATATGTGCATAGTATGGCGACGCGAACTAAGCCGCTACGTGTATATGAACAGGATTCTGTTTCTCGCTCAAGTTCGATGAAACCCGGTTGGTTATCTTTGTATTCGATGTTCAATTTTAATTTACATGTCGAGCATCACTTATACCCATCTGTGCCATTTTATCGGTTATCAAAAGTGAGACAGCGTATTTTACAAGAGGACGATTCTGAGTATGTGGATGTACCTATGCTTGGGTTTATGGCTAAACTCAGGAAAAAGCATCCAGCAAGGACATTTATCGATACGCTCCCTCCTTTTAAAGAGGAGGATGCAAGGTAGGTAAAAGTAACAGAGTTCACTGATATTGTAGCGCATGGTACAGGCCATGCGCTATGTTGTGATAAGTGATTAAGTTTGACCCAATGAGTTTGTTTAATCTTCACCTCGTCCTTTGATTAACTAACTTCTTATCCAGCGTTCAGGTTAGTTAGCTTATTCTTCGACTAAAGAATAATTGCCAAATCGCCTAGCTCCGTGACTTGAAGTTTGACGCTTTTCAACTAATCTAAATCCACGTTAAAGTCGTATTAATTTCATAATTCCACTCGCATACTCAGTACGATTAATGTTAAAATCAGAGAAATATGTGAGGACTTTTATCACGACGCTGCTTTTTTGTTCGCGTTGAGCGGTGTTTTAAGGGGCTTTTGAGAACCCTAACCGGACTCATAACTTTCTGCTCTTTATATACCCAAAACTTGGTACAAACGAGGTGGCGCAGTGATGACTAAAGATATTTTCAGTTTCTTTCCGTTAATGTAATGCAAGTGCGTATGATCAACATAAAAAAAGGTCTGGATTTACCAATAGAGGGCGCACCTCAGCAAGTTATTCATGATGGCTCTGCCGTCAAACGAGTGGCTGTGCTAGGTGAAGAGTTCATTGGTATGCGTCCTACCATGCAAATTCGTGTGGATGACCAAGTCAAAAAAGGCCAAGTTCTTTTTGAAGACAAAAAGAACCCAGGCGTCAAGTTTACTGCGCCAGCTTCTGGTGTAGTTAAAGAAATCAACCGTGGTGCTAAGCGTGTTCTTCAATCAGTTGTTATTGAAGTTCAAGGCGACGAGCAAATCACTTTTGAGAAGTTTTCAGCTGCTGAATTAAGCAACTTAGACTCTGAAAAAGTGAAGGAAGTGCTAATCGAGTCTGGTCAATGGCCAGCACTTAGAGCGCGTCCATTCAGCCGTGTCGCTGTGCCGAGTGCAACACCTAGCTCGATCTTTGTGACAGCGACAGATACTAACCCGTTAGCAGCAGATCCTGCTGTTATTATCGCTGAAAACGTGGAAGCGTTTGAAGCCGGTCTAGCGGTAGTGTCACGTCTGACTGAAGGCAAAGTATTTGTGTGTAAGAAAGCCGGTGCTAACGTGCCAAGCTCTTCTATCTCACAAGTAGAAGTTCACGAGTTTTCAGGTGCTCACCCAGCAGGTAACGTGGGTACTCACATTCACTTCTTAGATTCTGTAGGCGCAAACAAGCAAGTTTGGCATCTTGGTTACCAAGACGTCATCGCGTTTGGTAAGTTGTTCCTGACAGGTGAAATCTATACAGATAGAGTGGTTGCGCTGGCAGGACCTCGTGTTAAAAATCCTCGCTTAGTAAAAACTCAAATTGGTGCGTCGCTAACAGATTTAGTTGCAGGCGAGCTTGAAGACGGTGATAACCGAGTCATTTCTGGCTCTGTGTTAGCTGGTAAAACAGCAACCGGCCCTCATGCTTACCTTGGCCGCTATCATAACCAAGTATCGGTACTACTTGAAGGTCGTGAAAAGGAACTATTTGGCTGGATTGCTCCAGGCAGTAACAAGTTCTCTGTAACACGTACTTTTATCGCGCATATGGCGCCTAGCCGTTTGTTTAAAATGACAACGTCTACAGGTGGCTCTAAGCGTGCGATGGTGCCAATCGGTAACTATGAGCGTATTATGCCACTCGATATTTTGCCAACACTATTGCTACGTGACTTGGTTGCACGTGATTTAGATGGCGCGATTGCATTAGGTGCATTAGAGCTAGATGAAGAAGATTTAGCGCTATGTACATTTGTATGTCCGGGCAAATATGAGTACGGCTCAATCCTGCGTGATTGCCTTACTACTATCGAGAAGGAAGGTTAAAAATGGCCTTAAAGAAATTTTTAGAAGACATTGAACCTCACTTTGAACCTGGTGGTAAACACGAAAAGTGGTATGCCCTGTATGAAGCGGTGGCAACAATTTTCTATACGCCAGGTTACGTAAACAAAGGCGGAACTCACGTCCGTGATAACATCGACCTAAAACGTATTATGATTTTAGTGTGGATGGCGACATTCCCAGCGATGTTCTTTGGTATGTTTAACATCGGTCACCAAGCAGCAGTAGCGCTAGGTAACGGTTTTGAACTTGCAAATACATGGCAGGTTACTATTTTCCAATCACTTGGCGGTGTACTCACAGCTGATGCAGGTTGGGGTGCCAAGATGTTTTATGGTGCATGTTTCTTCTTACCCATATATGGTACTGTCTTTGCTGTCGGTGCTTTTTGGGAGATCCTATTTGCATCGGTTCGTAAGCACGAAGTTAACGAAGGTTTCTTCGTTACATCTGTTTTATTTGCACTTATCCTGCCAGCTACGATTCCGTTGTGGCAAGCTGCACTAGGTATTACATTTGGTGTTGTAGTTGCAAAAGAAATCTTTGGTGGCACGGGTCGTAACTTCTTAAACCCAGCGCTTGCAGGTCGTGCTTTCTTGTTCTTTGCATATCCAGCAGACATTTCAGGTGACACTGTATGGACAGCAGTTGACTCGTTCTCTGGCGCAACATACTTAGGTCAAGCAGTAGCAGGTTCGCTAGATTACAGTAACATGGAACTTTGGTGGAATGCGTTTTATGGCTTCATTCAAGGTTCAATGGGTGAGACATCTACACTTGCAATTATGATCGGTGGTTTGTTCTTGATCTATGTTCGTATCGCGTCATGGCGTATCGTTCTGGGTACATTCATCGGTATGGTTGTGATGTCATTCCTTCTTAATGCAATTGGTTCTGAAACTAACGCTGCATTTGCAATGCCTTGGCATTGGCACCTTGTACTTGGTGGTTTTGCATTTGGTATGTTCTTTATGGCAACAGACCCAGTATCTGCGTCATTTACAGACAAAGGTAAGTGGTTATACGGTGCACTTATTGGTGTAATGGTTGTACTTATCCGTGTTGTTAACCCTGCATACCCAGAAGGCATGATGTTAGCTATTCTATTCGCTAACTTATTTGCGCCTCTGTTCGACCACTTCGTAGTTCAATCTAATGTGAAGAGGAGATTGGCACGTGTCAACTAATAATGAATCAATGGGCAAAACGCTCGGCGTAGTTGTTGGCTTATGTCTAGTGTGTGCAATCGTTGTATCTTTTGCTTCTGTACAGCTTCGCCCTATGCAGCAAGCTAACAAAAACGAAGATATTCAGCGCAACATACTTGCTGTTGCAGGTTTTGACAAAGTGAAAGATGTTTCTGAAGTATTTAATCAGAACATCGAAGCACGTGTTGTTAACCTTGAAAGCGGTGAGTTTGTTGAAGACGTACAACCTGAGTCTTTCGACTTTGAAGCGACCAAGTTTGACGCTAAGCGTAGCTACAAGCTGTCTAAAGAAGAAGACGTTGCAGGTATTCAGCGTATTACCTATAACTCACCAGTTTACTTTGCAAAAGACGACCAAGGTCAGCTATCTACCATTATTCTTCCAATTCAAGGCTACGGTCTGTGGGGAATTATGTATGGTTTCTTAGCTTTAGAACCGAATGGCGAGACAATCAAGTCTATTAACTTCTACAAGCACATGGAAACTCCAGGCCTAGGTGCGGAAATCCAAAATCCTAAGTGGACAGCACTTTGGGATGATAAAGAGCTTCCTATCGATGTAGTGAAAGGTAGTGCTGGCGGTAATGAGCACAAGATAGATGGTTTATCTGGTGCGACACTAACGTCGAACGGTGTTGATAATACTGTTGATTTTTGGACGAGCGACAAAGCGTTTGGTCCATTCCTTGCGAAAGTACGTAATGGAGCATTGAACTAATGGCTAATGCAAAAGAAATGAAGGAAGTCTTGTTTGGTCCTGTTTTTGCAAACAACCCGATTGCTCTGCAAGTTTTGGGTATTTGTTCTGCACTAGCAGTTACATCAAGCCTTAAAAATGCGCTTATCATGTCAATTGCATTGACATTAGTTTGTGCATTCTCAAGTTTATTCATCTCGATGATCCGTAATCACATTCCTTCGAGTGTGCGTATCATTGTACAAATGACGATCATTGCATCGCTAGTAATTGTAGTAGACCAAGTACTACAAGCGGTTGTGTATACCACAGCAAAAGAGCTATCGACCTTCATCGGCCTTATCATTACTAACTGTATCGTAATGGGTCGTGCAGAAGCTTATGCAATGAAGTCACCACCGGCTATGTCATTCCTTGACGGTATCGGTAATGGTTTAGGCTACTCTGTTGTACTATTAACTGTAGGCTTCATTCGTGAACTATTTGGTTCTGGTACGTTATTCGGTGTAGAAATCCTACCACTTATCTCTGAAGGTGGTTGGTACCAGCCTATGGGTCTACTAGTTATGCCATTCAGCTCATTCTTCATCGTAGGTGCTTTCATTTGGGCACTACGTACTTGGAAGAAAGAGCAAGTAGAAGCAAAGGCATAAGGGGAGAGAGATGGAACAATATATCAACTTATTCATAAAAGCGGTTTTCATTGAAAACTTAGCTTTATCTTTCTTCTTAGGTATGTGTACTTTCTTGGCGGTATCTAAGAAAGTAACGACGTCACTAGGCTTAGGCATCGCGGTAATCGTTGTACTTGGTATTTCAGTACCAGTGAACAACTTAGTTTATCACGCTGTACTAGCACCAGGCGCTCTTGAATGGTTAGGCTTCCCTGAGGTAGACCTAAGCTTCTTACGCTTCTTGACGTTCATCGGTGTTATCGCAGCACTTGTTCAAATTCTAGAAATGACTCTGGACAAGTTTTTCCCTGCACTATACAACGCGCTTGGTATTTTCTTACCATTGATCACAGTAAACTGCGCGATTTTCGGTGCAGTATCATTCATGGTTGAACGTAACCTAAACTTTGGTGAATCAGTAGTTTATGGTCTAGGTTCTGGTGTGGGTTGGGCGCTTGCTATCGTGTTGTTAGCGGGTATTCGTGAGAAAATGAAATACGCAGATGTACCAGATGGTTTACGTGGCTTAGGTATTACCTTTGTTACTGTAGGTCTGATGGGCTTTGGCTTCATGTCATTCTCTGGTATTTCACTGTAAGGGTAGCGAGGAAACTATACGATGGAAACTATTGTATTAGGCGTAAGCATGTTCATCGCTATCGTTGTGATGTTGGTGCTTATCATCATTGCAGCGAAGTCTAAGCTTGTAGCAAGCGGTGACGTGACAATTGATATAAACGGCGATCCTGAAAAAGCGATTAAAACCCCAGCGGGCGGTAAGCTTCTAGGTGCGCTTGCAAACGCGGGGATTTTCGTATCATCTGCATGTGGTGGCGGTGGCTCATGTGGTCAGTGTCGAGTACACATTAAAGAAGGTGGTGGCGATATCCTACCTACCGAGCTTGACCATATTTCTAAAGGTGAAGCGCGTGAAGGTTGCCGATTAGCGTGTCAGGTTAATGTTAAAACTGACATGGAAATCGAAGTTGAAGACTCAATCTTCGGTGTTAAAAAGTGGGAATGTACTGTTATCTCTAATGATAACAAAGCAACTTTCATCAAGGAGCTAAAGCTAGCTATTCCTGAAGGTGAAGTTGTACCTTTCCGTGCGGGTGGTTATATCCAAATTGAAGCTCCTGCTCACCACGTTAAATATGCAGACTACGATATTCCAGAAGAATACCGTTCAGATTGGGAGCGTTTTGGCTTTTTCAATCTAGAGTCTAAAGTTGACGAAGAAACGATCCGTGCATACTCAATGGCAAACTACCCAGAAGAGTTTGGTATTATTATGCTTAACGTGCGTATCGCTACTCCGCCACCAAATAACCTTACGCTACCATGTGGTAAAATGTCTTCGTACATTTGGTCACTTAAAGAAGGTGATAAGGTTATGATTTCTGGCCCATTCGGTGAGTTCTTTGCAAAAGAAACTGATGCAGAAATGGTATTCGTAGGTGGTGGTGCTGGTATGGCGCCAATGCGTTCACATATCTTCGACCAGCTTAAGCGTATCAACTCTAAGCGTAAGATTTCTTTCTGGTACGGTGCGCGCTCTAAGCGTGAAATGTTCTACGTAGAAGACTTTGACGGCTTAGCTGCTGACAACGACAACTTTGAATGGCATGTAGCACTTTCAGATCCTCAACCAGAGGATAACTGGGACGGCTATACAGGCTTCATCCACAATGTACTTCTTGAAAACTACTTGAAAGATCATGAAGCACCAGAAGATTGTGAGTTCTATATGTGTGGTCCTCCGATGATGAATGCGGCGGTTATCAACATGCTTAAAGACTTAGGTGTTGAAGACGAGAACATCCTACTTGATGACTTCGGTGGTTAATTAGGTTTTAGTCTGATAATGAACTTAAGATAAAATATAAGCCCTCAAACAACCTATTTTGTTTGAGGGCTTTTTTATTAAACTCAGGGAATTGTGATGAAGATAAGTGGTAATTTAATCTCTAAAATTTTTATAGTTTCGTTTTTTTTCTTTTTTCTAAGCGCCTGCCAAGAAAAACAGCAACCGCCAACTGAAATCGTGTTATCGGGTAAAACAATGGGAACTACCTATAATATCAAGGTATTTCCGGGCCAAAACAGCCTTTCTCAAGCACAGCTGCACGATGAAGTAGAGCAAGCGCTAAAAGCGGTAAATCAGTCTATGTCGACTTATATTCCTGACTCTGAGATAAATCAATTTAATGCGTTACCAGCTAATACTGTGATGCCAATTAGCGAAGACTTCCGCACTGTGATCGAAGAATCAATTCGGTTAGGACAATCCACGGAAACATTAGATGTAACTATGGGGCCCTTAATTGACTTATGGGGATTTGGGCCCGATAAAAGGCCAACTAAACGTCCATCACAGCTGGCACTTGATGATATGCGCTCACGCATTGGTATAGATAAGCTTGCCCTTACCGATGCTGGGTTAGCAAAGACTATCCCTGGACTAGAACTATCTTTTTCTGCCACGGCTAAGGGTTATGGCATTGATAAAGTCGCGACAGTCATTGAAAGTCACGATATTCACGATTATATGGTGGAAATTGGTGGAGAGCTGCGTGTATCAGGTAAGAAGCCGGACGGTAATTGGCGTATTGCGATAGAAAAGCCAGATGCGCCTGTTGGTCAACGTCAAATTCATCGTGTAATCGAACCTGGCAAAAATGGTATTGCGACCTCGGGAGATTATCGTATTTTTTATGAAATGGATGGCGAAACTTTCACTCACTTAATTGATCCTATGACTGGTCGCCCTGTAAAGCATGAGCTGGTATCGGTGACAGTGCTACATCCTTCTGCAATGGTTGCTGATGGTCTCGCGACAGCGTTAACGGTGATGGGAACTGAGCGTGCGAAAGCTTATGCTCAGCAACATCAGTTGCCTGTTTATCTTATGTATAAGAGTGCAGAGGGGATAAAGACGTATGCAAGTGACGAGTTCAAACCTTACCTGAACTAATACCAATTTGACTTAATACTTGCTCAATTTGAAGGAGTAAATCTGACGCTAACAGCTTTTAAAATTTTTTATTTAGAACAACTAAATAGCAAAATTTTTGCCTTGCCTACACGGATGTAGGTACCTTGGCGATAGCAGGACGCGGAAGCGGTGTTATCGACAAGATTTTCTCGCCTCAAAATAGACCACTTAATGAAATTGGTATAATAATTATTCTGGGATGATTTACTGCTTTATATGAAAGGGTTAACTTCAGGTGTTAAATCGATAAAAAGGGTGTAGTATAATTATCGAACACCCTTTAAAACTTTACACTGTATCAAGGAGGTACATTGCAGTGATGAAAATAGTATTACTGGGGGCTACACTGATTGCCATGCCAAGTTTCGCGTTGGCAAATGAAGGTACACATGTTGATCCAGACAGCAGCAAAAAAGATGTAGTAAAAACTTATGATA
Organism: Pseudoalteromonas sp. McH1-7; assembly: GCF_013366255.1. Classification (NCBI taxonomy): domain Bacteria; kingdom Pseudomonadati; phylum Pseudomonadota; class Gammaproteobacteria; order Alteromonadales; family Pseudoalteromonadaceae; genus Pseudoalteromonas; species Pseudoalteromonas sp. McH1-7. The sequence goes on along the minus strand of NZ_JABWPQ010000003.1, from coordinate 93,724 downwards.
GTAAACAATACTGCTATTATGCTGACTTAGAATATTCGAAAGGTGCGGTTATGGAACAAGACTCGACCATGAAAGTGTGTGCAGTTGGCCCTGAAGGCAATTTGATTTGGATAGATCAATAATTGATAAAAGTAAAAGCCGCGCAAGCGGCTTTTTAGTGCCTGAATACCTGCTTTGATGTAAAAGCGATAGCTATAAACTTGCCCTAATATCCATAATTTAATTGTTAGTGGCTTCGTGAAAGCGTATAATTTGTGCGTCGTCACTCATATCATGTAGCAATAAAAAGGGGCTAGATAATGTCTTTATTCCTCCTTACTTTCGGTTTACTCATGCTTATCGCTGTTGCGATGGCAGTAGGCGTTATCGTACAAAAGAAATCAATGGCTAGTAGCTGTGGTGGTTTAGGTTCAATGGGCATTGACAAAATCTGTGATTGCGACGATCCATGTGATAAACGCAAAAAGCGGTTGGCAAAAGAAGAGATGTGGAAAGAAAACCAGATCCTTTGAGCCACAGAATGATATTCACTAAAAACGCAGGCCTAGCTTGCGTTTTTGCTTTTTGGGCAACATATTCATTTTAATACCAATTAGCCTTAATACTTGCTCAATTTGAAGGAGTAAATCTGACGCTAACTGCGTTGCATTCATTTCCAATAGCCAGCTATAGGCGCGTAAATTCACCTTGCCTAAAGGGCGCTGATACGTCGGCGTGAGCACCACGCGGGAGCGGTGTTATCGATAATATTTTCTCGCCTCAACATAGACCACTTAATTAAGGTAATAAGTATCAGTCGAGGATAGGTGTTCCTTATGTAGGTGTCATTAAAGTCGATGTATTTTACAACATCAATTAAAGCGCTCGGGCAAAAGTTGTATTTTAGACGTCTAGACTTCATAATAATGCACATTTCGTAATAGGCAGATATTGGGAATGAGGTGTGAGTCCTCAACTGTCCCCGCAACTGTAAGTGCTGGAGTGTATCTCTTGCATAAGTCAGATACCAAGGTCTATTTATTTAATCTGAGGGTTGGATAAGAGCAAGATTATCCAAAGTTCAGGTTGTTTACTTAAGCGGGCAGACTTAAGTCAAAGCAGTCGCCTATGCTACAAGCGACTGCTTTGCCATGCCCAATCAGAGGTGCTATGGCAGTCACACCGCAGTTTCAAGTTGATAAACTTAGCGTACAGCTTGGTGGCAAAGCTATCTTGAAAGCGCTTAGCTTCACGATTAATCCAGGCGAATTTATTGGTTTGCTCGGGCCGAATGGAGCTGGAAAGTCGACCTTGCTGCGCACATTATATCAATACATATCGCCAAGCTCAGGGCAGTTACTCTTCAATGGCAATCCTCTTAACGGCTATGGGCGCAAGGCCTACGCAAGAAATGTCGCGGTGGTGCTACAAGATATTCCCGTTGAGTTTAATCTACCACTATTTGATATGGTGTTGATGGGATTAACCCCTAACAAATCATTGCTAGCAACCATTACTGCTGCTGAAAAGCAAACTATATTCCGGGCCATAGAGCAGGTTGGATTAAGTCACAAGTGTGAGCAATGTTACAGTTCGTTATCAGGTGGGGAGAAGCAAAGGGCGATGATCGCTCGTGCTATGGTTCAGGCGCCGCAAGTATTGATAATGGATGAACCTACTAGCCATTTGGATATTAAATATCAAATTCAAATTATGGAGCTAGCTAAACAGCTTGGTGTAACTATCATCGCGTCTTTTCATGATTTAAATTTAGCCAGCGCCTTGTGTGATCGGTTATTAATATTGAGCAATGGCGAGCTTGTTGCAGATGGTGCGCCACTTGAAGTCATTAATGAAGCGCTGTTAAGCCAAGTTTTTGGAGTGTGTGCGGAGGTTTATACTGTCCGCCACCCGCCAAATAATAGTGAGATCCCGCATATACGCTTTCATTATGGGTATCAGCTATGATAGCAGCAAAGCGAGTCTGGTTGAGCTCACTGTTACTGTTGAGTTTGTGTTGCTTCAGTATGTTGATGGCACTAAAGATAGGTGCAATTGATTTATCTTGGCATCTTGTTATTCAAGCGATTATTAATTTTGATCCCAATGTAATTCAACAGCGTGTCGTGGTTGAACTTCGCTTACCAAGAACGCTTTTGGCAATGAGTGCGGGAGCGGGATTGGCAATCGCTGGGCTTATATTGCAAACCGTAACGCGCAATCCACTTGCCGATCCTTATTTATTTGGGATTTCTTCAGGTGCATCGTTTGGTGTAGTGGTACTTATCACGTTGTTCGGTGCGCAGTCTGGCTTCGCAATGTCTGGGGCTGCATTTATTGGAAGCGTGCTATCAATTTTGTTGCTGTTATTCGTGGCAAAGCGTAATGCACTGCAGCAAGTGGAAACCATGTTGTTAGCCGGCGTTGCACTTTCTTTTCTATTCAGTGCATTTACCAGTTTGCTGCTTTATTGGAGTGACCCACAAGCGATTAGTGCAATCTTATTTTGGAATCTTGGCTCGTTTGCAAGGGCTAGCTGTCAATGGCTCTGGTTTGTGTGCTTGGTGGTAATACTGAGTTTTATTATGCTTTTAATCATGCGCCGCCCGCTCAATGCGCTGTTACTCGGAGATGAGAGTGCCACTACGCTTGGTGTGAACGTAGGACGAGTACGAATAGGTATGTTGTTGTTAAGTTCTTTGCTCACCGCAGTACTTGTCGCTGCGTGTGGCGGAGTCGGATTTGTTGGTTTAATGATCCCACACATCGTGCGCTTTTTTATCTCGCAGGCAAAGGTCAGTGGAGTGGTTGCCACCGCGCTTTGTGGCGCACTTTTAATGCTCTGGGTGGACGTGTTGTCACGCACACTTATTGACAATCAGGAACTTCCCGTTGGAGTGATCACCGCAGCCATTGGCAGCGTGTTCTTTTTAGTATTGCTTATTGTCAAAAATCGCCGCTCTGCTGGAATAGGAGGAAGTCGTGGTTAAACCGTTAGCCACTCTTATAAATGTGCATATTCAACAGCTTATTGACTTAAAAGCCAAACCGTTAGGCGCCTTTGGTAAATTTAAATCCTTGACTGTGCAGCTAGTGCAGATCCTGTCACCAAGGCAAACCCAGTTACAGTTGACGCACTTAGCGATAACACTCCCAGCTCTGTTTATTATTGCAGGCGTATCACAATGCTTAAGAGGTGAAGGAGCATGAAGACCTTAATGGTGCAGGGCACTACGTCGGATGCGGGTAAAAGTACACTGGTTGCAGGACTTTGCCGTGTGCTACAGCGTAAGGGGTTATCGGTTGCGCCTTTTAAGCCGCAAAATATGGCACTAAATAGTGCTGTCACACCTTGCGGCGGTGAAATTGGTCGGGCACAAGCACTCCAAGCTGAGGCTGCAAAAGTCCCACTATCCACAGACTTTAATCCTATTTTACTTAAGCCAAATTCAGACACTGGTGCACAAGTTATTATTCACGGGAAAGCCATTAGTAATATGGAAGCAGCTGCTTATCATGATTACAAAAAGGTAGCGATGGAGGCTGTACTTTCCTCACATCAGCGCCTCAGCGACCAATTTGAACTGTGCATAGTGGAAGGGGCGGGGAGCCCTGCTGAGATCAATCTGCGTGAAAATGACATTGCCAATATGGGGTTTGCCTGTGAGGTGGCGTGCCCCGTGATCATTATCGCTGATATCGACAAAGGCGGGGTATTCGCACATTTGGTTGGCACACTTGCGCTATTAAGTGACTATGAACAAAGCTTGGTTAAAGGGTTTGTGATCAATCGCTTCCGTGGTGATGTTGCGTTATTGCAATCAGGACTTGACTGGCTTGAGCAAAAAACGGGTAAGCCTGTACTTGGGGTATTGCCCTATTTGCATGGCTTAGCGCTCGATGCAGAAGATGCGGTGACGGTAGACAATATCTGTGAACGGGGATCGTTAAGCGTTAGGGTTTTACTATTTCCTCATATTAGCAATCACACCGACTTTGACACCTTGCGCTTAAACCCTGAAGTGGATTTGCGTTATGTGCGCTATCAAGAATCTATCGGCCCTTGTGATTTAATCATACTGCCTGGTAGTAAAAATGTGTTGAGTGATTTAGCTTTCTTACGCAAACAAGGTTGGGCGGAAGAAATCAAACGGCACCTGAGGTACGGTGGTAAGGTACTAGGTGTGTGCGGCGGTTTGCAAATGTTAGGTAAGTTCATTAGAGATCCAAATGCGGTGGAATCTACACTTGGTGAAGTCGCTGGGCTTGGTCTGGCTGACTTTGAGACTACACTCTCAGAGCAAAAAGTACTGACGCAAGTGTCTGGCATTTGCCAATTAGATGAGCAAAGTGCTGAAATGTGTGGTTACGAGATCCATGCCGGGATTTCTTCTGGAGCGGCACTAGAGATGCCATTCCTACTATTTAACACACATCCAAATAACAGTGTGAAAGATGGTTTTATCTCTCGAGATAATCAAATTGCAGGCACCTATTTACATGGTTTATTTGATACGGTTGCCGCGACACAGGCTATCTTGTCTTGGGTAGGTAGTAAGCAAGCAGGTACTGCCGCGATTGATTTAGCGAAGCACAGAGAACTGCAAATTACGCTTCTTGCCGACAGCTGTGAAGCACATTTAGATTGGCAAAAATTGATGAAAATAATTGAGGAATAACATGAGCGGACAACAAGATAAGCATCAGCAACGACAGCAAAAAGTAAAACAACAAGTCGATGAAAAAATCGCTGCTGCCCAGCAAGAGCAGGGCATTTTGCAAGTGATCACAGGTAACGGTAAAGGTAAGTCAACATCTGGTTTTGGCACCGTTGCGCGTTGTGTCGGTCATGGTATGAACGCAGCGGTTGTGCAGTTTATTAAAGGTACGTGGGAGTGTGGAGAGCGCAACTTGCTCGAAAAAGTCGGTGTGCCATTTGCGGTCATGAAAACTGGCTTCACATGGGAAACGCAAAACCGTGAAACCGATACTGCTGCCGCGCAGGCGACATGGCAGCAAGCAAAAGTATGGCTACAAGATGAAAGCATCGACTTGGTATTGCTCGATGAAATTACCTATATGTTGAGCTATGACTATCTAGATTTGGATGAAGTCATAACGGTGCTAGAAAATCGCCCAACTATGCAGTCAGTGATTGTAACTGGACGCGGAGCACATCGACGTCTGACCGAGCTTGCAGATACTGTGAGTGAAGTGCGCAACGTGAAGCATGCCTTTGACGCAGGTATTAAAGCGCAAAAGGGGTTTGACTACTGATGCTAAAGCTCACTTTTTCTATTGTTTTAGCTTTTGCCTTTAGTGTTAGCGCTAAGCCTGCAGAGCGGATCATCGCCCTTGCCCCTCATATTGTCGAAAACCTTTATGCAATAGGCGCTGGGAAGCGGATTGTAGGCACGGTCGCCTATGCGGATTATCCAGAAGCAGCCAAGCAACTGCCTCAGATAGGCGATTATCAGGGCATTTCGGTTGAAAAAATTTTGGCACTTAAGCCTGATCTTATCATTGCATGGAAAAACGCAAGTCACGTTCCCATGCTTGAAAAGCTCGAGAGTTTTGGCGTTGATGTGATCTATAGCGAAGCAAAATATTTAGATAAATTACCCGATGAGTTGCTACGCTTTGGTAAAATTACTGGGCTTGGATCTCAAGCACAACAACAGGCTGATTTGTTTACTAAGCGTTTAGATGAGCTAAAAGCTCAGTATGAACAAAGTGCTAGCTTAGCTGTATTTTATCAATTGTGGCCATCACCGCTGATGACCGTGGGGGGAAAAAGTTGGTTACAGCAAGTCTTTAACGTGTGTAATGTGAAAAATGTTTTTGCCGACGCCACCACAGACTATCCGCAAATTAGCATTGAGAACGTTTTGTTGAAATCACCACAAGTGATTGTGATCCCCAAAGAAAAGAGTGAGCAAGACAGAGAGTCGATTAAATGGCAGCAATGGCCTTCTGTCCCTGCGGTAAAGCACAAGCAATACATATCTGTTGATGCTGATCTGCTCCATCGTTATAGCTATCGTATGCTCGAGGGAATATCGGATTTATGTGGTAAACTTAACGTCTCTCGAGCGCATTATAAAACGATGAAGGTAGAACATGACAACGTGGAGTGACGTACTAGGTCAAGAAAAACAACAAGAGTACTTTAAACAAACCATGGAGTACGTGGCAGAGCGTCGGGCACAAGGTGTCAACGTATTTCCGCCACAAGAGCAAGTATTTGAGGCGTTTAAAGTCACTCCATTTGACCAAGTTAAAGTGGTAATTCTTGGGCAAGATCCTTACCATGGCCCCAACCAAGCTCACGGTTTATGTTTTTCTGTACTGCCGGGTATCAAGCCACCACCGTCATTAAATAATATGTATAAAGAGTTGCTGCAAGATATTGAGGGTTTTACCGTCCCCAATCATGGTTATCTAATTGACTGGGCGAAACAGGGGGTACTGCTGTTAAATACGGTTTTGACAGTAGAGCAAGGACAAGCTCACTCGCACAAAAGCCTCGGGTGGGAGCGCTTTACCGATGTAGTGATCGAGAAACTCAATGCCAACAGTGAAGGGATCATTTTTTTACTTTGGGGCTCACATGCACAAAAAAAAGGTAAAAACATAGACAAAAATCGTCACCATGTTTTACACGCACCTCATCCCTCACCGCTCTCTGCACATCGTGGTTTTTTTGGCTGTGGCCACTTCAGTAAAACAAATCAACTGCTGACACAAATGGGGAAGCAGCCAATCGATTGGCGACTGGCTGAACTATAATAATAAAAACCAAAAAGAGCGCCGTGAAGGGCGCTCTTTTTAGCTTAAATCAAATTCGTCTAAATCAACACTGTCTGCGAAAATATCTAGTTCCTGTAGTTCTTTGCGTAGTCGCTGTTTATCTTTAAGCGCTTCAATCTCGCGCCATTTTCGTTTTTTGCCCTTAGATGAAGTTTTTTTCTTAGCCTCTGGACTTTCTAATAGTTCTAATAACTCGTCTAGGGTATCCATGAAAATCTCCTATTGATAAAAACAACCTAAAGTGGCACTTGTTTTGGCTTCGATGAGCACGACAACTGCAATGACACCGTTGATTTTTCACACTATATGGTAAGCCTCAGGGGAGGAACCGTTAAAAGTCTGATAGTTAAAGTACGCTACAAGCAACCCCATGTTGCTCGCTTTTTATACCAAAACCGGAATGTAGCGGTATCAATTTTCACTTCAAGTGATATTGATATACCACAGTCGGAACAAAAATAAAACACAATTGTGTCTTTTGGGTTAAAAGCAAGTGACAGTTTGATGAAAGTCAAAGAAGGCGTAGAGGAGGCTCTTAACGCAGAGTGTGGAGCAGGATTTAAAGATATAAAAAACGCCGCATAATGCGACGTTTTGATGCTGAATTTAATTTGCTAAATGCGTTATAGAGCCTTAAAGCGAGCTACAAGGGTTTCTTGCGCATCTGCAAATGAGCGAATGCCTTCAGCGAGCTTTTCTGTCGCCATTGCATCTTGATTATGTAACCAGCGGAATTCATTTTCTGTTAGTGCGGCTGGTTTTTCCTGTGGCTCAAAGTCAGCTGCAAGCAAGTACTCGTCGTTTGCTGGCATTGCAGCAAGCTCTTCTAGTAAAGCTGGGCTAATCGTTAACTTATCACAACCCGTTAAGGCTAAGATTTCTCCAGTATTTCTGAAACTTGCGCCCATAACTACGGTTTTATAACCATGTTGCTTATAGAACTCAAAAATACTACGAACAGATTGTACGCCAGGATCTTGTAGTGGGTCTGTTGGCTTTTCTAGGCCATTGGCAACGTGCCAATCCAAAATGCGACCGACAAATGGTGAGATTAAGAACACATTAGCATCGGCACATGCACGCGCTTGTGCTTCACTAAATAATAGTGTTAAGTTGCACTTAATCCCTTCTTTTTCAAGGGCTTCAGCAGCTTTGATGCCTTCCCAAGTTGACGCTATTTTGATCAAAATTTTGTCTTTGCTCACGCCTTGTGCGTCATACAGGCTTAGTAGTGTTTTGGCTTTTGCGATAGTCGCTTCGGTATCAAAAGATAAACGTGCGTCTACTTCGGTTGAGATATAGCCTGGCACAGAGTTGGCGATTTCTTTACCAATCACCACAGCAAAATAGTCACAAGCAAGCTCTAGCTGCTTGTCAGCATCACTTTCATTGGCTTTGGCATAATCCCAAGCTTCTGTTAGATAAGGCTGATAAGCAGGCGTCTCAGCCGCTTTAAGTAAAAGAGAAGGGTTTGTTGTTGCATCCTCAGGCTGTAGCTTGCGGATAGCTTCAATGTCACCGGTGTCAGCGACGATTGATGAATGTTGTTTTAGCCTATCTAATGCTGAAGTCATGTGTTCCTCATTCCAATTTTGATAACAGCGAAGTGATATTAGACGCCTTATGTTGCAACACCATTAAATAGCTGGATAGGTCATATGTCCGTATTAGGTGACATATCACTCTTGCGATTTCAGGTTATTGTTATATAAGGTCGAGTTGTAAAGCGAAGCCACGAATAGCTTAAGCCCTCGTACAAAGTGGACAAACACTTGAAGTTACGTAGGGATAGTGTTGAAATTGACATTAATTAAAAGCTAAGTCAATAGGCAAACTATGATCACCGTTATCTCTCCAGCGAAAAACCTAGACTACGAAACTCCAGCGCCAATTAACACATATACGCAGCCAGAGTTGCTAGCGCATAGTGAATTATTAATCGATGTTTGTCGTGACCTGACACCGCAGCAGATCTCAAGCTTGATGAAAATCAGTGATAAGCTAGCGGGACTCAATGCAGCGAGGTTTGCCGAGTGGTCACCTCCTTTTAATGAGAGTAATGCTAAGCAAGCTATCTTTGCCTTTAATGGTGACGTGTATGTTGGTTTAGAAGCACAAAGCTTAAATGAAGCCGATTTAGATTACGCGCAAAGTCATTTACGTATTTTGTCGGGGTTATACGGCATTTTAAAACCACTTGACTTGATGCAAGCTTATCGTTTAGAAATGGGGACAAAGTTAAGTAATCCTCGTGGCAAAAACCTCTATGAATTTTGGGGGAGTATTATTGCTGAGCAGTTAAATGAGGTATTGGCATCAGCACAAACACGCTACTTGGTGAATTTAGCTTCTAATGAGTACTTTAAAGCAGTTGATAAAAAAGCTTTTAATGGAGAGATTATTACTCCTGTCTTTAAAGACTGTAAAAATGGTCAATACAAAGTCATCAGTTTTTATGCGAAGAAAGCACGAGGCATGATGGCTAGGTATATGATTGAAAACAAGGTGTCGGACTTGGACAGCTTAAAAGCGTTTAATCATGCAGGGTACTATTTTAGCGAAGAAGCGACGCAAAAAGTACAAGAGCCGGTATTTTTGAGAGCTGAACAATGACAATAAAAATGATGTTAGCAACCGTGTTTACTGCGGTTTTTATTAGTGGATGCAGTGGCAATTTTACAACCAAAGTGAGTAATGTTCCTGTTGATTGCGACAGTGACTCACGTTCGTGTGCCCAGCGTTGTCATCAAGACTACTCTGATCCTATGCAAGTCCAAGCCTGCCAGGATCGTTGCTTTGTACAACAAAACCAGTGCAATGTTGATAGGCCTAATGAGGATACATGGGAGATTTCGAGCGAAAACCCTACTTATCCAGTGTCATTCTAAAAGTCCTATCGTATGAGAGTCCCCCTGACATTCAGGGTGACTCTCAAAGCGCTTAACCTAGTTAGCGTCAGTTTGACTAGAATAGAGCAAGGCTAATTATGCCCCTTTTGGTAAGCTCATGTAAGCGCGAACAACCTTATCTCTAAAAACAATATCCGCTGCTTTCTCGGTATCTCTGTACTTTTTGCAGTATGCTTGCGGACTTCCCGTTTTTAATAGCAACTCGTCGGGCTCATGCAGCGTGAGTAGGGTGTTTTGCCAGCGAGAGACTATCGATTCAGTGGGCTCTGGTAGCTGCTTAAGAATATCTTCAGATAACAAAAACTGGCTCTCGGTTGCGACCTTTATCATGTCATCATTGGCAGCTGCTAACCATGTAGCACCTTGTTCATTTACACAGATCAGCGGTAAATATGGGGCAATAGCAGGAAAAGCAGTGTTTCTATATATATCAACTTGCCAGTAAGACCTGGCAATTTTTACAAACTGTTCAAAGTGCGAGATGGCAGTAAAACCTGACTGAGAAATTGGCTTAATTTCTACCCTTGGCTTATTGGCATTTACAGTATCATTTGCAGTGTCAATATACCAATCACCAACTAGTATGGCATTTTGGAAATACTCATCGCGTAATGACCCCCACACTTTTTTTAGCTCAGTACGTTCTGTGCGCATATAATTTTTAAGTATGGCTAAACGTTGAGTGTTTGACTTAAGCTCAGCTGTAATGAGTGTAAACATTTCATCGCGGATCTCTAGGCAACGCCCTAGTGGATAAGGTTTACCAGCAAAATGGGGAAATTTAGGTGCCAGATTAATGTCTGCTTGAAGTCTTAAATTTGCTAATGTATCGGTGAGTATCTCAATATCCTGTTGATCCAAAAGAACGCCTTTATGGTTATTACAGATAATACAAGTATAACCATAATGAAACCATTTACTACAAACTAAGGTCTGTTAACCTTTGTGGTCTAGCTTTTGTTCTCTGGAGTATTTTGGTGATAATAAGGCGAATTCTCTTCCAATAGCTGGCTATTGGAAGAGAATTCCGAGCAGTTAGTACTAAACCTGGTAGTTAGAAAGGCGTTAATTATCCGACGCACGGATTATTTTTATCGACAAGATAAATAGTATTAATCATCTATAGATGGTATGAGGCAGAGCGTGCTGATGATGCTCTGCCTGCTTGGTCTTATACTTTAAAGCGCTCAACGATGTCACTGAGCTCATGACTAGCACGGGTTAATTGCTCACTGGTTTTATTCAACGAGTGAGTGGTATCGAGAGAGTGATGAGTTGAGTCTGAAAGTTGTGCAATTCGCTCATTGACCTCTTGTGCTGCAAGGCTTTGTTCATCAGTGGCTTTGGCAATATGCGTATTCATATCAGAAATATCATCAATAAGTTTTTCAATTTCCGTTAAGGCGGTATCGGCTAATTGCACTTGCTCTACGGTTTGCTCTGAGATCTGCTGACTAATTTTTACCGCTGCGACGGCTTGCTGTGCCTCTTTTTGCAGACGTTCAATCATGTTGTGGATCTCATCCGTGCTCTGTCCTGTACGACTGGCCAGCGTGCGTACTTCATCAGCGACAACAGCAAATCCGCGCCCTTGTTCGCCAGCTCGTGCGGCTTCTATTGCAGCATTTAATGCAAGTAAATTGGTTTGCTCGGCAATGCCTCGGATCACATCCAGTACAGAGCCAATATGCTGACTTTCTTGATCTAAGCTAGAGGTTGTCATACTAACGGATTGGATCTGCTCTGATAGTTTTTTAATGGCGGCAATGGTTTGAGAAATTGTATGCTTACCTTTTTGACTATAATTGCGGGCATCGGTTGCTGAGTGCTCAGCTGTATCTGCATTATTGCTAATTTCTCGCACTTGCATGGTCATTTGTTCAGCAGCGGTAGCTACCTGGCGGCTGTTGTCATTTTGTGACTCGATGAATGCTAGATTTTCTTCACCTGCTGACTTTACCTGGTTGGCAAGTGTTTCTACTTCTTTTGCATTGTGCGCTACTGTGGCAATGGAGTGGCGCATTTTTTCGGTATAAAGGTTAAAATATTTTGCCAAAGCGGTTATTTCATCCTTACCACTTTCATTTAATGTTCGGGTAAGGTCTCCCTCTCCTTGAGCGATATCTTTCATCATGTCCTTTGCTTGATTGATAGGGTCAATAATACTTTTGCTAATTATGGCGCTGAAAGGGAATAATAAAATGATGAGGAGCGCTAACTCAATTAACAGGAGATTGCGAATATTTGCAAACTCTGCATCTATGGTATCAAGGTATACGCCGGAGCCTACGATCCACCCCCATGGTGTAAATGCTTTAACATACGAGATCTTTTCTACCGGAGCTTGTTTGCCTGGTTTTGGCCATAAATAAGGCACAAATCCTGAACCACTGGCTTTTGCAACATTCACCATTTCAACAAAAAGACGCTTACCATTAGGGTCTTTAGATTGGCTTAAGTCTTTGCCATTAAGCTCGGGTTTAAACGGGTGCATCACCATTTTGGGTTGGTAATCATTAATCCAAAAATAGTTGTCTCCCTCATAGCGCAATGCTGCAACGGCATCCAGTGCATTTAGTTTAGCCTGCGTTTCGGTTATCGCACCTGAAGCGTACTGTTGATGAAAGTAAGCAACTAAGCTGTACGCGTTTTCTACGAGACTTTGGGTTTTGTTATATTGTTGTTTTTCCAACGCTTCATACTGCTGGGTTAAACTGACAACACTTTGCAAAATAACACCGATAATAACCACAATAATTAATAATGCGAGCCGCTGAAAAATGGTGAGATGTCTTAAAAACTGCTTGGACATAATGTGATCCTTATGTCGTTCTTATTGTCGAAAGAATCTAGGCGCGAATACGTAAGTAACAAAACGTGCGTGGGGCTTACAGCTCAAGTACTCCAAGAGTGCAAACCTGATGCTCGCTATGTTAAAAGTGACTTACTTCAAAACAGTAAAATTGCTTAGCCTGGATATCCCAATGGCTTGTAACTAGATAAAAGAATAATGTAAAAGTAGCCTAAAAAGTTGGCTAGTCATTCCTTGTCTAGGCTTTGGTTGCACAGGCAATAAGCAAGCTAACTGGCGTAAATCGCGCTTGCATAATAATTGTAGTTTTTCGTAGTCCATAAGAATAAACAATTAGACTAAAGGAGTAGAGACAAATTACTTTGAGAGTGTCATCACGCCCAGCCAGCGAGGCTGGGCGTGATTAAGTGTTTACTTAGGGTCAACGTCAAAGTGACGGTTGAAGAAGTCAGTAATGGTTTGGTGTAAGTGGGTTTGTACTTTTTTGCCTCGTAAACTGTGTTTAGAGCCCGGGTAAGTCATCATTTCAAATGGCTTAACTTCGTCCTGCAACTGCTTAAATAACTTAGTTGCATGGGTAAATAGTACGTTGTCATCGGCCATACCGTGATAGATCATCAGCGGGCCTTTTAGGCCATCGGCATAAGGGAAGACAGCACTTTGTTCATAGCCCTTGGCATTTGTATCTGGGTGACCTAGGTAACGCTCAGTGTAATGGGTGTCATACAGTGCCCAATCGGTTACTGGCGCACCAGAAACACCGGCTTTAAAGTAGTCGCCTGCTTTAAACATTGTCATCAGCGCCATATAACCACCATAGCTGTGACCGTAAATACCGATACGCTCAGGATCTACGTAGTCCAGTGTACGTAAGAATTCAACGCCTTTAATTTGGTCGGCCACCTCTACTTCACCTAAGTGTTTGTAGATAGGGTCTTCAAACTTTTTACCTCGGTTGTAGGAGCCGCGGTTATCAAGCTGGAAAATCACATAACCCTGCTGTGCTAGATATTGGAAGTACAAGTTTTTACTACGCCAGCTGTTGGTAACACGCTGCGCGTGAGGGCCACCGTAAACGTTTACAATCACAGGGTATTTCTTACCACTTTCAAGCTTTGCTGGCTTAAATAAACGGTAATACATGGTTTGACCATCTTCAGCTTTCAGTGTGCCGTACTCTGGCGTGGCTAGATTGCTCAAGTACGGTGTAAGCGGGTGCTGGTTGTCTAAAGCATTTTCTTCAAGCCAAGTGACAAATTCGCCGTTTACTTTGCGCAGTGCAACAGCTGGTGGACGATTGACTGAAGACGCTTTATCAATAAAAGTACGGTTATCTTTTGCAAGTACTACTTTATGGAAGCTACCTTTTTCGGTAATACGTTTTGCATCGCCTTCTTTGAAAAGTGGCACGCTGTATAGGTGGCTCTCAAGCGGCGTGTCTTTGCGACCTGAAAAGTATACAATACCCTTTTTTTCGTCAACGCCTTGAAGGCTTTCAACAATCCACTCGCCTTTAGTGATTTGGCGCACAAGTTGGCCATTGGTTCTGTATAGGTAAAGGTGTTTAAAGCCATCGCGCTCAGAAGCCCATACAAAGTGTTTTTTGTCTTTTAAGAACTCAAGGTCAAAATGCAGGTTAATCCAGGTATCACTGGTTTCGGTTAGGGCAACTTGCTGTTTTTTGCTTTTGGTATCGTAAAAGCGCAGTTCTAGTTTTTGCTGCGAGCGATTTTGCCACTGATATGACAATGTTTTGTTGTCTTTCAACCAGTTTGCACGGGCGATGTAAATGTCTTTATCTTCGCCTAGATCAATCCAATCCACCTTTTGGTCATTGATTTTTACAACACCTAATTCAATCTCAACGTTGGCAGTCCCGGTGTATGGGTATCGTTGATTGAATAGCTTGACTTCTTCGGCATAGATTTCGTTACGAATGGCTTCTTGAACTGGACTTTCATCAATGCGAGTAAAAGCAATTTGTTGCTCATCACCCGACCACCAGTAGCCCGTCATGCGGCTCATCTCTTCTTGGGCAACAAACTCAGCCATGCCGTTTTTAATTACGCCACCGCCGTCTTTAGTTAATTGCGTTTCTTTGCCTGACTTGAGATTGATGGTATAGAGGTTTTGCTCACGAATAAATGAAACAAAGTTACCTTTTGGTGAGAAGCGAGCATCGGTTTCGAATGCCTCGGTTTCTGTTAGCTTTATGCTCTTACCTGAAGCGATTTCATAGTAGTACAAGTCGCCATTGAGTGGGAAAAGTAGCGCTTTACCATCTTTTGACCATTTGTATTCTAAAATACCACGGCCAAAAATACGTTGACGCTCACGTCGTGCTTTTTCTTCATCTGAGAGGTTCTCTGGGCCAGAAAATAGCGCTGCTGAGTCTACCAATAAACGGTTGGTATTGTCTTTTAGATTGTATTCCCAAAGGTCGTAACGGTTATAGTCTTCTTTTTTTCCTTGAAGGTAAGTAACACGAGAACCGTCAGGAGAAAATTGCAGTTTTACAGGCGCTTTACCTGATAGGGATGGGTCGTCAAAAAGTCGCTCAAGAGTTAGCTGCCCTGCGTTAGCGGCAACAGATGCAAATGCTAACGGAAGGGCTATTGTGTAGTGTTTAATGCGAGAATGCACGGTAGCCACCTTGTTGTATTTTTAAAGTCTTTGCGGATGGTAATGAAGCTACTTTGCAATAGCAACAAATTCGGATAGAGTGCCGAGTAAATCGGATTTAAAGAAGTGCATTATGATGTTTGAATTAGCGAAAGAATTACAGCGAGACTGTATTCTAATGGCAGAATGGCCGCTTTGTACTGTATTATTGATGAATGACTCACAATATCCTTGGTTTATCTTAGTGCCAAGAGTAGCGGGAGCAAAAGAAATTATTGATTTACCTGAGCCACAGCAAATCCAGTTTTGGCAAGAGTCGGCCAAGCTGAGTCGTTTGTTACAAGACACCTTTACGCCAGATAAATTGAATGTAGCAGCGCTTGGTAATATGGTGCCGCAATTACATGTGCACCACATCGCACGATTTAAAACTGATATTGCTTGGCCGAAACCTGTTTGGGGGCTGTTTTCTGCAAAGCCTTATGAAGATAAAGAAATTGCAAAAATAAAAGCAAATTTTGTGTAGATATTTACTCCGTGATAGCTACCCCATAGCGTTAATGAATCATTGAGGCGAGGTTACCACTTGCGGTGGTGTACGTTACGAATACCGAAATAATTAATTCAATAGGTACTCAATATTGCGCAGGTCACTTAAGCCTGCCTATCAATTAGTTGGGTTTCACGAGTTTTTAAAAATGCTATCGCTTTTTCTTGGTACTCTCGAAGGAAGGGTTCGGAAGTGATTTTGGCTACTGTTTGTTGTTTTTGCTGGGCGATGCCATGTGAACCATGAAATGCGCGATAATTTTCTTGCTCCATCTTGGCTGTTCTCTCTACACTTTCGGCAAAAAAATCGCTGATCTCTATCTTATCATCAGCGCGGTAATCAAGCTCAGAAAAGTCAGTATTATCTAGTGCTCCTTTAACGCCCATCACATCATCCCAAAAAGTGTCACGCAAGCTACCCGAATATCCGCTAGCGCGAGCCATATCCGATTCTAAAGTTCGAATAGCATCGATAATACCGGTAAATTCGTTAATAGACATGTTATCAAAGTCGAAGCCATCGGGATTTAGTAGCGCACTGTGTGGTGAGCTGTTACGCGTATCACCAATATACGCCGCGATAGTTGTTGATTCGTCGGGCTGTTGTTGTAAGTCATCTCTCTTGGGGTTGTCTGCTTAAGATGGTGTTTTCACAGGTGTGAAAATCAGTGAGTCAGAGTGGATACGAAAATTCATTGTTATAAAAACTCCTTTTTGTTTCAACACAATGTTTAATATGTATCGGCCTTGCTTTTGATTTACCTTAGGTGATTTCGCGACTTTTATTCAACCAGTTGTGTGATGCGGTAAGTCATGCCATAGGCTTTCAGCTTGTCGCTTCAGTCACTATGGCATGGTGTTCTAGTTCGTACTAGAGTCCAAGTACTTGTTTACCTTGCTTAAAGGTAACATCAACAGGAATGTTTGCTTCAGAGAGCTTATCTAGGTCTTTTTGTAGTTCCGCTTTGATATCGCCGTGCGTTGCGATTAGTTGATCGACTTTTTGATAGTCACCGTCACCTTGTAGCGTTAGGATAAGGTTAGACAGTTTCTCCATCGCTGCGCCCATCTTCTCCATATTCACTTGATATAAGCCGTCCGTGTTTTTAGAGAATGCGCCTTCTTGCTTAAAGAAGTTAAATCGGATCATATTCGCCTTACCGTGTGCACTAGATGCACCAAAGCGTACTGAGCGGAAGATCCCCGCCATAAAGGTGATGTAATAATCCTCAAGCGTACCTTCGGTGATCTCGCCTTTTTTAAGTAGTTGCTCAACCATGTATAGGCCTAGGATATCGGCTTTACCTTCTTCAAGCGCACTGGCGTGTTCTTGTAGTGACTGACGAACAGTACCTTTACCCGTAATAGTATTTTTAATGCCTAGGCCATGGGCCACCTCATGGAACATGGTATTAGCAAAGAAAGCATCAAAGGTGATGTGCTTACGTTGCTCAGGGACAATAAGTTGATCTGCGATTGGGACTAAGATCTTGTCGAATTTTGCACGCATTGCGTTTTTAAGTTGCAGGCGACGGGTACCTTTTTGTAGTTGTACTTCCTCGTCATTTGGCAGGTTAATCGCAATGGTTTTACTACCTGCGTTTGAATGACCGGCATAATAAATGACGTCATATGCGTTTAGGTCGGCATCAGAGCCTGGCACTTCTTGCTTGTATTTATCCTCAACAGGTAAGCCTGTTTGAAGCTCAGGTAAGAAAGCGGCAAACTTAGCGAGGCGTTCACTCCACGCCAAGTCTTTAACCAGAACGTAAGATTCAAAAGCGGTGCGGTAGCCAAATAGTTGATCTTCATAGGTTTCGATCGGGCCGATTACCACATCAATTGGATTATTTTTCATGTCCATCCACGCAAAATCAGATGCTTGATAGCTGTTGTTCACCAAGGCATCTGCACGTAGGTTTAAGTAATGCGCAAACTCTTTGTCTTGTGCCAGTTTACTTGCTTGGCGTAATAGCGCTGCGGCTTGGTCTAGCTCGGCTTTGTAGGCTGAAGAGTAGGGGATACTGTATAGCTTTCCATTTTCATCGCGTCGAATAAGAGAATAAAGTCCTGTTTTGTCTTTTACTTCAGCGTTGTTTAGCTCATCCTTAGTGATGTCGCTTGGGTAAAACTCCGCGCCAAGCGCTTTATCTTCAAAACCAGAAAGAAAAACTTGGTCGCCGTTCAAACGATCCCAAGGCCCATAGTTGATGTCGGCGAACTGACGCACTTTTTCATCTGAGATTTTGCCTAGGAAGGTTGTTTTGTCTTCGCCAAATGCTTGCTGCCAAAATAAATTATCCATAATAACGGAAGCGTCGATAAGTAAAGCCAGCATTTTTTTCTGGTTATCACTTAGGTGACCTAGGTCTGTTTCTAGCGTTACTGGGGTATAAATATTTAGTCGGTCTTGAGACGCATTCACAAGCTTGTAGCCTGATTGTTTGTTATCAGCTTGGGCTTGCTCAGTTTGTGCACTAGGTTTTTCAGAAGAGGTTGATGGCTCAGAGCAGCCAGTGAGGGTGAGACCTGTTGCAAGCGCGATTGCAACTGAAATCGTAGAGTGTTTCATAATGCTCCCTTGTTGTCTGTGTTCTTGGGTCTGTTGACCTTTGCTGTTTGACTTTTGTTTTCCTGAGTATGTTTTGATCGCGACGCTCGGCTTTCAGCCCAGTGAGCTAGGCAAAAGTTGAGCAACAATGAGCAAGTCGCACTTAGGTGAACCCCTAGAGCAGCGTTTGGTTGGCATTTCTACAAAGTCTTTATCGTCTGACTGACATAGAGTAACTATGCTACGTAGACTCTGCCTTGTATAAATACCAATCAAACTACTCCAAAAACAAACTTAAAAGATAAACAGATCCTGATTATGTTGAGATTACCCTACACGATTTTGTATTACTGTGCCTAGTTAACCTAAATTGATATGTGGTATTCAAGTCGCAGTTAATGTGAAGGGTTACCATTTATGCCCAGATGTGGGCTTTTTCCAATATTTTTATGTTAAAGCTAGCCGCAAAGTACGGTATACCTTGAATTCTAACTTGCTAATTATTGGGGGTATATAAATAAAATATTATTTTCCTAGATTTTCTTAACTTTATCCGAAAGTTAGACAATACTTATGTCATAGATACTAAAAATCAGCAGTGTGACCACCAGCAAGCGCAGTGCCTACTTTTATTATAAACTTACGTTTGCAGTCGGGTCTTTTATTCAGTTATTAAGGGATTTGGTTTCATGTCTACAGAAAATGCTTTGCTCACGATTCTAACTGATAGGATCAATAACGATACCTTGGTATTGCCGACATTACCTGAAATCGCAGTGCGTGTAAGGCAAGCGGCAGACGACCCTGAAATTAACCTGATGCAGATGTCAGACGTTATTTCTCATGACCCAGCCCTCGCTGCGCGTATGATTAAAGTTGCTAACAGCGCTTTTATGGGGCGTTCGGTTAAGGTCAATACCTTAAACCAAGCGGTAACGCGAATTGGTCTAAGACAAATCAAGAATATTGCAACTGCGATGGCCATGGAGCAGCTATTTGTCTCTAATAATAAGCTCATAAAAACATACATGGACAAAGCTTGGCAGAAGACGTTAAAAGTCGCTTGCCAAGCGATAACAACGATGGATTTTTATCTTCGCGTCAATAAGCACACTTCGCTCAACAGAGATACAATCACGTTAGCTTCTTTGGTGTTTAATATCGGTGTTTTGCCTATTTTGACAGAGGCCGAGCGTCACCCCGAAGTGTTTGCCAATCCAAGCTTTTTGGCCCATGCCATCCAGAAATTAGGTGGCAAAATTGGGGGAGCGATAATGCGTGAGTGGGAATTTACCGACGAGTTCGTTGAAGTCGCAGAAAGCTGGGCAAATCCAAATTACCGACCAGAACATGTCTGTTATGTCGACTTTATTCGTGTGGGTGCAATCGTAGAAGGTATTTTACAGGTGTCTGATAAGTCTGCAGCATTAAAACAATATGAAGAAAAAGGAATAATTAAGGAAGTGAGTATGTTTGCCGATGACACTTATTTAAGTGTGCTCGAAGATGTCAAAACAATGTTTGCTTAGCTCCTTTTGCTTCTCGTGAATACAAAGGCCTCTGTCGAGGTCTTTGGCGTTTAGGGCAAAACATCGGCTCGGGGCTTGCTAAATATTTTGCTTATCCGAGCACCTGTAACAGAAATCGTTAAGCCACATAAAATAAAACCACCCCCAATAGCTTCCATTAGCATCAACTGCTCATTAAGTAATAAGGCTGAACCTATAATGCCGACAATAGGGATTAATAAGGCAAAAGGCGTTACTGCTGCAGCCTTGTGATTTTTAAGTAGCCAACCCCATATTGCGAATGCAATCAGTGTTGAGATATAACCCACATAGGCAATGGATAACCAAGACTGTGTTGTGGTGTTCAGTAGTAAGGTCAATGGAGAGTCTGTTTCAATAAAATAAGACAGTGTAAAAAGTGGCAATGGCGGCACTAGACTTACCCAAACAATAAAATGGAGTAAATTAACGTTTTGCAGGCGCTTCATGATGAGGTTTGAAAACGACCAAAATAATGCCGCGAACAGAATGAGCACCGCGCCCAATATTGTCGTTGACCCAGACGAGTTGATAAAAAACAAACTAAACCCAAACGTTGCGATGCTGATCCCCACCACTTGAAAGCGATTCATGGTTTCCTTTAACAACAAAACACTTAGCAAAATCGTGAAAATAACTTGGGCTTGAAGCAGCAAAGAAGCAATGCCAGCTGACGCATTTGATTCCATCGCAATAAACAGCAAGCTAAACTTAAGCACACCTAAAAATAGCCCAACACTGAGTACGTTCCATATCGACGTTTTAGGAAAAGGAATAAAGAATACTGCAGGGATCGCGACTACCAAAAAACGCAAGCCTGAGAATAAAATAGGAGGCAGCTCTGCTAGGCCAAATTTAATGACCGAAAAGTTAAGCCCCCAAATTATCACTACTATTAAAGCCAATGAAATGCTTTTTACATTCACGCGCGTCAAACTCCGTTTAATTGTACTTATTACTGCTTCGGGTATCGGACTACTGATGTAAATTGTCTTCAAGGCCTGAAATTCAGGTTAGCAAAGCGTTACTGCCAAAGCCGAGCTCCTATCATGCCATTGAAGAGTAAATAAAGCGCTACAAATGCGTTGGTTAGTGCAAATAAGGTGGCCAGCCAGTAACTAAACGCTTGCATTTGAGAGCGTGCCGTCCGTTCGCTATTGGCGTAAAGTAACCTTGTGAAGATAGAGTATTGAACTGGATAAAGAAAAATTGATAGCCATATCCGCTATCAATTTTTCGTATCCAAAGCTCAACAAGCTCTAGATGATGACTCTAAAATTAAGACTCTAGGCCTTCGTCGTCACCAAGACCTTTGGTTAGGTCTTCTAACAACTCTTTGATTTCTTCTGATACCAAAATAAAGTCAGCATCCAGTTTAACGGCTAGATCTTCTTTTGGAATATCCGCATTTTGGTCTTTAAGTGCCTCTGCATAGCTTAAACGTTTTAATGTACCGTCGTTTTGTAAGACGAATTTCACACGCTCACGCCAATCTAATGCGAGTTTAGTTACACGTTTACCGTTTTCTAAATGCGTTTTGATTTCATCTGATGAAAGGTCATGTTGTTTTAACTTGACTTGAGCGCCGTTGTCGTCAGGCTCTTGCAACTCAGCATCGGTGCCTATTGCAAAGCCTTCGGGCGCGGTAAATTCGGTTAGCCAGTGTGTTAGCTGTAAGTCTAAATCATAGTTCGCAAACGCTGGTACAACAGGGAGTGTGCCTAGAGACTTACGTAGCAGCGCAAGTAGCTCTTCTGCTTTGTTGAAGCTGGCGCTATTTACAATCACCCAACCTGATTTTTGGTCGATAAAAGCAAACTGTAAGCTAGATTTTTTGAACGCTTGAGGTAATAACGTAGCAAGAATATTTTCTTTGATGTCGTCTTTTTCTTTTTTCTTTACTGGACGATTTTCTTGCTGTTCTATTTGCTCAATTTTTTCTGCAACCATTTCATTGACAACGGCTGCTGGTAGCACTTTTTCTTCACGCTTAGCACAGACTAAAATGCTGTCTTGTGAAAAATGCGAAAGCATCTGGCCATGTTTACCAAAAGCTTTTGTCCAGCCAAAAGTTGTCATATCTTGGCTGCCACATGGGCGGAAAATATCCTGCTCTAGCGCTTTTTCAAAGTCCTCTTGTGTGTAGTTGACATCTTGTTTGAATTTATAGCAGATTAAGTTACTGAACCACATAGAATTAAGCTCATTTGGAATTAAATTGCGCTCATCATAGCAAAAAGGCGTAAGCTTGTATTCCAGAAGATATTCGCTAATCAATTCATATAATACCAATCTGACTTAATACTTGCTCAATTTGAAGGAGTGAATCTGACGCTAACAGCGTTAAAAATTTCTTATTTAGAACAACTAAATAGCAAAATTTTTGCCTTGCCTACACGAATGTGGGTACTGTGGCGATAGCAGGACGCGGTAGCGGGGTTATTGACAAAATTTTCTCGCCTCAAAATAGACCACTTACATTAAGGTAATTGGTATAAGTCGAAATCATTTACCTTAAAATCTTTTTTTACGTTGGTTTGTTTGGTATTTGTACAAGGGGATAGTGTACATTTCTGCGAGGCTCTAAAAAAACAAAACTGGTGGCAGCCGTTCAACTGTTGTACCTGCTTGGCAAGGGCCAAAAACCAATGGCTAGTGGAACATAGCCATTGGTTTTTGAAGATCTTTGGGAAAGCTAATATAGTAAGTCAAGCCTTTTCCTTCTTCGCTTGTTACTTCAATATCGCCATTCAATGTTTGTTTCACCAAGTTTAAGGTAATATGTGTGCCCAATCCGCTACCGCCTTGATCACGTTTGGTAGTGAAAAATGGGTCAAACAGGCGCTCAAGTTGTGCTTTTGTCACGCCCTTACCATCATCTTGATAAACAATATTAACAGCACCATTATCTTCGGTGATTTTTATATCGATATTACCTTTATCTTGATTCTCAAAGCCATGGATCAGCGAATTCATAATAAGGTTAGTAAAAATTTGGCTAATTGCGCCAGCTGGTAAGTTAAGCGTCATGTCCTCTGGACATTCGATATTGACCTGGTGATGTGTTTTTTTCAGTTTTGGGTGCAAAGAACGAATAACCTCACCAAGGTATTGCTTCATATTAATCGTTCTTATCGCTTCACTGGCTTGGTCAACGGCAATTTGTTTAAAGCTTGCAACGAGCTCAGATGCCCTATCTAAATTGGTGGTAAGCAGGCTAGCGCTCTGTTTGGCTTCGCTAATAAATTCCTCTAATGCTTTAGGAGAAAGGGTCTTGGCATTATAAGCAGACTCTAGCTGATCCAATCGCTCTTGTAGAAACGAGGTGGCAGTAACGCCTATTCCCACTGGGGTGTTGATGTCGTGAGTAATACCCGCGACAAGTCCACCAAGCGCGGCCATTTTTTCCGAACCCACTAAGCGCTCTTGCGCCATGTTTAGCTCATCAACATATTTTTCGAGCTCTTTTTGTTTCGTTAACAGCTCTTCTTCTGTTTGCTTTCTAAGATCAATTTCTTCGGTCAGTGTTAGCTTTTGTTTTTCTAACTCGTATTTTTGTTGTTGTAAATCCATCATCGCTTGGCTGAGATTAGAAGTTTTACGCGCGACCTCTTGTTCAAGCTGGATGTTGTGTTGATCTAGCTTTTCATTACTAATGATGAGCTCTTTTTGTGTTTGGTCTAATTTTTTACGGTATTCAGAAATTTTATCGATCAACTTGTTAAACGCTTCTTCCATTATCTTTAATTCGTTACGCTCCTTCGTTCCAATGTCTATTCTATGGCCATCAACATTGTCTATTTCGAACTCTTCTATCTGTTCGGTAAGTTCACTCAGCGGCTCAGTCAGCAGCTTTCTAAATGCAATTAAGAACAAAATAATCAAAAAGGTGGTTTTAATCATGGCGTTACCGATTAAGAAGTAAATCGATATCATGATCCTACTAAGCACGACTTCTCGGCTTGAAAATAACGTCACATCTCCAACCTGTGTAGCGCGACCTGAAAACTCGAATATCAGCGGAAAGGTGTAACCGAATAGACCTGACGGTGTGTCCTCAATTATTGCTTCTTCTTGAACAAGCTGTTGACTGTAAAGCTCGTGAAT
The DNA here is from genome assembly GCF_013366255.1 of Pseudoalteromonas sp. McH1-7. Lineage (NCBI taxonomy): Bacteria > Pseudomonadati > Pseudomonadota > Gammaproteobacteria > Alteromonadales > Pseudoalteromonadaceae > Pseudoalteromonas > Pseudoalteromonas sp. McH1-7. Next base: position 69,838 of record NZ_JABWPQ010000003.1, on the reverse strand, counting down.
ATCCAGCGAACGTCCAAGCTGAGAAATAATTTCACCACTGTCATCACGTACAATGATCCCTTCAATCATGGGAATTGCCAGCAAGCCTTCAGCTGTGGTGACTGTCTGTTTGGTGTTGAGTTCCCAAATAGCGCGCGTCAGGCTCCTACTGAATGTTTTTTGTAACATCGTCAGCTCATTACGAATATAGTCTTTTGTGTTGACGTATTCAGCAATCACTTGACCGCATGTGACGACAAAGGTTAGAAGGAAGTAAACCGACAACACATTAGTGAGCAATTTTTTTGAGAGGCTTTTTTGCAGCATGAATTAAGCTGAGCTCCTACGGTTAGTTCATCGCCTTTGTATAATCTGCCTTTAAAGTTAGCCAATAAATGGTTAAAAATAAATAAATATCTTAATTAAATATGTTTTTTAGCGCCTTACTAAGCAAAGTTTAATGTGTTATAAGTTAGTGTTATCCAATGACCGTTTTATTAAGTACAAGACTGGCCACTTTATGAGTTATTCCGTCTTAGTTTGCGATGATTCGGCTGTAGCCCGAAAGCAAGTAATAAAACACTTGCAGAGCAATTTAGATATCGTGTTGCACCAAGCAAAGGATGGCCAACAAGCAATGGAGATACTGCAAGCACAACAAATCGATTTGTTGTGTCTTGATCTGACCATGCCAATATTAGACGGCATTGGTGTGCTTGAAGCAATAAAAACCAATAAAATTGAATGTTATGTAGTGGTAATTTCAGCCGATATTCAGGCGCAAATGAAAGAAAGAGTTGCAAGCTTGGGCGCGCTGGGGTTTCTAGAAAAGCCAGCCAAAGCTGAACAGCTTTTGGAACTATTGCATAAATTTGGGATAAGATAACTTATCTATGCAGATTACAAATGCCACTATTAGAAATTTGCATAATCTATTTTGCTATTTCGTATTGACAGTATGACTACACTTCAGGCAATCTAATTTTATGAAAACGAATATCATCACTACGACCATTATTACAACCACCATCCTAACTGGATAGTGGCATAGGTCAGTGCGAGTTTAAAAAAGGCCTGTGTTCACTAAGAACACAGGCTTTTTTTGTTTTTGGAATGAGGAAAAATGATGCGAGTACTAAAGTTTGGAGGGTCTTCCCTCAAAGATTTTGCCTGTTTACAAAGAGTAAGACAGCTCATTAAAGATCATGGGCAACAACAAGCACTCGTCGTGCTTTCCGCCCCTGGTGGCATGACAGATCAATTAGTTGAGCTTGCTGAATTAGCAGGGCAAGGAGTTGAATTTGACACTCAATGGCAGTCATTTGCATCTCGTAGCCAAGGCTTACACGATGAAGTACAAGCTGTGTACGGTAGTGTTTCGGGCTGGCCTGACTTTGAATTACTGAAGAATAAACTAGATGGTGCAAAGCTACTGGGGCACTGCCCAAGTCAAGCCAGAGCTTATGTCATTAGCTTTGGTGAGCGGATAAGTGTCGCGCTAATGGATACCATGCTGCAATCCGATGCGGTTTCGTTAAGTGCTGAAGCGTGCGTAAAAACACAAGGCGGATACCTTGATGCGGAAGTTGACCTTAGGTTGAGTAAATTATGTTTTGCAGAGATGGTTCGTGCCAACGCATCGCGTTTTTATATTATGGCGGGTTTCACAGGCAGTAATGAAGCGGGTGAGCTGACAACGCTTGGTCGTAATGGTTCTGACTATTCTGCGGCAGTTGCAGCAGCTTGTCTTGAAGCCGAAATCTGCCAAATCTGGACTGATGTTGATGGTGTTTATAGTGCCGATCCTCGTCTTATTAAAAAGGCAACTAAAGTTGATGTGCTGTCTTATAAAGAAGCAATGGAATTGTCTTATTTTGGCGCTAAAGTGCTGCACCCAAAAACCATTTTACCTTGCGCCAAAGCGGATGTGCCGTGCGAAATTAAAAATACTCATGACCCAGAAGTGCCCGGCTCACTGATTTGTGCACAAGGTGGTGGCGAGGCTCCAGTAAAAGCGCTTTCGAGTCTAGACAAACTGGCTATGTTAACTGTGGCAGGGCCTGGAATGAAAGGCAAGGTAGGCATGGCTGCCCGGGTTTTTTCTGCACTGGCAGCAGACAATGTCTCTATCGTACTGATTACACAATCTTCTTGTGAATTTAGTATTAGTTTTTGTGTCCATGAGCAAGACCTAAGTCTCGCGCTGGCTGCGCTGGAACAGGCATTTGAGCTTGAAACCCAAGCTGGGTTAATCGACCCAATTGAAGTGCAGCGTAATCTTGCTATCGTTACTTTGGTTGGCGACAACATGAGAGCGCACAAAGGTCTTGCTGCCAAATTCTTTGCTTCGCTCGCTCAAGCCCAGGTGAATATTGTTGCCATCGCGCAGGACTCAACAGAAAGTTCAATTTCGGCGGTGGTTGATGGTGAGCTTTGCCAAGATGCAGTAAAGGTGTGTCACGAAAACTTCTTCACGCACGTACCTTCCATTGATGTTTTCTTGATTGGCTGTGGTTTAGTGGGTCAAGAATTAATGAAGCAATTTCATAAACAGCAAGCATGGCTCGAAAAGCGTAATATTCGCTTGAATCTCTATGGTATTGCCAACTCGAGTAAATGTTATTTAGACCCTGAAGGTGTGCCATTTGATAACTGGGAATTGGCACTTGAAAAAGCTGAATCGGGTTTTGATTTACAACACGTTAGCCAGTTTGTTAAGCAAAACCATTTAATAAACCCTGTGATTGTCGATTGTAGTGCTGCCCAATTTGTCGCAGACAACTATTTAAACTTTCTAAATGCTGGGTTTCATGTCGTTGCGGCTAACAAAAAAGCAAATACAGGCAGTTATGAGTATTATCAGTCGCTGCAACAAGCTGCACAAGCTAAGCGCCGTCACTTTTTATATGAAACTAACGTTGGAGCAGGTCTACCTGTACTAGACAACCTTAAATTGCTGTTTGGCGCAGGAGATGAACTGCTGTCATTCAGTGGTATTTTGTCTGGCTCGCTGTCATATATTTTCGGCGTATTATCAGATGGTTTATCGCTATCGGAAGCAACAGAGAAAGCCAAACAAAATGGCTTTACAGAGCCTGATCCACGCGATGATTTATCTGGAACGGATGTCGCGCGTAAGCTGCTCATCATTGCCCGCGAATCGGGATTGCCATTGGAACTGGACGATATTGAAGTTGAGTCAGTGTTGCCTGAAGGGTTTGCAGAGGGTGCCAGTGTTGATGAATTTATGGCGCAATTACCTCAATTAGATGACGCATTTTCAGCCCGTATAACAGCGGCAAAAGCACAAGACCAAGTGCTACGCTATGTTGGTTCAATTGTTGATGGCAAATGCCGCGTTGGTATTGAAGCCGTAGATAAGGAGCACGCTTTGTATGATATTCGTGATGGTGAAAACGCACTCGCAATCTTAAGCCAGTACTATCAGCCAAAACCTTTTGTGATCAGAGGGTATGGCGCCGGTGCGGAAGTGACCTCTGCTGGCGTGTTTACAGATATTCTAAAAACGCTGTCGAGGTAGGGGTAATGATGAAAACATTTTATGCACCTGCATCTATGGGAAATTTTTGTGTTGGCTTTGACGCACTAGGCGCCGCACTTGAACCCATTGATGGCAGTTTACTGGGTGATCAGGTCAGTGTTGAAGCTGCAGAGTATGATACGTTCAATTGTATTGGCCCATATGCTGAAAAGCTCTCAGCCGATCCCAAGGACAATTTGGCGTTTCAGTGTTTACTGCACTTCAAGCAGCATGTAGCACCAAACATGCCAGCGGTTGCCATGACTTTATATAAAGGTCTTCCTGTTGGTTCTGGGTTAGGTTCAAGCGCATGCTCTGTAGTTGCTGCTTTTGCTGCACTTAATGATTTTGCCGATACGCAATTAAGCCAAGAGGCGCTTATTGAACTGATGGCCGACTTTGAAGCTAAGGTCAGTGGCGGTCGTCACTACGACAACATCACGCCATGCTACCTTGGTGGACTGCAACTGACTGCGGACTGCATTCCGAGCAAAGCAATCAGTGTTGCGTATGATGAAAACTGGTTTTATGTCATTGCTTATCCAGGCTTTGCACTAAACACAGCAAAAGCAAGACAAGCACTACCGCAGCAGTTTTCATTGCATGATACGGTGGAATTTGCCCAGCGACTATCTGGTTTTTGTTTACTGATGCAGTCAGGGCAATTTGATAACGCACTGTCGATGATGAAAGACAGTATTGCCGAGGAAGCGAGAGCGCCACTCATTGCCGGGTTTAGCGAAGCGAAAAAGGCGCTACCAGCCCTAGGAGCCGAGCTGGTGAGTATTTCCGGAGCAGGACCTACATTATTTGCAATTTGTAAGTCTGAGCAACAGGCAAATGCCGTACAGCAATGGTTGCAGCAACACTATATTAATGATGCAGGGTTTAGCCATATTTGCCGACTAGATACGCAAGGTACAAGAGAATTAAAGGATCAGAAATAATGAAGTTAGTAAATTTAAAGGACGAGCAGCAGGTCGTCTCATTCGTCGAAGCGGTCAAAATTGGCCTAGGTCGCAATCAGGGTGTTTTCTTTCCACCATCTTTTGAGCGTATTGCGGATATTGACGCATTACTTGCACTACCTTTTGCTGAGCGCAGTGCCAGAGTACTTCACCACCTTATCGGTGATGAATTACCACAAGACACACTAGATGACATGGTAAAGCGCGCATTTAACTTTCCAGCTAAGCTTGTGGAGGTTGCTGACAACCAGTATTGCTTAGAGTTATTTCATGGTCCAACGTTAGCGTTTAAAGACTTTGGCGGTCGCTTTATGGCTGAATGTATCAGCATGTTTAATCAAGGTGAACGTGTAACTATCCTCACAGCGACAAGTGGTGATACAGGTGCTGCCGTTGCCCATGCCTTTTATGAAAAAGAAAATGTCGATGTAGTGATCCTGTATCCCCATGGCAAAATTTCACTTGCTCAGCAAAAGCTGTTTACAACACTTGGGAAAAACATTCATTGCTATGCTGTAGATGGTAGCTTTGATGACTGCCAAGCGATGGTGAAGTCTGCATTTCTTGATGACGAGGTGAAGCAAAAACTTGGTCTTAATTCGGCAAACTCAATCAACATCAGCCGTTTAGTGGCGCAAGTGTGTTATTACTTTGAAGCACTAGCACAATTACCTAAGTCGCAGCGTGATAAAGTGCATGTTTCAGTGCCAAGTGGTAACTTTGGTAATGTTTGCGCAGCGATGATAGCGGCAGCAATAGGATTACCGATCGCTAAGCTAAGTGCGACGACAAACCAGAATGATACTGTGCCTCGTTATGTTACATCAGGTGAGTGGCAGCCAAACGACACGTTGGAGTCACTCTCTAATGCGATGGACGTGAGCAAACCTAATAACTGGCCTCGAGTTGAAATCATGTTGGAAAGAGGTGATTTTAACAAACATGACTTTTATTCACGTTCAGTGTCGGAAGCGCGTACTCAAACAGTCATGCAAGAATTATATGACAAAGGCTATTTGGCTGAACCGCATACAGCGATCGCTTACGAGGGATTAGCGCTTGACTCTCAAGCGGATGAAACCGGGATTTTCCTTGCAACTGCACATCCTGCAAAATTCAAAGAGTCTGTAGAAGATGTTTTAAATCATAAGCTTGATATGCCGAAACCGTTGGCTGATGCACTGAAAAAACCCTGTTTAGCTGAGTCACTTAGTGTCGATTATAACGCCCTGAAGACGGCGATATTGGCAAAGTTGAACTAGATCAGAACGGGGACCTAAGTGGGTAAATAGCCCACTTAGGTATGTTCAATTTCGTAACTATATTAGCTTTTCAAATGCAACTTAGGTTGTCTCATTTAAAATATTAATGTTTAAATAAAAAAATATCATCGCGATAGGGGTGTGAAATAAATTCAATCCCTGATTAAATATACCCATGCTGATTTCATAGACACACTGGCCACTTACCGGCGCTAGTTTGTCTTTAAAAATACCCTTACGTTTACCTAGGAGAAACCATGTTAGAACGTAACATGAATATTGCAGATTTTGACCCAGAATTGTCTGCAGCGATTGAAGCAGAAACTTCACGTCAAGAAGAGCACATCGAGCTTATCGCTTCTGAGAACTATTGTAGCCCACGCGTACTTGAAGCCCAGGGTTCTCAGCTAACAAACAAATATGCTGAAGGTTACCCAGGTAAGCGTTACTATGGTGGTTGTGAGCACGTTGACGTGGTTGAGCAACTTGCCATTGACCGTGCTAACGAACTATTTGGTTCGACTTACGCAAACGTTCAGCCTCATGCTGGCTCACAAGCAAATGCGGCCGTGTTCCAAGCACTACTTCAGCCACATGATACAGTGCTAGGTATGAGTCTTGCTCATGGTGGCCACTTAACACACGGTTCTCATGTAAATTTCTCTGGTAAAACGTACAATGCTATTCAGTACGGTCTAAACGAAGAAACTGGCGAAATTGATTACGCTCAGGTTGAAGCATTAGCACTTGAGCACAAACCAAAAATGATCATCGGCGGTTTCTCTGCGTATTCAGGTATCGTTGACTGGGCTAAGTTCCGCGAAATCGCTGACAAAGTAGGTGCTTACCTACTTGTTGATATGGCGCATGTTGCAGGTCTCGTTGCTGCTGGTATTTACCCAAGCCCAGTGCCTCATGCACATGTTGTAACAACAACAACGCACAAAACGCTAGCGGGTCCTCGTGGTGGTCTTATCATCTCTGCTTGTGATGATGAAGAGATCTACAAAAAGCTAAACTCTGCCGTATTCCCTGGTGGCCAAGGTGGTCCTCTATGTCACGTTATCGCTGCGAAAGCAGTTGCGTTCAAAGAAGCACTACAGCCAGAGTTCAAGTCTTACCAAGAGCAAGTTGTTAAAAACGCACAAGCGATGGTTGCGGTACTTCAGGAACGTGGTTATAAAGTGGTTTCTGGCAAAACTGAAAACCACCTGTTCCTACTTGACCTGATTGACAAAGACATCACAGGTAAAGATGCAGATGCTGCGCTTGGCCGTGCAAACATCACAGTAAATAAAAACTCTGTACCAAACGACCCTCGTTCACCGTTTGTTACTTCAGGTCTTCGTATCGGTTCTCCTGCGATCACTCGTCGTGGCTTTAAAGAAGCTGAATCGAAAGAGCTTGCTGGCTGGATCTGTGATGTACTAGACAACATCAATGATGAGTCTGTACAAGCACAAGTGAAAGAAAAAGTAAAAGCAATTTGCGCTAAATTACCTGTTTACGCATAATTTCGCTCACAAAAAAGCAGTTTTTTGTTATGATTAAGGCCGCATTCAAGCGGCCTTTTTTGTTTTTAACTCAACGAGAGCGTCTATGCATTGTCCATTTTGTACAGCCAAAGATACCAAAGTGATAGATTCACGATTGGTTGCTTCCGGCCATCAAGTCCGTCGTCGCCGTGAGTGTATTTTATGCCACGAACGCTTTACTACTTTTGAAGGCGCGGAACTTCTGATGCCAAGAGTAATAAAACAAGATGGCACCAGAGAGCCGTTCAACGAAGACAAACTGCTTAATGGCATGCACCGAGCGCTGGAAAAGCGCCCTGTTAGTACAGAACAAATAGAAGAAGTAGTACATCAGATTAAATCTCAAATTCGTGGTACAGGCGAGCGTGAAGTTCCAAGTGACATGATTGGTGAATGTATTATGGAAGCCCTCAAAAAACTTGATAAAGTGGCTTACGTGCGATTTGCCTCAGTGTATCGCTCGTTTGAGGATATTCGTGAGTTTGGTGAAGAGATTGCGAGGTTGGGGGATTGAGCCAGTTCAAATCACAAGATCATGAATATATGAGCCGAGCTATCACGCTCGCAAAGCGCGGTAAATACACCACAACCCCAAACCCCAACGTAGGTTGTGTGATCGTAAAAGACGGTGAAATCGTTGGTGAAGGCGCGCATTTAAAAGCAGGTGAAGGCCATGCTGAAGTACATGCGCTTAAGCAAGCTGGAGCTAAAGCTGCTGGTGCCACGGCTTATGTAACACTCGAACCTTGTAGTCATTACGGTAGAACGCCACCGTGTGCAAAAGGTCTGATTGACGCAGGTATCAGTAAAGTGGTTGCAGCTATGGTTGACCCTAACCCGCAAGTTGCAGGGCGTGGATTGGCAATGCTAGAAGCTGCGGGTATTGAAACGGCCTTTGGTTTGCTAGAACCACAAGCTAGAGCGCTAAATAATGGCTTTTTGAAACGAATGGAACAGGGATTGCCGTTCGTAACCTGTAAGCTTGCAGCCTCTATTGACGGCAAAACAGCATTAAATAATGGTCAAAGCAAGTGGATCACCTCTGACGCAGCACGCTTGGATGTGCAGCATCATCGCGCGCAAAGTTGTGTTGTCCTGAGCGGAGCCGATACTGTAATTGTCGATAATGCAAGGCTGAATGTGCGTGAGGCGCTGTTAGAAGACTGCGATTACCCGCAATCAGAGTTACGTCAACCTGTACGCGCAATCATTGATTCTCAAAATCGACTGACTCCTGACCTTGCACTATTTAGCATTACATCTCCTGTGATTATTTTTCGCCGTACTATTGATAATTCAAAAGATTGGCCTTATTTCGTAGAACAAGTAGTCGTACCTGAAATTAATGGCAAACTCGACCTACGAGCGGTGCTTAGCACATTGGCTGAAAAACAACATAATTATGTGTGGTTAGAAGCCGGAGCAACCCTTGCCGGAGTGATGCACGAGCAGGGGCTGATTGATGAGTATATTGTCTATTTAGCACCAAAAATCATTGGCTCAGGGAGCGGGTTGTTTAATACCGTGCCGTTACAGTCGATGGCGCAAATACCTGAATTGGTATTTGACGATGTGAGGCCAGTGGGGCCTGACCTTAAAATTACTGCGACTAAAGAGAAGTAACATGTTTACAGGCATTATCGAAGCGACAGGGACACTAACTCAATTGCAGCCAAAGGGTGGTGATTTAGTTGTCCGAGTGAGCTCATCGTCACTTGATATGAGTGATGTAAACTTAGGGGACAGTATTGCAACCAATGGTGTTTGCCTTACTGTAACTGAGAAGTTTCAAGATGGATTTAAAGCTGATGTTTCTAATGAAACCTTAAGTTTGACGCGCTTTGCCGAATATAAAAAAGGGCAAACGGTCAATCTTGAAAAGGCGTTACAACCGGCATCGCGTTTGGGCGGCCATTTAGTGTCCGGCCATGTTGATGGGATAGCTAAAGTGGTAGAGATAACCCCGAATGCTAGAGCGACCGACTATTGGTTATCTGCCCCCGCATCACTAATGAAATATATACCTTATAAAGGTTCTGTTGCCATTGATGGTATTAGCTTGACCGTTAACGCAGTTGAACAAAATCGATTTAAATTAACGATTGTGCCGCATACGGCGCAAGAAACTACGATTGCAGGGTTTCAAGTTGGCTCAGAATTAAATCTTGAAGTCGATCAAATCGCCCGCTACCTCGAAAGACTAATTCAGGGGGAGCCAAGCGCTGCCAGCGAGACCACTCTCACAACAAGTCTATTGGCGAAAGCTGGCTTTATAAAGTAGCCACAGACAAAGTAAAAATGGGAAAACTATGAGTTTGAATAGTGCTGAGGAAATCATCGCCGATATTAAAGCCGGTAAAATGGTTATTTTGATGGATGATGAAGACCGAGAAAATGAAGGTGATCTGATCGTTGCAGCAGAGCACATTACACCAGATGCAATTAATTTCATGGCAACGTATGGTCGTGGGCTAATCTGTTTGACCATGACGCAAGAGCGTTGTGAGCAGCTTAACTTACCATTGATGGTGAAAACTAACGGTGCTCAGTTTTCTACCAACTTTACTTTGTCTATTGAGGCTGCGAAGGGCGTAACAACAGGTATTTCCGCTGCTGATCGTGCTCGTACCGTGCAAGCTGCGGTCGCTAAAGGTGCAGTACCTGAGGATATTGTACAGCCAGGTCATATCTTCCCAATTATGGCGCAGCCGGGCGGCGTTTTAACGCGCGCAGGTCATACTGAAGCTGGATGTGATTTAGCGCGTTTGGCAGGACTGGAGCCTGCCTCTGTGATTGTTGAAATTCTAAATCCAGACGGCACCATGGCACGTCGCCCACAACTAGAAGTATTCGCCAAAGAGCACGATATAAAAATCGGTACCATTGCAGACTTAATTGAATATCGTAACTTAAATGAAACTACCATTGAAAAAGTGGCGGAATGTCGATTACCTACTGAATTTGGTGAGTTTAATTTAGTAACTTACAAAGATACTATTGATAATCAACTTCATTATGCAATGGTCAAAGGTGACATTAAAACGGAAGATGCAAACTTGGTACGTGTGCATCTACAAAGCACGTTTAACGATATTCTCCATTCTGATCGCAGCGCGGATAGAAGTTGGACGCTGCAAAGCGCTATGAAGCATATCGCTGAAAATGATGGGGTTTTAGTGATCCTTGGTAAACAAGAGCGCAGCGAAGATATGGAAGCCTTGGTGAAAGCTTTTGCCGCAGAAGATGCTGGAGAGCAAGTTAATTATCGTAAATTCCAAGGCACATCACGTACCGTTGGTATTGGCTCTCAAATCTTGGCTGATTTAGGTATTCAGAAGATGCGCCTAATGAGTCTACCGAAAAAGTACCATGCTCTGTCAGGCTTCCATTTAGAAGTCGTTGAATACGTCGAACCAAATTAATTTCAAAAAGCCAAATTGATTGTAATCGCCTATAGTCAGATAGTAGGCGATTACCATATTACTGTGCTATCATGCGCCTCAATTTGGCAATTGCTCATACAGATTAGGAACATCTAATGAAAGTAATCGAAGGTAATAAGTACGCTCCTGGCAAAAAATTTGCCATTGTCATTTCACGTTTTAATGATTTCATTGGTAGCAGCCTACTTGAGGGTGCGGTAGATGAGTTAAAGCGTACTGGTGGTGTTAGTGATGAGGACATCACGGTAGTGTATGTACCGGGAGCGGTTGAACTACCACTAGCAGCAAAGCGCATAGCAATGAAAAAAGAGCATGATGCAATCATTGCCTTAGGTGTGATCATCCGTGGTGGTACGCCACACTTCGATTTAGTGGCGAATGAGTCAAACAAAGGTTTGGCTTGTGTTTCATTAGATTACGATATTCCGGTTGCTTTTGGGGTGTTAACTACTGAGAGCATTGAGCAAGCTATAGAGCGCGCGGGCACTAAAATGGGTAACAAAGGCGGTGAAGCTGCCCTTGGTGCACTAGAAATGGTGAACGTGCTAGAGCAAATTTAAGAGGAATCTCAGTGAAACCAGCAGCTAGACGCAAAGCACGTGTACTTGCTTTACAAGCTATTTATTCTTGGCAGTTAAGTGGTAACCCAATTGCCGACATCGAACAGCAGATGTTGATCGAAAATGACGTATCTAAAGTGGATGTTGAGTACTTTAAAGACTTGGCTCGTGGCGTAGTGGTTAATCAAAAGCAGCTTGATGAAGCTGTCAAACCACATTTAGCACGTCCACTTGAAGAATTAGATATGGTTGAGTTGGCTGTGCTACGTGTTAGTGCTTATGAACTTAAGTTCCGTGAAGATGTACCATATAAAGTGGCGATCAATGAAGGCATAGAGTTGGCAAAAATGTTTGGCGCAGAAGAGAGCCACAAGTTTGTCAATGGTGTGCTGGACAAAGCGGTTAAGTTTATTCGTAAATAAGTTTTACGAAAGGAATAGCCGGCTTAGGCCGGCTTTTTTGTGTATGAAAGAATTTGAGCTAATCAATCGTTATTTTAAGGGACGTGGTATTATTCGTCGAGATGTGGAACTTGGCATTGGAGACGACTGTGCACTGGTATCTGTACCTACTGGTCACCAACTAGCAGTGACTACTGATACGCTGGTTTCTGGCGTTCATTTCTTTGAAGACATTCCTCCAAGAGCATTAGGACATCGGGTCATTGCAGTGAATCTTAGTGATTTGGCAGCAATGGGAGCGGAACCAACCTGGATCTCTTTGGGGCTGACATTACCGACAGCTGATATGGAGTGGCTAGAAGCTTTTACAGAAGGCATGCATGAAATTGCAGAGTACTACAATGTACAAGTAATTGGTGGCGACACGACACAAGGGCCGCTGACTATTACTGTGTGTGCAAAAGGAATAGTGCCAAATGGTAAAGCCTTAAAACGCTCGAGCGCGCGTGTTGGTGATTGGATATATGTCACCGGATCGTTGGGCGATGCGGGTTTAGCGATCGAAGCTCGCAAACAGGAGTTGATGCTGGATCCTCTGCATTATAAAGCAGCACTTGATAAGTTTCATTATCCAGCCCCACGTGTGGCCGCAGGACAAGTGTTGCGTGGTTTGGCGACATCAGCAATAGATATTTCCGACGGCTTATTGGCTGATTTACAGCATATTTTAAAGGCCTCATTAGTCGGTGCCAAAATTCACGTTGATAAAGTCCCAATGTCGAATGCTTTACGTGCTAGTCTAGATGAAGCTGCTCGACTGCGGTTAGCGCTCAGTTTTGGAGATGATTATGAGTTATTATTTACCGTTAATGATAACAATAAAAATGCAGTTGAAACTCGGCTAAAACAATATGGTGTTGAACCTGTTTGTATTGGCCAAATTACGGCGCATAATGGTGAAGTTCAATTGGTTAATAAAGGTCAACCTTATCAATTAAGTGGCCAAGGTTTTGAGCACTTTAGCTAGGAGTAGGTTTGGCTAAGCAGTACAAATTTAATTTAAAGAAGCCACACCAATTTTTGGCGTTAGGCTTTGGGTTAGGGCTGGCAAAAAAAGCGCCCGGCACGGTAGGGACTTTTGCCGCATTACCATTTATTTTGCTCACCCAAAGTGCACCTGTTTGGTTGCAGTGCTTGGTGGCAATAGTGATGACTTTGCTTGGTATTTGGCTATGTGGCAAAACTGCAACCGATGTTAATGTACATGATCATCCCGCAATCGTTTGGGATGAAGTCGCAGGTTTCTATATCACTATGATTGGTGCGGCGATAAGCTGGCAATCTTTAGTTGTTGGTTTTATATTGTTCCGCTTTTTCGATATTTTTAAGCCCGGACCAATAAGATGGCTAGATAAACGCTTACATGGTGGGTCTGGAATTATGTTAGATGATGTATTAGCTGGTGTTTTTTCATTGATTTGCGTGCAAGCTTTGTTTAAAACTGGCATCTTAGTCTAATAATACTGATGTGATGGAATAAAGATGACAAGGCTATTGTTTTTCATTTTCACTTTGCTGTTACCGTTTATGACTCATGCGGCAATTGATGATTACGTCGTCAAACAGTGGAATATCCAAAGTGGATTACCATCACAGAGTGTCAAAAGTGTGGTTCAGGATGATCAAGGTTACATCTGGCTTGGTACACAATTTGGCTTGAGTCGCTTTGACGGTCACCAATTTCAAAATTTTAACACCCAAAATGCTGACTTTTTAAATAGTAATGCCATCAATAAGCTCATCGTTGATCGTTTTGGTATGCTTTGGGTTGGCACCCGCCGTGGCTTACTTCGACTTAATCCAAAAACGTTGGAAGCTAGACGCTTTGACCTACAAGGCCCAGTAAGAGATATATTACAAGATAAAGATGGTGGTATTTGGATTGCAGCAAATGGGTTGTACTATGTATCCGCCAAAAAGCTTACGCTTGCAGCAAATCATATCGAGCAAAGTACATTAGATGTGACTCAGATCAATCAGATTGTTGGCTCAGTTACCAAAATGGCATTAGTTCCTGATGGCATTTGGTTAGTGAACGAACGTCACTTACTAAAAATCAGTGAATCTAGTAATCGAAACGGCGATGGCGTAAGGCTTGAACTGGCCAGTAAGGTCTCTATGCCAGAGCAACTGGCTCAAACGATTATCCACGATTTAGCTTGGGTCGATGGAAAGCTCTATTTAGCCTCAGAGTTGGGAGCTTACTTTCTTGATTTTGATGAAGTACTTCGGCGCTATCAAGAAGTAGGAAACAATGCGGTCTATAAGTTTCTTAATGATAAGGAAGGTGGGCTGTGGGTTTCTACCTATGGGCGTTTATTGTACCGCCAAAATAATGGTGTGTGGCAGGCTGTAGAACCCATTCAGTTAGATCAAAGTATTTGGTTTGCCGACATATTTTTGGACAAAGATAATAATATCTGGCTTGCTAGTCTAAATGAAGGGTTATGGCTTGCCCATGCGGGGAAAGTTGAGCGTCATCATATAGGCTTAAAAACTAACCAAGCTATTTCCGCCATTACTCAAGGGCCTAACGGAAAATTATGGGTGGCTAGCCGTGAGGGGTTGGGAATTATCAGTTTAAAAGATAGCTATCAACCGGTATTAACCAGTGCCCAATTAAACCGCTCGGTGATTCATGACTTAGAATTTATTGGCGACAGGTTAATTTTGGGCACCGATCGCGGTGCGCTACTATACGAAAATGGTACTTTGCAAAAAATTAATGAACGAGAGCTGAGACAGAATCCTGTTTTTTCGCTCAGCCCTTCAAACCGAGGTGGCATGTGGTTTGGTACGGGGCGAGGATTGTATAGACTCGATTATAAAGGTATTACACCCTTTGCGTACAATGCCTTCTTAGGCAGCCAATTTGTGACTTTTGTTGAAGATTTTCCAAGGTATGGCTTTCTTGGTACTAACAAAGGGGCTTACAGGTACAATGACAAGGGCATTGAAAAAATAGGCTCACAAACGTCTCTCGATTCAGCTTATGTCACGAGTATTTTGCACCTAGACACTGTGACGACGTTAGTTGGCTCACTAAATGATGGGCTATTTTATCGAACATCGGCTGGAGATTGGTATCAATTAGATGCCTCCAATGGCCTGCCATACGGCTCCATTTTTTCGTTACATTTTGACAAACTCAATAAATTAATTTGGGTAAGTACGATGAAAGGTGTTTACAGGATGCCTGTGGCACAGTTTTCTCATGTGATAGAGAGTTTGCAAGTTGAGCAAGTGATAAGTCCGTTTGACAAGCAGCTTGATGGTAGGCCGAGTCAGTGCTGCTCTGGGCTTGGGCATGATGCGGTTGTGGAAACTGAATCTGCGATTTTTTATCCAAGTTTGCAAGGGGTGGTAGAGATCCCTAAAAATGTACAGCTATTCGGAGGGGGAGGATTACAGCCTCGTTTGGAATCGCTCACAACCCACGATAGAGTGTTTAGTGCTGATTCATTGAATCAGGTTATTTCACTCGATACGTCAGAAAGAGATTTGACGATTAACTATACGGCTATTGATTTCTATGCACCGCAAAGCATCGAGTTTAGATATATGCTTGAAGGGCATGATAATCAGTGGCGTGATGCGCAGTCTCGTCGAGAAGCAATTTATACTAATTTACCACCAGGAAACTTTACGTTTATTTTAGAAGCGAAACGTCAAGGGCAAGACTGGGAGCAAGCAAAAACACTGGCGTTACCGGTTACACTACCGCGTCGTTTTGATGAGACAATTTACTTTAGGCTATTTATTACATGTGCCTTTATCTTCATGTTTTATTTAATTTTCTGGGTGTTCAGAGCACAGGAAAGAAGAAAGCAGGCGGCGTTAGAAAGTCTCATCGCTGAGCGTACCACGGAGCTTAGAAAAGCGAATGAAAAACTCAATCAAGTGAATACACAGCTGAAGTTGGTGAGTCACTCTGATGAATTAACAGGGCTGCGAAGCCGCCGCTTCTTGTTTGATCAGCTACCAAAAGATGTAGAGCATTATCAACGTAATGCTCAGTCACTACAGGCGCAGAATAAAAGCCTAGTGTTGATGATAATGAACATTGATGACTTCAGTAAAATCAATGACTCCTACGGCCCAATTGGTGGTGATAGTTGCTTGCAGCAGTTGGCCACGTTACTTAATACTCGGACTCAAGGATCTGATTATGTTGTACGTTGGAGTGGAGATGAATTTTTATTGCTGCTGCGAGACTTCAGCAGGGATTATATTGAAGAGTATGTGAGTGACTTGTGTAAAGCAATTGCTGAGACAGAATATCGCTTACCCAACGGTAAAACCACTAATCTGACCGTGTCTATGGGGTGGTCGTACTATCCATTGCCGTTACTCGGCGGCAAAGTGATTGGTTGGGAATCATCAGTGAATCTGGCCGATATTGCCTTACATCAGGTTAAACAGCGTGGTGGTGATGGCGCTGCAACAATTATTTTTGATGAACAGCTTGATGCGTTCGAGTTTGAGCAAAGTGCAAATATCGAGTCACAATTACAGTTATTACAAAGCAATGGACTGGCTGAAGTAAATGTGTGGATGAGATAACCCTTAACCCTTACGTTAAGGATGATTTACGCCTTTATTGCTGCTTTTCTCGCCTCAAAATAGACCAGTTAATTAAGATGATTGGTCTAATACCAATTAGCCTTAATACTTGCTCAATTTGAAGGAGTAAATCTGACGCTAACCGCGTTAAAAATTTCTTATTTAGAACCACTAAATAGCAAAATTTTTGCCTTGCCTATATGGATGTAGGTACCTTAGCGATAGCAGGACGCGGTAGCGGAGTTATCGATAAGATTTTCTCGCCTCAAAATAGACCACTTAATTGAGGTAATTGGTATAAGATCAAAAAAGGCTTCTTGATAGAAGCCCTTTTTATTATTGCGTTAAATTTGCTTGCAATAGGCTAGCTATTAACGTACAAATTTGAGAAGTAACCTCCGGCTGTTTATTTAAGCCAGTCGTTAATTTGTTGGGCAATACCCTCGCTACTCAGACCAAGCTCAGCGTGGATTTCAGCTTGTGAACCATGCTTAATGAACTCGTCAGGTAAACCAAGTAATTTAATTGGCTTCAAGTGTCCTTGAGCTGCCAAATACTCACTAACGGCCGAGCCTGCACCACCAGCAATAGCGTTATCTTCAAGCGTCACAAAACGTTCGTGAGTGACCACTAACTCCTCAATTAACTCAGTATCTAATGGCTTAACAAAGCGCATATCAACCAAAGTCGCGTTAAGCTGCTCAGCAACCACTGCAGCGCTCTCAAGTAACGTTCCAAAGCTTAAAATGGCAAGCTTTTCACCTGTTCTGACTAGTTTGCCTTTACCAATTTCTAGCTCGGTCATTTCAGTTGCAATTTCAGCACTGCCTGCACTTCCTCTTGGGTATCTGACCGCTGCTGGTTGATTAAGACGGTGACCGGTATAGAGCATTTGACGGCATTCATTTAGGTCGCTTGGTGCCATGATCACCATATTTGGAATACAACGTAAAAAGCTGAGATCGTAAGCGCCTTGATGTGTTTCACCGTCAGCGCCAACAACGCCAGCGCGATCAATTGCAAATAGTACAGGTAGGTTCTGTAAAGCAACATCATGAATAAGCTGATCATACGCCCGCTGTAGGAAGCTTGAATAAATTGCCACAACTGGGTTTAAGTCTTCACATGCAAAGCCTGCTGCCAATGTAACTGCATGCTGTTCAGCAATAGCAACGTCAAAATACTGAGCTGGATATTCTTTTGAAAAACGAACCATACCTGAGCCTTCACGCATTGCAGGTGTGATTGCCATCAGTTTATTGTCCTGTGCTGCCATATCACATAGCCAATCACCAAATACCTTTGAGAAGGTCGGTGCGCTTGGTTTTGATTTAGGTAAGCTGTGCACGTTAGGGTCAAACTTAGGCACTGCATGATAACCGATAGGGTCGGCTTCTGCTGGTTTATAGCCTTTTCCTTTTTGGGTCTTAACGTGAAGTAGTTGAGGTCCTTTTAAGTTGCGCATATTGCGCAGCGTATCTACTAGGGTATCTACGTCATGCCCGTCAATTGGACCAATGTAGTTAAAACCTAACTCTTCAAAGAAGGTGCCTGGGATTATCATACCCTTCAGGTGCTCTTCCATACGACCTGCTAGCTCTTTGACCGGGGGGACGCCAGACAGCAGTTTTTTACTGCCTTCACGAATATTGGTATAAAAACTTCCAGATAGAATTTTAGCGAAATGGTTATTCAGTGCACCTACATTCTCGGAGATCGACATCTCGTTATCATTGAGAATAACGAGCATGTCAGGGTTGACATCACCTGCGTGGTTCATGGCTTCAAATGCCATTCCTGCGGTCATCGCGCCATCACCAATTACAGCGACGGTTTTACGCCCAATTCCTTCTTTTTCGGCTGCAATCGCCATACCAAGTGCAGCAGAAATAGAGGTGCTAGAGTGACCAACGCTAAAAGTATCGTATTCACTTTCTTCCCGATAAGGGAAAGGGTGTAACCCGTCTTTTTGACGAATAGTGTGCATCCTCTCTCTTCTACCTGTCAGTAGTTTATGAGGATATGCTTGATGACCTACATCCCACACCAATCTATCATTTGGTGTGTTATATACATAATGCAAGGCCACGGTAAGCTCTACAGTGCCTAGGCCAGACGCAAAATGACCGCTACTTTGAGAGACTGAGTTCAGCAAATATTCGCGAAGCTCATCACTAAAGGCGGTTAACTTGTGCTGGGGTAATTGACGAAGCTGACTTGGCTCGTCAATTAACGCGAGTAAAGGATACTTGCTACTATCAAGTTTCATGTTATTTATCAGAGTCCTAAGTGAATCTCAGCGTAAGTTCGTTACGCAGCTCACTTCATAATTATTAAAATGCTTTACTAACTGGTCATAATATTATGTTAGCCAGTTTTTACAAAGTACTTGTGAACATTTTCTTAGCTTGGCGTATACAGGTTATACGCACACTTAATGTTCTCGATCTATGATGTATTTTGCTAAATCGGCAAGCACTTCTGTATCACCATTGATCGTTTCTAGCGCGTTGAGCGCCTCATGTATTAACTGTTCGGCTTTTTCTTTGGCCTGCGTTAAACCAAGTAATGCTGGATAAGTAGATTTATTATGTTCTACATCTGAGCCTTGAGGTTTGCCAAGTACAGCCGTATCGCCTTCGACATCTAGGATGTCATCGCGTACTTGGAATGCAAGTCCAATGGCTTGACCGTAAGTTCGCATTGCTTGACGCGTTTCATCAGTGAGGCGCTCTGGTTGTGCGCACAACATACCTAATTCAATTGCGCAACTTAAAAGCGCACCTGTTTTGAGCTTATGTATACGCTCAAGCTCTGTGAGTGTTACGGTGCGGTCAGTTGCGGCAATGTCTAGCGCTTGACCGCCTACCATCCCTTGTAATCCTGAAGCTTTTGCTAGGGCACTTATCATCTGTAACTGGGACTGTGGGCTGATGGTAAAGTTTGGTGTACTTAGCAGCTCAAAAGCCAGAGTCTGTAGCGCATCGCCCGCTAATATTGCGGTAGCTTCATCAAATTGAATATGGCACGTAGGTCGACCGCGCCTTAGCTCATCATCATCCATCGCTGGTAAATCGTCGTGTACCAAAGAATAGCTGTGAATACACTCGATGGCCGCAGCTGCGTTATCGAGATCTGCTGCTGCTGCGCCAAAGAGTTCTCCGGTACAGTAGACTAGAAAAGGCCGTAAGCGCTTGCCACCATTTTCTACGCTGTAGCGAGTTGCCGCTAAGACATTTTCTTCTGTGTCTAGCATGTTATCAAAGCTGCGTAAAAGCGTGGTTTCTACCCGCGTTTTAGCATGCTGCAGTTGTTCTTTTAATTTTGCTGACATTAGGCTTCGTTATCAAATGGCTGTAATTGTGCTTGCTCACCTTCGCCCATCAAAATTGCGACTTGTTGCTCAGCTTGCTGAAGTTTTTGGTTCGATGCTTTGGCAAGTTTTATTCCACGCTCAAATTGCTTAAGGGCTTGATCTAGCGCTAAACTGCCGTTTTCCATCTCTGCTACGATTTGTTCTAACTCTTGCATTGCTTCTTCAAAGCTTAAGTTATCAGGTTTTTTTACTGCCATATGTCACGTTGACTCGAAAAGTAAAAGTGACGCAATTTTAGGGGGATTGAGGGCTAAGGTCAAAAAAACCAGCGAGTTTTTGACAACGGAGCGTATCAGCTTTGCAAGATCTGCTATAAACTCGCATTTTAAACACTTTTTAATATAATAGTGTTAAGTTGTAGAAAAACTTGCCGATAACTCAAACAACAATAACTGCGTGATTTATCACAAATAACTTCCCTCGGAGGACATGTGGATTTAGCAACGGTAATAGGGATCCTGGGTGCCATAGGTCTGATTGTAATGTCTATGGTATTAAGTAGTGATGGCCAGATCGCTATGTTCTATAACACGCCGTCCGTCGTTATCGTATTTGGTGGTTCAATCTTCATTGTATTGTCTAACTTTACACTTGGACAATTTTTCGGGATTGGGAAAGTGGCCGGAAAGGCCTTCATGTTTAAAATTGAAACACCTGAAGAACTGATTGAAAAAGCGGTAGAACTTGCTGATTCAGCGCGTAAAGGCGGCTTTCTTGCGCTTGAAGAAGCTGAAATTCCAAATCAATTTATGCGCAAAGGCGTGGATATGCTCGTTGATGGTCATGATGCTGATGTTGTGAGAGCCACCTTGCAAAAAGACATTGCACTTACCTCATCTCGCCATGAACTTGGCGCTGGCCTGTTCAAATCGCTTGCCGATATAGCCCCTGCAATGGGGATGATAGGTACACTTATCGGCTTAGTAGCCATGTTATCAAATATGGATGACCCGAAAGCGATAGGGCCAGCGATGGCTGTTGCACTTTTAACAACGCTATATGGTGCATTCTTAGCGAATGTTGTGGCTATTCCAATACAGGTAAAACTCGAATTACGTAAAGACGAAGAGGAGCGTAATCAGCGGTTAATACTTGATGCTATCTTGGGCATTCAAGATGGCCAAAACCCCAAGGTTATCGAGGGCATTTTGAAAAACTATCTACCTGAGTCAAAACGTGGTTCAGAAGCTGAGGAATAATCATGTCTGATGAGAACGAATGTAAATGTCCCCCGCCAGGTTTGCCCGCTTGGATGGGAACATTTGCTGACTTGATGTCACTGCTCATGTGCTTCTTTGTATTGCTGCTCGCCTTTTCCGAGATGGATGTACTCAAATTTAAACAAATTGCAGGCTCTATGAAGTTTGCATTCGGCGTACAAAATAAAATTGAAGTCAAAGATATACCCAAAGGTACGAGTGTGATTGCAATGGAATTCACACCAGGAAAACCAGAGCCTACCCCAATTGAAACAATCCAGCAGCAAACCGTCGAAATGACACAACAAATGCTTGAGTTCCAAGCTGGAGACGAAGCGTCTGCGGGGGGAAGGCAGGAGCAGCGTGGTAATAAGCGCGGTGGTGAATCAGCCAGTACAGCGCAAGAAATGGCATCGACTCAAGCAATTGCTTCAGCAGAGCAAGAGCAGGTAAATGAGTTAGTCAAAAAAATAGCGCAGCAACTTGAAAAGCAAATCATGGACGGTGCTATCGAACTAGAGTCTTTAGGACAACAAATCATCATTCGCATTCAAGAGAATGGCTCTTTCCCTGCGGGTAGTGCATTTTTGCAGCCTAAATTTGAGCCTGTAATTGAAGAAATAGCAGAGCTGTTAAAGGATGTGCCAGGAGAGATCACGGTATCCGGTCACACTGACGATTTTAGGGTAACGAATGAGCTTTACTCTAACAATTGGGATCTGTCAGCAACTCGGGCTGTAGCCGTGGCGACTGTAATGGAAAAAGTACGAGGCTTTGATAAAAATAGAATGTTAGTCGTAGGGCATGCTGATACTAGACCGCTAGTACCGAATGATAGTGACCTCGATAGACGCCGCAACAGGCGCGTTGAAATCTCTATTTTACAGGGAAAACCAAAAGAGTCTGATCCCATTGAAGTGAGGGAAAATTAGTGAGAGTTTGTTGCCAAATTACAGGGAATTCGCTATTGTTCCTGCTGGTTCTACTTAAAGGAGAAATAGAATGATTTTAGTAAAAAAACCTCAAAACTTTAGACTTCCCGGTGGTAACGGCGAGGGTGGTGATGAGGAAGCTGAGAAGAAGCCTTCATAACTCGTTGACATAGAAGATATGTTAGACGCTTGGGAGTCAGTACGACTCTTTTATATTCAATACAGTATACCACTTTCATTGGTTGCTGTATTTTCTTGCGTATTTTTGCGGGATATTAAAGCCGCTAGATATGCAATTTTGATTGCTGCTTTTTATATCATCGGTCACTTCACAAGTGATATCGTCAGAGCAGTGGACAGTGATAGAGTGTATCGTTATATATTTTGGGCTTTCAATGATATTCTGTTTATGGCTATCATTGCTGTTTGGGCGATTAAAGATAAAGTCTATATGTGGCAAAGTGTGGTTGCACAGCTCATCATAATACCAGCCCCTATTTTGCAAATGTTCCGCTTAGTTGACAGGCATTTGATGGAACTTAGTTACTCTTCTTATTTATATGTCACCGTTATTCCAATCATCAATTTCGCTACTCTGTGTTTAGCGTTTGTTCCTGTTGTTGGCTATTTTCAATTGAGACATAGAAAGTTACGGGAAGAATTACTCTAGTGTTATTGATGTGGACTGTATCAGCTTTCTTGATGCTTACTTGCTCAATTCTAAGTAATGAATTCGCGTTAACCACATCAAAAACTTCCTTGGGTAGAACAACTACCTAAGCGAATTTTAGCCTTACCTACAAGTATTCAACCGCCTTGACGATAACAAAGCGAGTCGCTGTGTTATCGGCAAGACTTTTTCGCTTCAAAATATATCACTTAATAAAAAATTGATATTAAGCGCTAACCCACAAGTATTATTTAACACTATCCTAAGCTTGGTATGACCCCTGCCATTTGCATCAGCTGAGAGGTAATTATCATGACACCAAAAACAGTTGCTAATCCAAGCGCCAACTTACCCCCTTTTACTTGATAACCATTACCCACTCGCGTCTTTCTTTGTTTCCAGACCATTGCAACCGGTAGGAAGACGGCTAGCACCACAAGTGCAATGGCTGCGTAACCAAGTGCCATGATAAACCCCTCAGGATAAAATAGTGCAAATCCTAGCGGTGGTAAAAACGTAATGAATGCCGTTTTAATGCGGTCTTTGTTGGTATCTTTTTGTTTCAACGCATCGGCAAAAAAGTCAAATAAGCCCAAGCTGACCCCTAAAAATGACGTTGCGAGTGCAAGGTCGGCAAACACAGTGACAAATACCTGAACGTTGTTGTTGTGTGCTATCGATGAAATACTGGCGACAAACCCCGGTAGTCCATCGCTTGCCATTAAGTTTGCTTGTCCCATGACTCCCTGACTTAATAACTGCCAAAATACATAGATAATAAGTGGCAAAGATGCACCAAACATCATTACTTTTCGCAATTGATGAATATCTACACCTACATACTTGACGATAGATGGGATCGAGCCATGAAATCCAAATGAAGTGAAAATTACTGGGATTGCGGCGATAATTAGACCTTGTTCAATTGGCATGTCAATTAGGTGCTGCCCGTGCACATAAGGGGTAAGAATAAAAAATAAGCCTGCCAATACGACGACTTTAATTGAAAACAGTAGCTGATTGAGTTTATCGACGGTGCTGGTACCTAAAGTAACTATTGTGGCAATAATTACAGCCAGTAATACAGAGCCTAACTGCGGGGTGATCTCCTCACCAAGTACGCCAACGAGCTTTGTTTGAAGTTGTGCGCCTCCCCCTGCAATATAGGCTGCACACAAAGCGTAGAATAAAAACACCATTGAGAAGTTAGCGACATATTGACCTGTTTTACCAAGTAGGCTTTTTGCCAGTGTGTTTAATGTCGCGTCTTGGTCTGCATATTGATGCACCTCAAGCATGAGTAATGCGGTATATGTCATGAGTAACCAAGTTATCATTAACAATACGATAGCGGTAGAAAACCCTAGCCCTGCTGATGCAATAGGAAGTGCTAGCATGCCCGCACCAATGGTGGTGCCAGCGACAATTAGCATGCTACCCAAAGTTTTATTCTTAAGCACGTTTAGCCTCTCATTATTATTATCTGGTGAGGCAAGATATAACGAATAGCATGGAAATGAAACCGTTTTGCTGTTAATGGTGATAAGAACTGAAATGACTGACTGTATGGGTATGACTTGTAAAATGATGAGGAGATAGTCGCTGCAAGCATTGAGTTGCAGCGACAGAGGCTAATTTATTTTACCTCTTTTCCTGCTGCTTGTTGATCTGCATGGTAGCTTGAGCGTACAAATGGACCACAGGCGGCATGACTAAAACCAATCTCATCAGCATAAGCTTTTAAACCGTCAAACTCTGCTGGCGGGACATAACGCTTTACTGGTAAGTGGTGTTTTGATGGCTGTAGATATTGGCCTACCGTCAACATGTCTACATTATGCTCGCGTAAGTCTCTTAATACTTCCTCTATCTCAGAGATTTCCTCGCCAAGTCCAACCATGAGTCCAGATTTTGTTCTCACTTCAGGGTGAGCTTCTTTGAAGCGGCGTAGCAATTCTAATGACCACTTATAATCGGCGCCAGGACGCGCTAATTTATATAGCCTTGGAGCAGTTTCAAGGTTGTGGTTGAAGACATCTGGCGGTGTTTCACTTAAAATTTCTAGTGCTCTGTCCATACGACCCCGAAAGTCTGGCACCAGAATTTCGATTGTAATACCTGGATTATGCTTACGGATCTCACGTATACAGTCGGCAAAGTGTTGCGCGCCGCCGTCACGAAGATCATCTCTGTCAACTGAAGTAATAACGACATAGCTTAATTTCATGTCTTTGATAGTCAGCGCGAGCTTTTCAGGTTCTTGTGCGTCTGGCTTTAATGGACGACCATGGGCAACATCACAGAAAGGGCAGCGACGAGTACAAATAGCACCTAAAATCATAAAGGTGGCTGTACCGTGGTTAAAGCATTCAGACAAGTTCGGGCAAGATGCTTCTTCACATACAGAATGTAACCCATGCTTACGCATTGCCTGCTTAATCCCGTCGATACGCTCACTTGATTTAGGCAAGCGGATCTTTAACCATTCAGGTTTTCTTAGCATCTCTTCGCGTTCTGTTGGCATGACTTTTACAGGGATCAATGCCATTTTTTCAGCATCGCGGAGCTTTACCCCTGGCTCCATTTTGACTGGTTTACTCATTCGTTTTCAAACCCTTCAGTGTATTCAACATGCTCGGCTTTAATACGCTCTAGCATGTGTTTTACCAGACCAGCCCCCGCATCAGCGACGGTTTGAGGTCCATTGATTTCGCTACTTTGCACCATATTCATACCAGCATAACCACATGGGTTAATTCGTAAAAATGGACTTAAATCCATATTTACGTTAAGGGCTAGACCATGAAATGAGCAGCCTCGGCGGACTCTTAGTCCTAATGATGCAATTTTGCTATCGTTGACATATACGCCTGGCGCATCGGCTTTAGCGTAAGCAGCTATCCCGTACTCTTTAAGTGAGTCGATAATGCTCTGTTCTAACCAAGTAACAAGCTCTCGCACCCCAATTTTCAAGCGTCGTAAGTTCAGTAAAACATAGAGCATTTGTTGACCAGGGCCGTGGTATGTGACTTGGCCGCCTCGATCGACTTTAACAACGGGAATATCTCCAGGTGCTAACAGGTGCTCCTCTTTACCAGCTTGACCTTGGGTAAACACAGGTTCATGTTCCACCAGCCAAAGCTCATCTGCTGTGCTATCGTCCCGCTCATCGGTAAAAGATTGCATTTTATGCCAGATAGGTTCGTACTCACGAAGGCCTAATTGACGCACGATTAACTTACGTGGTTCCATTATTGGGGATCCTTACTGGTTACAGTATGTAACGGACGTCTTCTATGCCACCGATCTCGGTATAAATCTGCTCTATGTGTTCTTTGCTAGTGACGGTAGCAACAATAGAAACCGCTTCATAATTACCTTTACTACTTGGCTTTACTTTAGGTGCATAATCACCTGGTGCAATTACTTGCAACTTAGCTAGGATTTGATCCGTCAAATTGACATTGGCTAGACCCATAATTTTGAATGTAAATGGGCAAGGAAATTCTAAGTATTCATCAAACTTAGTGTTTTTTACTGGTTTTACCATGACGGCATCCTCACAACAAACTACTTGCATGTGCTTTTGCCGAGTTATACCAATTCGCTTAAATTTAAGACTCATCGGTATTCCTCGGTTATCTAAAAACACCGAAACCCTACGGGCACTACGATATTGCCGCATTCTATCATTTTTAGCGCAAAAAAAAACGCCTCATCCCTGGGCGTTCACTTACATAAAATGGGGTTATTGTGAGATCTGTAAACTACTTTAATCAGCAGTAAAAATATCCATCATTGAGATATGCTTCAAATACGGTAAATAGCTGCTAAAAATAAGCATATAACTAGCGCTCCGCCTTTCTACAGCCGCAGCTAGAAAGTGGAGGGCTTCAGTACGGGGATAAAATTTATAGAGTGTGGCAGTTATTGCCTTGAGGAGGTAAATGCCAACCAGTGCGCAATAACTGATTGGCATTTCTGATATGGATTATTGTGAGATCTGTAGACGTAGGTAGTCGTAAATCTTACTGAAGAAGCCACCTTCTTGAATTTCTTCTAACGTAACAAGTGGATATTGTGCAATGTCTTCGCCATCAAGCTGCAAAAATAATGTGCCCACTTTTGTTCCTTTAGCTAACGGAGCTTCAAGTGTTTTGTCTAGCTCAAAGTTCGCTTTTAGGTTTTTGCTTTGTCCACGAGGGATAGTAATAGGCGTATCTTCCATAATGCCCAGAGAAACCGTTTCTTTATTGCCCATCCATACGCGCTGATCGGCAAACGCATCACCAGCTTGATACGGAGTAATCGTTTCAAAGAAGCGGAAACCATAGTTAAGTAGCTTTTTACTCTCTACTTTTCGCGCCCGTTCACTTTCGGTACCCATAACCACTGCAACTAAGCGCATATCGTCTTTTACAGCAGAAGTAACAAGGCTAAAGCCCGCTTCCGAGGTGTGGCCTGTTTTAATGCCGTCGACTTCAAGACTTGCATCCCAAAGAAGAGAGTTACGGTTATATTGTTTGATACCGTTATAGGTAAATGATTTTATCTTGTATAGGGCGTATTCAGCCGGCACATCGCTGATAAGTGCAGCTCCAAGGGTTGCCATATCTCTTGGTGTGGTAAAATGCTCATCGGTGTCAAGGCCATGACTATTAACAAAGTGAGTATTATCCATTCCCAGCTTTTTGGCATGAGCATTCATCAAGTCAGCAAATGCAGACTCACTGCCAGCAATATGTTCAGCCATAGCAACACAGGCATCATTACCCGATTGAATGATTATACCGTGGTTAAGGTCATCGACGCTCACCTGTTTGCCGACTTCAATAAACATCACCGAAGAGCCAGGAAAGTTCTTAGCCCAGGCTTTTTCGCTAATGGTAACCATGTCAGTCGGGGAAATATTTCCAGCCTCAATTTCAGTACCAATGACGTAGCTAGTCATCATTTTCGTCAGGCTTGCTGGAGCAAGCTTTGTATCAGCGTTTCCTTCAGATATCACTTTACCTGTAGTAAAGTCCATTAGAAAATAGCCTTTTGCACTAACTTGAGGCGGTGAAGGAATAATTTGTGCACTGGCACTCATGATAGAGAAAGTGCACACTAGTCCAAGGACTTTTTTAACGATTTTTGGTTTGATAGAAGTCATTATGCTCGCTTTTTTGGTTATCGGCATTCATTACGGTTATTCTAAAGTTCCTGCTCACTGTAAAGCAAGAAAGCACGACTAAATTGACCCTGTTGTAAGGTTTTTAGCAAAGATTGTGCTTGATTGTCATCGGTAATAGGACCGACTCTCAGTTTGTACAAGTCATCTTCAAAGGTGATCGCAGTACCTAGTCCTAATTCTTGTTGTAGCTGGTTTGCGAGAACCTGTATGTTCTCGAGGTTGCTACCTGCTGCGACTTGTACATAGGTTAGCCTTGGAGACTCGCGCGTCAGAGTAATCGCTTCGACCTTAACACGGGCTGTACCTTTGAGATGATAGCCTAGCTTATAGGCGGCTGCATAAGATAGGTCAATTAGCCTATCTTCATGAAATGGTCCTCGATCGTTGATTCTAACGATTGCTGTGCGGCCATTCTCAAGATTGGTGACTCGAGCGAAACTAGGTAGTGGCAAAGTTTTGTGTGCAGCCGTCATATCAAACATGTTAAATATTTCGCCATTTGAGGTATGGTAACCGTGGAACTTTCTGCCATACCATGAGGCTATCCCTTCTTTTTGGTAACCGCGTTCGTCAGAAATAGGGGTATAGCGTTTACCAAGTACGGTATAGGGGCGGTTAGCACTGACACTTTTTTTCTCATTAGTGACGATGGCGTCTTGCATTTCGAGTGCGGTTGGTTCTCGCAATGGCGCTTTGTCATGGCGAATATGATAACGGCTACCACAAGCCGTTAATAAACTAGCCAAGACTAGGGTCATGATGGTTCTATAAATAAAGCGAAAACGTGCAGTCATTATTTTAACAGCATCCTCTTATCTGTTGCGATTGCCATAATAATGCCAAATCCAGCCATCAGCGTCACCATAGACGTACCACCATAACTAATAAGCGGAAGTGGGACGCCGACGACGGGGAGTAAACCAGACACCATGCCAATATTAACAAAAACGTAGACAAAGAAAGTTAATGTCAGTGCGCCTGCTAGCAACTTACTAAAAGCGTCTTGCGCTTGTACTGCAATATATAAACCTCGGCCAATAATAAACAAGTACAAACTGAGTAACATGGTTACACCAAGTAAGCCAAACTCCTCACTGAGAACAGAAAAAATAAAATCAGTATGGCGCTCTGGTAAAAACTCTAACTGCGACTGAGTACCATGCAACCAACCTTTACCTTCAACTCCACCGGAGCCAATGGCGATTTTAGATTGAATAATATGATAACCCGATCCTAGTGGATCGCTCTCTGGATTAAGAAATGTCAGCACTCGCTGCTTTTGATAGGCATGCATCCCGTAGTGCCAAAACGCATATACGCCTGGTACTGCCAACAGTATCCCCGAACCGATTAGACGCCAGCTAAGGCCAGCTAAAAAAAGTACAAAAATCCCTGAGCTGGCGATGAGGATAGAGGTGCCGAGATCTGGTTGCTCTTTAATTAAAATAGTTGGTACTAACACTATGGTAAAGCCAGTGATGAGATTTAGTATACTAGGAGGCAGATGAGAGCGACCAATAAACCAAGCGACGGTCATAGGTACAGCTAATTTCATAATTTCTGAGGGCTGAAAGCGGGTAACACCTAAATCTAACCAGCGCTGCGCTCCTTTGCTGCTGACGCCGACAAAAAGTACGGCTATCAACATCCCAAGGCCCACCAAGTAGATTGGAATAGCCACGCGTTTTAGCGTACTGGGTGAAAACTGAGCCACGAATACCATAGCAATAACTGCACCAAACATTCGGGTTGCGTGACGCATCATCATCCCCATATCTTGTCCACTTGCGCTATAGACAATGGCGAGGCTGGCAATCATCATCGTCATTAATGCAGCAAATAATGGTAAGTCTATATGGACTTTTTCGAGTAGCGAACGCGGTTTGTTTAGGGGGCTCATGGTTGTACCTCCTGTTCGAGAGGATAGGCAGAAAAGTAATAGTCCATTACTTGGCGTGCCATCGGAGCTGCGATGGCGGTACCACCACCTTGGTTTTCAACAACTACAGTAATCACAAGTTGCGGATCGTCAAAAGGAGCAAAGCCAACATAGATACCGTTATCTCGATGTTTTTCTTTTAGTTTCTTGGCATCATATTTTTCACCTTGAGCGATACTGATGACCTGAGCTGTACCAGTTTTGCCTGCATGGTCGTACGTCGCGCCTTCAAAGGCACTTTTTGCAGTACCGATTTTTACTGTATTGTGCATGGCTTTTAGCGCAATATCCCAATGGTAGGGATTTTGCAGCTCTACAGGCGCTTTTTCTTCGGTAAACAGTTGTTCGACTTCGCTATCTTGTTTAGAAATTTGCACCAGATGTGGCTGTTTATGCTTGCCTTTGTTCACAAGAATGCTCAGTGAGTTTGCTATTTGCATTGGGGTCGCTGTCCAATAACCTTGGCCAATGCCAACAGAGATAGTATCTCCTGGATACCAAGCCTCCTTAAAACGTGCCCGTTTCCATTCAACAGAGGGTAAAATTGCGGAGGTTTCTTCGTGAATGTCGATCCCAGATAACTCACCAAAACCAAATTGAGTCATAAAGTCGCTGATCTTGGTTATTCCAAGCTTATAGGCTGTTTCATAAAAATAGGTATCACATGATTGTTCAATGGCTTTGTAAACATCTACATGTTCGTGTCCCCATGGGCGCCAGTCTCGCCACTTGTGTTTAACATTAGGAATTTGAAAAAAGCCTGGATCCCAAATTTTGGTCGTCTCGGTGACAATGCCTTCTTCTAGTGCGAGTATAGCTAAGTGTGGTTTAACTGTTGAAGCGGGGGCGTATCGACCTTGAGTTGCACGATTAATAAGTGGTCTATTAGGGTTGAGCAACGCGCGGTAATCTTTTGAGCTGATCCCGTGCACAAACAGATTAGGATCGTAACTAGGGTTTGAGTATAGCGCCAAAATGCCCCCATCTCTTGGATCCATTACCACAATTGCACCACGAGTATCTTTTAGGACGTGCTGAACAATTTGTTGCAGGCCAATGTCTAAGGTAAGTACTAAATCTTTGCCTGGCTGCGGTGCTTCCATACTCAGGGTGCGAATGATGCGACCACGATTATTTACTTCAACACGACGAGAGCCTACGGTACCGTGAAGCGTCTCTTCGTAAAACTTTTCAATTCCGAGCTTACCGATGTCATGGGTTGCACGGTAGTTGGTGGCTTTACCATCAAGCTCTAATTGTTGTAACTCTTGCTTGTTGAGTTTAGCAACATAACCTAACGCATGGGTTAGTGTGTCGCCATAAGGGTAATAACGAGAGAGTCGAGCCTCAACACTAAACCCTGGCAGGCGATGCTGGTTTACGGAGAGGATAGCAACTTCTTCTTCATTTAGCCTGCCTTTTAATACTTGGCTTTTGAATCGGCGGTTATGACGGATCTCTTTTTTGAAGTCTTCAATCTGTTGATCAGAGATATCAATCAGCTGGCGCACCGTGGCAAGTGCTACCTCTAGATCGTCAACATCTTCAGGGATCACTTCAAGGTTGTACACGGGGCGATTTTCAGCAAGTAGCACGCCATTTCGATCGTAGATCAAGCCCCTATTAGGAGCCACTGGGATCACTTTGATACGATTATCATTGGAGCGAGTGCGGTAAGTTTCGTGTTCAACAATTTGTAGCTTATACACGTTGTGAAACAAGATACCGATGATAACAACAACAAAAACAAAGCCGACAAAGGCTCTTCTTGCAAAGAGATTCGCCTCGGCAGAATGATCCCTAATCGTCGGCCGTTTTTTTATCATTATTATTCTCTGTGATAAGGATGGTTGTTATTTAAACTCCAGCCGCGATACAGGCTCTCGGCAACCACTATTCGTACTAAAGGGTGGGGGAGCGTTAAGTTTGATAAAGACCACTTTTGCTCAGCAGCAGCAATACATTCAGGAGCAAGACCTTCTGGTCCACCAATAAGGAGGCTGACATCGCGGCCATCTAGTTGCCACTTTTCCATATTGCTCGCAAGTTGGTGTGTATCCCATGGTTTACCTGTCACTTCGAGTGTCACAATGCGGTTACCTTTGGGGATTGCGGCTAGGGTTCTTTCCCCTTCTTGTTGCAAAATACGCTTTATATCTGCATTTTTCCCGCGTTTGCCTGCACTTATTTCGACAAGCTCAAAAGGCATATCTTTAGGAAAGCGCCTTTGATACTCAGTGAAGCCGGTCTCAACCCATTTTGGCATTTTGGTACCTACTGCGATGAGTTGGATTTTCACGTTAACCCCATAGCTTTTCTAAATCATAGAAACCGCGAGTTTCATCTTGCATCACGTGGACTACAACATCGCCTAAATCAACCAGCACCCACTCACCAACGTTTTGTCCTTCATGGCCTAGTGGCGACTCACCTGCGTGACGGGCTTCTTTTGCAACGTGATCAGCAATTGATTGAACGTGACGCTTTGAAGTGCCTGTGCAGATAACGAGGTAATCGGTAATTGAGGAGGTGTCGCGAACATCAAGTTTAACAATGTCACGGGCTTTCATATCGTCTACTTTATCCAGCGCGAAGTCTACTAACTGTTGTGAATCCAAATTTCTATCTCTGTTATTTAAATAATCTGTGATTTTAACACGCTTTAAAGGCTTAATCAGCATACAAGCCATGGCTATTTATGTAGTCTATGACCGAGTTTGGTAGCCATTGTTCCAAATATGCGACGTTT
Organism: Pseudoalteromonas sp. McH1-7; assembly: GCF_013366255.1. Taxonomy (NCBI): domain Bacteria; kingdom Pseudomonadati; phylum Pseudomonadota; class Gammaproteobacteria; order Alteromonadales; family Pseudoalteromonadaceae; genus Pseudoalteromonas; species Pseudoalteromonas sp. McH1-7. Next base: position 37,485 of record NZ_JABWPQ010000003.1, on the reverse strand, counting down.
TGTTGTGAAATTGCCGCTCTTACCGTGCTTGAAGCAATGTCTTTTTGCTCTCCAGAGAGGAAGTAGCAATGGCCAGCAAGAGTTGTGTGTAACTTACTTGTGTCCGTGGTAGTTGCCTTGGTTAAATAGGCTGCAACCTCGGCACTTGGCGCACATGTTTCACCGGGACGCTGATAAACGACCAGATGGCACAGTGTAGTAATTTCACGCCACTCAAACCAAGTATGTAAGTTGTTGAACGAATCCATCCCCATTAAAAAGGTAATCGCCGCCTTTGGGTGCTCTGCGCGAAGCTCACGCAATGTTAATAACGTATATGAAGGCCCTTGGCGTAACAGCTCACGTGTATCGATAGTCATTTTCTCATGACCAGAAATAACTTTAGCAAGCATAGACAGGCGGTGTTCATCACTGATTTTAGGACGCTGTTTGTGTACGGGAATAGCACAAGGGAGCAGTTTTAATTGGTTAAGGCCCAGCGCATCAATACAACGAGCAGCCATATTTAGGTGGCCTAAATGAGGCGGATCAAAGGTGCCACCAAAGAGTGCTATCATAGATGTTCGCTCTGACTGATTGGCAAGGGTATGATAAGTGGTGTCGCAAAAGCCAGTGCTATGTGAGCAAGCGCTTGGTACGGAGCTGTGATCCTTGCTTCTTTATAAGCGCTATCGAAATCGGCCATCAAGCTCAATAGTTGCTTAATTTGCTCAATCGTTAGCCTATCTAACGCACGTTGCGTAAGTGCTTGTTGATTTTTCCACACATTGTACTTTTTAAAGGCTTCTGGCAGTGCTGTACCTGCTTGCCAAAGCGATTTAACCCCTAATAAAGTGCGAGCCTGATTTTGTAGTGTCCACAAAATGCTAGCAGGCTCTACATTGTCGCTTGCAAGCTTATTTAGTACCTTGATGATTTGTTTTGAGTTACCGTTTAGCAGCCCCGTATTTAAATCAAAAATATCGAATTTAGATTGATTCAACAGGCCGCTTAATATTTGTTGTTCGTCAACAGAACTTTTACCAAATAGTAGTGAAAGCTTTTCAAGTTCTTGATGGGTCGCAAGCAGGTTGCCTTCAGTTGCAACTAGCAGAGCACGCTTTGCTTGTGGGGATATGGTGAGTTTTAAACGCTTACACTCATCGTCAAACCAGCGCTCTAAATGTCGACCAGTCAGCGCATAGCAAGGTACAAACAAACCCTTTGCTTCTATTGCTTTGAACCAAGCTGTGCGTTGGATATCTTGTCCTGCACTCAGTCCTTTAAAAATCACAATGACGTCAGGGTTAACCTGTTCTGCAAGTGATTTTAGTACTGCGACCCCCTGAGTTGGGACTTTTTGCTCATTGAAATCGAACTCAATCAAGGTACGAGCGCTAAACAGTGACATACTGTTGTACTGTGCACTCAATTCTTGCCAGTCGAACCCGGGCAACAATGAAAATTTAATAACTTCATCAAAGCCTTGCTGTTTCGCGGCGTTTCGAATAGCAAGTACACACTCACCTTGCTGGAAGGGTTCTTCGCCAAAAACTAAGTAAAAAGGAGCGAGCCCTTTTGCTAAAGAACCGGATAGTTGATTGGCATAACAACGCATTACAGCTGTGACAACTCTCTGATGATCCGTTGACTCGCAATGCGGCGCATTTCAGTCAAAATAAGCTCAAGTTCTTTGGCTTTTGCCAGTGCGTTATCAGGGTCATCTTGATAATTACGATACAACTCAAACATTTGCTCTACAGGCGCTTGTCCAGGTCGACTTAAACGATATGAAACGCGATAGGCTAATTCGTATTGCGCAACTTGGCCATTTTTAAACAAGCTCAGTGTTTGACGTTCGAGTGCATCGGCATATAAGTATAACTCGGCGGCTTGCTTTGAGTCTTTGGGTGTTAAAGAGACTTGCGCGCGCACCAAGTCATTGTGAAGTTGTTCAAACAAGGCTGAACGTTTATCATCCGCGCTTAACGTGATCTCTTTCAAGTCATCAGGCAGATAAGAAGCTTGCTTGAGGTGAAAACCACAGCTGGCTACGAAGAAGCAAGCTAGCAAAATTGCTAGCTTACTGAATTGCCAAAACAGGCTACGCATATTAGTTTGCAACCACATTAAGTAGTTTACCTGGGACGTAGATCACCTTGCGGATGGTCTTACCGTCGGTAAACTTAGTAACGTTTTCTTCACTAAATGCAATGGCTTCAACTTGCTCTTGTGTTGCGTCTGCCGCTACGGTGATTTTAGAGCGAAGTTTACCGTTTACTTGCACCACGATAAGCTTTTCATCTTCAACTAGTGCGCTTTGGTCGACGATGGGCCATGCCGCATCAAGAATATCACCAGCTTTGCCAAGCTCAGTCCACAGCTCGTGACACATGTGCGGTGTGATAGGCGCAAGCATGATCACCATAGCTTCTAGTGCTTCGTTTGCTAGTGCAATGTCCTGCTCATCATTAAGTGGCGCTTTGATAAGCTTATTTGAAAGCTCCATCACCGCCGCAATTGCCGTATTAAACGTTTGACGACGCTCAATATCGTCGGTCACTTTTGCAATGGCTTTGTGGATGTCGCGACGTAGCGTCTTTTGCGCTGCATTTAGTTTGCTTAAATCAAGCTCGGCAGTACCTGCTTGCTTTACGTCAACCGCGTATTTCCAAATACGACGAAGGAAGCGATGTGCACCTTCAACGCCTGAGTCAGACCATTCTAGTGTTTGCTCAGGTGGTGCCGTAAACATCATGAATAAGCGAACCGTGTCAGCGCCGTATTGTTTGATAACCGTTTGCGGGTCAATACCATTGTTCTTCGACTTAGACATTTTGCTCATGCCTGCTGAGAATACTGGCTCGCCGTCTTCTTTATGCCACGCTTTAGTGATGCGGCCTTTGTCGTCAGTCTCAGTTAATACGTCAGTTGGTGAAATCCATACGTCTCCACCTTTTTCGTCCTTACGATAGTAAGTATCGGCAAGTACCATACCTTGACACAGAAGGCGCTCAAATGGCTCATCTGAGTTTACTAACCCGAAGTCACGCAGTAGTTTGTGGAAGAAGCGTGCGTACAGTAGATGTAAAATAGCGTGCTCGATACCACCAATGTATTGGTTGACTGGTAACCAGTAGTTTGCAGCGCCAGGCTCAAGCATGCCCTCATCGTAGCGCGGACTACAGTAACGTGCATAATACCAAGACGATTCCATAAAGGTATCAAAGGTGTCAGTTTCGTGGAATACCGCTTCGCCATTTACAGTGGCTTTTGCCCATTCAGGATCTGCTTTAATTGGAGATGTTACGCCGTTCATCACCACGTCTTCAGGTAGACGAACAGGTAGCATATCAGCCGGTGCTGCAAGCTCAGAACCATCTTCTTTGTTTAACATCGGGATAGGAGAACCCCAATAACGCTGACGACTCACACCCCAATCACGAAGGCGGAAGTTGACTTTACGTTTACCAACACCTAGTGCTTCTAACTTAGTTGCAATAGCATTAAAAGCAGCTTCGAAATCTAAGCCATCAAACTCACCGGAGTTTATTAGCGTGCCTTTTTCAGTAAACGCTGCTTCTGCTAGGTTTGCTTCTGCTTCAGCGCCTGCTAGTGGCTGAATTACTTGCTTGATCTCAAGACCGTAAGCGGTTGCAAACTCATAGTCACGTTGGTCGTGGCCTGGAACCGCCATGACTGCGCCTGAACCATAATCCATCAAGACAAAGTTAGCAACCCAAATAGGTACTTCTTGCCCTGTGAGTGGGTGAATAGCGGTAAAGCCTGTCGCGATGCCTTTTTTCTCCATTGTTGCCATATCTGCTTCAGCAATCTTGGTGTTTTTGCATTCTTCAACAAAGCGAGAAATTGCATCACTGTTTTTCGCAGCTTCCTGAGCGATAGGGTGGCCTGCTGCAACAGCGACGTAAGTCACACCCATAAATGTATCAGGGCGAGTGGTGTATACCGTGAAGCTTTCGTTATTATCAGCGCGTTTAAAGTCGATTTCGACGCCTTCTGAGCGACCGATCCAGTTGCGCTGCATCGTCTTAACCTGCTCAGGCCAATGCTCAAGCTTGTCTAAGTCGTCAAGTAACTCTTGAGCATAGTCAGTAATTTTAATGAACCATTGTGGAATTTCTTTTTGCTCAACAATGGCACCAGAGCGCCAGCCACGACCATCAATAACTTGCTCGTTAGCCAGTACAGTTTGGTCTACTGGATCCCAGTTTACTGTCGACATTTTCTTGTACACCAAGCCTTTCTCATAAAGCTTAGTGAAGAACCACTGCTCCCATTTATAATATTCTGGGTGACAAGTGGCAATTTCACGATCCCAATCATAACCAAAGCCAAGCTGTTTTAGCTGGTTACGCATGTAATCGATATTCTCATACGTCCATTTAGCTGGTGCAGTGTTATTTTTGATTGCCGCATTTTCAGCTGGTAAGCCAAACGCATCCCAACCCATAGGCTGCATTACGTTTTTGCCTTGAAGGCGTTGGAAACGAGAAACCACATCACCAATGGTGTAGTTACGTACGTGACCCATGTGGAGGCGGCCACTTGGGTATGGGAACATTGAGAGGCAGTAGTACTTCTCTTTACTTTCGTCTTCGACAACTTTGAAGGTGTTGTTTTCTTCCCAGTACGACTGTACTTTGGCTTCGATATCTTGCGGGTTATATTGCTCTTGCATCTAGGTTTCCAAACATCTGGCAAATTTAATAGAAAATTGCCCGATAGCATACCCGAATTTAGCCTGCAATCACAGCACCAAAATACCTTAATTTTTATCCACTATACCGTTACAGCAATGGATATAACGACGCTCACTCGAACAGGGCAGAAATTGTAAAAATTTTACATCACAAAAAACTGTACTAGCATTAATTTAAATATTTTTTATTGCTCTTTGTGCGAGGAAATATGAAAAAACTATTGCTGTGCTCATCTCTGTTTACCTGTTTTAGCGTATCTGCTGCGACTTCATCCACCGTAACATTAGTATCTGACTATCTCTTTAACGGGGTAAGTCAAACAGGTGAAGACCCTGCGCTTCAAGCGAGCTTTGATTGGGCTGGTGACTCTGGCTTGTACGCAGGTGTATGGGCTTCTAACGTTGATTTTGGTGATGATACAGATATCGAGTTTGACGGCTACGTTGGCTATTACACCGCGTTAACTTCGTCAATTAATATAGATATAGGTATTGCCCAATATACCTATCATGGTGGCGACATTAGCGATGATTATAATTATGCAGAGGCGTACGCTAAATTTAACTACGGCAATACGAATTTAAACTTTTGGCATGCTTGGGACTACTTTGGAACAGGAGCCGGGCACAGTATTGTGATGCTTACTCATGACTTTCCGTTAACAGAGCGCTTATCGTTTGGTGTCGGCGTGGATTACTCAATGAGTCACGATGAAGATAAATGGCAGTGGGAGTCTGGGGATGATTATCTCCATTGGCGGGCTACGTTTAATTACGCCATTGAAGGGTGGAACTTGTCGTTAGGGTATGAAGATACCGACCTCGATACACAGGGTGATTCAACTATTTTGGCGACCGTATCTAGAACATTTAATTTCTGAGGGATGAAATATGAAGCTAATTATCGGATTCTTTGCCGTTACTTTGTCTTGGCTTGCTACCGCAGAAACAGTCTATCTGACATCATTATCATGGCCACCCTATTCAGATAAATCTCTACAAGAGCAGGGGGCATCGGTGGCCGTTGCAAAAGCGGCATTTGCGGCTGAAGGACACACGTTGGAGGTGGAGTTTTTTCCATGGTCGAGAGCGGTTAAAACGGCTTCCTCGTCCGGCTCTAAATACGTCGGCTATTTTCCTGAGTATTATTATGACACCCAAGAGTTTGTGTTTTCTGAGCCAATGGGTTCGGGGCCGCTTGGGTTAGTACAAAACAAAAGCGCGCCAATTAGTTTTACTGGAGTAAATGACCTTAAGGGAATGAAGATAGGCGTTGTACAAGATTATGTGAATACACAAGAGCTAGATGCCATGATAGCCAGTGGTGCGATTGTAGGTGAAGCCGTGCCGTCAGATGTATTGAATGTCAAAAAAGTGGGGGCGAAACGGATCCCAGCAGCGGTGATTGATGCCAATGTGTTGCGCTATTTGCTGCAAACAGACAGCTCATTGGCACGCTTTAAAGACGCGGTGGAAATGAATGCCACCTTGTTACAAGAGAAGCAGCTATATATTGCATTTAGAAATGATGAACAGGGTAAAAAGTGGCAGCAAATCTATAACTCTGGCCTAAAGAAAATAGATGTGCAGAGTATTATGGCTAAGTTTTTAAACTAGGAGGCTTACTTTGACTCGATCAATATTGTTCCGTCTTATCCTGACAACCTTGCTTTCAATGGGAACGGTTTTGCTGTTATTCGGAGTATATGATTATGTGAATCAAAGTATGGTTCTGAAACAAAAACTGGATACTGATGTTGCGTTAGCGCAAGAGAGAATGGGCTTAGCATTGCCTAACGCCGTTTGGAACTTTCAAGAGCAGCAAGTTAAAAAGTTTATAGAGGCAGAGGCAAAGTCTGACAAAATTTCCAAAGTTGTTGTGAGCGATATGGAAGGCGCAACATTTGCGCAAACTGAAGGTACAGAAACGGCCGGTGTGTTGAAAAGCAAACTGATATTTGATGATGGCGGTAGCGAGAATGAAGTCGGCTGGCTCACTGTCTACGTTGACTCAAACTCTATTGATGATGCGTTACGAGGGCTTGCCTTTAGTTCGATTATAAAGGTCTTATTACTGGCAGCCATTCTTGTTGCCGTGCTGTCGTTCATTTTTCAACGATTGGTTGTCTCACCGTTGAATGAAGTGGCTGAAAAAATGGCGACAATCGCCAGCGGTGAGGGGGATTTAACGCAACAGATAGTCGTAAAACGCGATGACGAAATTGGCCGACTGGCTTCATCCTTTAATGAATTTGAACACAAAATTGCCGAGTTGATAAACCATGTTAAAAAGTCGGTTGATGATTCTTTTGTTGTATCGGAAAACATCAACAGTGTGAGTTCCGAAGGCGTTGACTTTTTGACGTCACAGCAAGCAGAAACGGATCAGATAGCGACCGCAATTACGCAAATGGCCTCTTCTGCATTGGAGATTGAAAATAATGCAAAATTAACTCTTGAGTCCGCCGAGACTGCAAATACCGAAGCTAATAAGGTAAGAGAGGCTTTTCAGCAATCGATTCATGCGATTGAAGAGCTTGTCGAGCAACTTGACGAAGCTGCAACCGTAATAAGTTCACTGGAGTCTAGTGTCCAGGGCATTGTTTCAGTTTTAGATGTGATTCAATCGATTGCAGAACAAACTAATTTGCTGGCGCTCAATGCTGCGATAGAAGCTGCAAGAGCGGGCGAGCAGGGGCGAGGGTTTGCGGTGGTTGCAGATGAAGTGCGCTCTTTGGCTAGCCGCACCCAATCCAGTACGGCCGAAATCCACGATACAATAAATCAGTTACAACACGGTTCCCAATCAGCGGTTGCGGTAATGGAAAAGAGTAAAGGGAAAGGCACTGAAAGTATGTCGGCTGCTAATTTAGCAAGCGAGTCATTGGTGAGTATAACAGGCTCTGTTGAGTCGATAACGCATATGTCTAGCCATATTTCATCCGCTGTATCGGAGCAAAGTACGGTTGCTGAAGCGTTAAGTAAAAATATAAATGAAGCCGTTACAGCAGGGCAGGGGGGCATGTCTAAAATTCAGCAGGTACAAATATACTCTGATGACATGAAGGCGTTAGCCTCTAAGTTACAAGCCTTAGTGAAGGTCTTTAAAACGTAAGCTTAACATCATACCAACTAGCCTTGATACCGGTTCAATTTGAAGGAGTAAATCTGACACTAACTGCACTAAAAACTTCTTATTTTGAACAGCTAAATCGGCATGAGCAGGAGGCGGCAGCGGTGTTATCGACAGGGTTTTCTCGCTTTAAAATAGACCACTGATTAAGATGATTAATTACAACCGCCTACGTTCATAAGCTACCAATATATTGCTTGCCCTGCTGGAGGGGCTAATAGACGATACAGTGCTTGATATATCTGGTCTACACTTAAGTGAAAGGCAAAAACAGGAGCGCAGTAATGGCGGATTATCAAAAATGGTTAGATCAATTCTCTGATTGGCTAAAAGATGTAAAAGAACACGAGGTGGATGACTTATCCAAGCGGTTTTGGGAGGTGCAACGGGCATTAAAAGATTACACCAAGCAGACCTTTGATGATTACAGCTACTATTTAAAGCGTGACCTAGAACATTTGCTTGAAAACAAATCCTTCTATGATGAAGCGGCTTGGAGTGAGCTCAAAGCCAATATCTTATTCGAAATATCTCAATTAGAAGATAGAACGCAGCTTGAGTGGTCTGCCCTTTTAAAAGATTTTGAGCATCAAGGCATTTATAAAGAGGGCGAATGGATAGCATTGGGACAATTAGTGTGTAAGAATTGTGGCTATAAATTAGATGTTTATTATGCCATCAAGATCCCAGCGTGCAGTGAATGTGGGCATGGGGAATATACTAGAAAAGCATTAGCGCCCTAAAAAGTAGGCGCTTAGCTTGGTTGCCCTGAACTGAGCAGACCAACGTATGCGAACAATACAAAGAAGTTAGAATGACCAAATCCAAATTGTCGTCTGAAAAATCATTACAGGCAAGCCAGCTTGCACCATCGGTTTCGTTGAATCACATTGAAAATTGTATCCAAAATCCGTATCCAGAGGCACTTCCTTTTATTGGCCAACAGCGCGCTCAAACCGCATTAGACTTTGCTCTGGGTATGGAGTTACCAGGTTATAATGTCTATGTGATGGGTGAGGCGGCATTAGGCCGGTTTACTATGGTAAAAGATAAATTAGAAGCGCACAGTAAAACAAAGCCAACGCCTAAGGAGTGGTTGTACGTTAATAATTACGACGACCACCGCGAGCCAATTGCACTATTTATGCAAGCAGGTGAGAGTAAGCAGCTTGAAGCTGATATAGACGCATTTATTGATGAAATCTTAGATACTTTTCCAGCCGCTTTTGACAATCCAGGTTATCAACGCAAGAAAAAGTCATTAGATAAAGAGTTTGAGCAAAAATACGATGCTGCGATCACTGCTGTTGAGCAGCAAGCTACCAATATGAGCGTGGCACTGATTGAAGACACAGGTACAGTGGGCTTTGCGCCTGTGGTCGAGGGTAAGCAACTCAGCGATACAGAGTTTTCGGCACTAGATGAGCACGTTCAAGCGCATTTCTTGACAGCGATAGAAACGTTAGAAGATGCGTTAATTGAATCTCTTATTGAGTTGCCAAGGTGGAAGCGTGAATCTTCAGAGCGCTTGCGTAATCTTAAAAAGACCACCATTGAAATGGCGACCAAGCCACTTTTAAAAGCCCTTGAGCACAAGTATGCCGCACACATCGGTGTGCTGCGTTATCTCAAAGATCTCAAAGTTGAAATTGTCGACGCGGTACTAGACTGGTTAGATGACGACAGTAGTAATGATGAAAATAAAGATGACTTTGATTCAAAAGGGATGCTAACAGACTTTTTTGCCCCCAATATTTTGGTTGAATTTAAAGAAGACGATCCTGCTCCTGTTGTATACGAGCCAAACCCTACCTTTGGCAATATCTTTGGCAAGGTAGAGTACGCAACGTCTCAGGGTAACCTGATCACCAGCTATCGCTCTATACAGGCTGGTGCCTTACATCGCGCTAATGGTGGCTATTTGATCATGGACGCGGAAAAAGTGTTGGCCAACGCGCAAGTATGGGATGGCCTCAAGCTCTCGCTAAAAACCCATCAAATTAAAAATGATTTACCATATCAAGATAACTCTGTTGGTAGCAGCTTTACCTTAAAGCCGCAGTTGATACCATTAGATGTAAAAATAATCCTGCTTGGCTCGCGAGATTTGTATTACACCATAGGTGAATACGATGAAGAGTTTGCAGAGCTATTTAGAGTATTGGCTGACTTTGATTACTATTTACCGAGTTCAGATAAAATGCAGTACCAATTCATCACTAAAGTGATGGAGTATTGTAATGAGACTTTGAAGATTGAACTGAGTTCTTCGGCGTTGGCACGAATGCTCAAGTTTAGTTATCGTCAAGCGGAGCATCATAGCAAGCTCTCTGCACGTTTTGCCGATGTTTTAGAGCTGGTGGCTGAAGCGAGTTTTTATGCTAAACAAGACGATGTCAATCAGATAGCTGCCAATCATATTGATGAGGCGATAGCTGGAAAAGAGTATCGTACAGGTCAGTTGAGTGAAAATATGCTCAGTGATATTCAAGAAGGACATACGTTAATTGCAACCCAAGGTACGGCTATCGGTAAGGTTAACGGGCTAACTGTACTGCATATTGGCGATACCGCATTTGGTACTCCCGCTCGTATTACGTCTACGGTATACGCTGGTGCAGATGGTGTTATTGATGTTGAACGTGAGGTAGATTTAGGTAAATCAATTCACTCAAAAGGGGTAATGTTACTGACGGGGTATCTAGGTAATAAATACGCGCAAGATTTTAGTTTAACGCTTAGTGCAAACATTGCCATTGAGCAAAACTATGGTTTTATCGATGGTGATAGTGCATCCCTTGCTGAACTTTGTGCGCTGCTATCGGCGGTGACGCAATTACCGGTCGATCAATCTCTGGCGCTAACTGGGTCTATTAACCAACACGGTGAAGTGCAAGCTATTGGTGGTGTCAACGAAAAAATCGAGGGCTTTTTTAAACTCTGCAAAATGCGCGGCCTAACCGGTAAGCAAGGGGTTATCATTCCTGAGTCAAATACAGTGAATTTAGTATTAGACGACCAAGTGATTGCCGCTGTGGAAAAAGGCTTATTCCATGTGTATGCCGTAGCTACTGTGGATGAAGCGCTTAGTTTGTTAATGAATAAAGCCGCAGGAGAGCTGAGTGAAGAGGGCTATCCTGAAGACAGTATCAATGCGGTTGCAATGGCGAAGCTAGAGCGTATTGCAAAAGTGGTAAACGGCGATGATGACAAAGGAGAAGAAAGCCATGACAACAACTAATATTATCCTTGTTATTATAGCGTTGGTCATTGCGGTAATGTTTTTTCGAGGTGGCCAAAAGCAAAAGCAACTTGCCCAGCTTAATCGGGTTCAAGCCATAGACTTTTTAAAAGAGAATGAGAAACGTGCTGAAGTACATAAAACTGACTCAGGTCTTCAGTACGAAATCATTACGCAAACCGAAGGCGGCAAACAACCCAGTGCAACGAGCAAAGTGAAAGTGCACTATCATGGCACCTTACTTGATGGCTCCGTATTTGACAGTTCTGTTTTGCGTGACCAACCAATTAGCTTTGGACTTAATCAAGTGATCCCAGGGTGGACAGAAGGGGTGCAGCTTATGACAGAAGGGGATAAATATCGCTTTTGGATTAGCCCTGATTTAGGCTATGGTGACCGTGCTGCAGGTAAAATCGAACCCGGTTCATTATTGGTGTTTGAAGTCGAGTTATTAGCGGTAGAGTAATAAGGTTACAATCATAAAGGTATACGCATAGCACTGCGTATACCTGAGTTACTTAATGCGGCAATTATCTACCTTCACCAATCCAGTCTTTAAGCCAGACACCTGACTCTTTTAGTTGACTATCCACGAAGTTTTGATTGGCACACGTATTTCTTTTCCAAATAGCGCCGCTGCGAAAGTCATCAGAATAATTCCAGTTGGTCCAACTGATCTTTTTGCGCTTCATCAGATCGATATACTTTTGCGTACTAATTCGGTCATTGGAACCATCGCCGTCATAGTTTTGTGCGCCCCACTCACTAACAAATACAGGCAGCAGATCTGACGCCTTATCAAGGACTGAGCGATAACTGTCTTGGTGTGATGCTGCGTAAAAGTGAAAGGTATACATGATGTTATTGAATGGAACCGGATCATTGAGCACATCTTCAACACTGCCGCCGCTAGAATGACCAAAGGTTGCCCAGCCATGAGTGCCAACAAGTACGATAGCATCTGATTGAATGGCACGGATCACAGGAATAATCTGTTCGCTATATTCACGTACCGCAGTCCATGTGACGTTATTAGGTTCGTTCGCGATATCATAGATGATATTTTTACGGTGTTTGTTTGCTGTCACTATATCGGTGAAAAATCGCTTTGCAAGCTCAAGGTTAGCGTTTGGATCGCCAGGTGTAAGTTGGTGCCAGTCTACTAATACATACAAGCCACGTTGACTGGCCATATCAATCAGTTTATTCATTTCATCCGTGAACTTCTCTGGATTCGTAGCATATCCGCCTTCTTGCACGTACATGCTTAGGCGAATAATATCCGCTTGCCAGTCAACAGCAAGTGTGTCGAATGATAGATCTGTTAAGCATTTTCCCAGTCCATACCATTGCAGTCCATGACTACTCATACCGCGTAACTGAATTTTTTCTTGGCGCTCGTTACAAAGCCCAGTATCACAAACTGAAAGCTGTCCATGACGTTCAAAAGGCGTGATCCGAGTATTGCTATCACAACGCCCTAAGTATTGCCATGCCGAGCTGGTTCCTGGCTCTGACTGCGTCCACCAGTTGGCTTGATAGAGTTTATTTTGATGTTGCATTTTATCATTGGTATTGGCATGAGTTGGGGCTCCTTGCCAGTTTGTTTGTGGCCAGTCAGGGTAAGTATTGATACCATCACAAGTGATGGCTTGTGCCTGACTCATACCAAGGCCTACCGCAAGGGCGGCTGCAGTTAAATTGATTGATTTCATTATAATGTCCTTTACATGTGTATTGTTGTTTTGCTGGCTGCTAGAAAGGCATTGATTATCTGAAGCTCCGATTATCTAGCCCAGCACACTCTAATCTAACTAAGAAAATATAGGTACGTCTTAGACTTTAGTCTGAACCTGATCGTAAAGTATTAAAATTGGATAGATATGTGTCAAAAAGAGTAACAGAGATAAAGTCGTTGCCAATTTAAGGTTTAGACGTGGAAATGAGACAGCTGGCTTATTTTCTTTGGGGCATTTGATAAAAAGCGCCGCGAATCATTATTTAATCTGAGGTCTGAATGGGGAATGCGATTTACCTGCATCATGTAGGCAAGGCGAGGTTATGCACCAACAGCGGTGAATTGACACTGAGCCCAACACCGTTAGCGCTAAAGCTCAAGTTACTTGGTTTTGCTCTGTGTGTAGCGACTCAATAGTATGCTGGCCACTTGCTGCTTCACGGCCCGTTTATCGGTAGGGTCGACATCAAAGCGTTTAGCTAATAGCATGATTTCGTCATCAGTTAGATTGAAAGATAACCGTTGCCTCGTTTTTTTAGATTTTACTTCTAAACCGAGGATCTTCCTTATCATATCCGATGGGGTTAGCTCTTCATCTATTGCTTGTTTTTTGATACTTTTTTGCACTTCAGTGGTTAAGTCAAAGGCCATCTGTGTGGCCCTTAATGCAACTTCCTGACGTTTCCACTTACTCTCTCTGTCAGTCACGAGTTGGCTCCAGGAAACAAATCTATAATATCGCTAAGTGGTCGGCACATGGTCAGTGATACATCCGTTTCACCACCATCCCAGACTTCGATGTTGATAGCATATTTTTCATCGCTTGAAATAAGCTCTATGACTTCACAGGCTTCACCACTTTCATCTTGATAGCGTGGTAAGGCGCGGTCACGATAATCGCTGTCATAAAAATAGCAAACATAGGGAGCTTCACTTTGCTGATAACTTTTTCCTAAAAATCGCTCCAACGGCTCAGGTGTGGCTTGGGTATTAATCTGAGTCAGCGACTCTTCATCAAAAATCCGTGCGAACTCATCAAGACTGAAAATCGCGTCGACCTCTTCTCGTTGGATCTTGATTGAGAAGTTGGCATACTCTTCACCATCGCTTTGTTCTATCTGTAAAAAAGTAACCTTGCCTGAATCACTTTCAAGCACAAATTCGTATTCGGCACTTCGTTCATATTGGTATGTTTGCACCCCAATCACTTTGAGTGTTTTGCCTTTTAGCCAACTTGGGTATGCAAATGAATCAATGATAGTGAGCATGTCTCCAACTTTTAGATCTTTGGCATGATCAAGTTGTCGCTCAGGTGTTTTTTTAGATTTAAAGAAACCAAACATGATGCACCTATAGGGTTATCAAAAATGATAAAAAGGAGGCTAGGCCTCCCTTCTTAAAAAATAGCAAGTTTACTTGTTTTGCTTCGCTCTAATGCGCTCAAGAATATCGTTGCTCTTTGGCGTAGAGCCAATTCCAGCTTCAGCCATTTTTGCTTTTAAATCAGCACCACTGGCAGCTGCTTCTAGCTCTTTCGCTGCGGCAAGTTGGTCTTGTCTATCTTGTTGGCGCTGCTTGATACGCTCAAGAGATTGACGGGCATTTACCATTGATGACTCATTGGTGTTTAGTGTGCTGTTCACTGCCATGGTCGCTTTTTGAACGCTGTCTGTGGTTTTAACCATAGTCAGTTGGCGTTGATTTTCCTTTATTGACTTTTCGGCTTCTTTAATTTGTTGCTTCAATAAGATTACATGTTTACTAAAGCCATCTAGCACTTGTTGGTGCTCTGCACGCTCATCTTCAAATTCGCTGATTTTTTCTGCTATTTCAACCGCAAGCGCTTCATTACCCTTTTCTAGTGCTTCACCTGCGTAGTTTTCATGTTCAATGATGCTGTCTTCAAGCGATGCGAGTTTGCGCTTAGTTTGCATTTCTTTAGCCATCACTTCAGTAAGGCTTTTCTTTGCTTTGGCTAACGCGTTTTTGGCATCTGCAATCTCTTGTTCGAAAATACGGATGCCGTTTGCATCAACAATTGATTCACCAACTTCTCTCGCGCCACCACGAACCGCGGTAAATAATTTCTTTAAAATACTCATTTCACAACTCCAATACTAATCATTCAAATACATAGTCACAGCATCTAAAGCTTCAATGGCATTATCTGCTAAGGTGACAAGTTCGTGCGTGATTTCATCAATTGAGGAGGAAACAGCTAGAGCACCAAATATTGCATACTGCTCATCAATTTTAGCAAACGCACTCAGAGGAATAGGCACATTGAGTTTTAATAATGCTTCATTTAACTCGTTGAGCAACTCAGGTTTCACTTCATTTTCGTTGAATAAGTAACTAATACACACTAGTTGCTCTTCAGTCTGAGTTACAAAAATCGGTAATTCGTCATTTCCGTCAACAATCACTTGCAATACATCCTGCTCGCCCTCATTAGCGATTAGGAATGATTCGAAGTTAGCACCTTCAGTTTCAAATGATGCTAATTTGATTGATAGTTCATTTAATTCCATCTTCATTTACCTTTTCGTATTGACATATTATGTCTGAGTTAAGATTTGCACGTAAGACATATTATGTCAATGGTCGCGCGTTAATTTTTGTACAACTCATCTTCAGTTTGCCATGCTTGGCGATAATAATCATAGAGCTTTCCCGTCCCTAACTGATTGACTTCTATATCTTTTGCGTCATCAAAAAAGTGATTTGGAAATGCAAAAGTAGATAATAAATAATTTTTATTGATCCAATTACTTGCCACAGGCAACGTCGTGACAGTGCGAATTCTTTCACTTGCTGGTTGTCCTGCTCTAGTTGCAATTGTCCAACCCCACTGGCCAAATGAGGGAATATTTTGCTGATATTGTTCCACATGGGTGAAGCCTGCATGCTTTACGGTTTTAGCGATACTAATAAAAGCTTTTTTAGCATGGTAGGGTGAAGTTGATTGAATTGCCAAGGCGCCGTCTGGTGCGAGTAACTGACGCACATGGTTGTAAAAATAGTCGCTGTACAATTTGTTCAAATCAGGGTGGTTTGGATCGGGTAAATCAATAATGATAGTGTCAAACTGCCGCCCTTGATCGAGCATTTTTTCAACTTCTAAAAATGCGTCTGCAACAATAACAGTAGCTCGCGGATCGTTTAACGCCCCCTTGTTTAATGTAGTCAGTTTGGCTGTGATCTCTGGTTTTTGAGGAAACGGTTG
Source organism: Pseudoalteromonas sp. McH1-7 (assembly GCF_013366255.1). NCBI lineage: Bacteria > Pseudomonadati > Pseudomonadota > Gammaproteobacteria > Alteromonadales > Pseudoalteromonadaceae > Pseudoalteromonas > Pseudoalteromonas sp. McH1-7. The sequence goes on along the minus strand of NZ_JABWPQ010000003.1, from coordinate 21,445 downwards.
ATCCGCCAAGCCAAATAGCGACAGTAATTGCCCATCCAAATCTATCAAGGTGGCACTTTTTACGGGCCATTCTAATACATCGCGTAATGCGAGCCCGTCGCCACCGCCAATGATCAAGACATTTTCACGACGATTTGAAGCAAGCATGGCAGGGTAGACGAGCATGGTATGGTAGATTTGCTCATCCACAGACGAAAATTGCAGTCGGCCATTTAGGAATAAGTCATTAATGGGAGTCGGCTGTGTGCGACTCAAACGCTCGGTAATGACAACATGCTGATACTTGGTTGCTTCTGAGTAAATGACTTTGTCTTTGTACAAGACATTGCTTAGATCTTTCATCCAAATAGAGCCATTATTTAAGATGATAAAAAAGATCCCTAGTAACAGAAAATGACAGACAAAAAGTAGTTTAGATAGCTTTACATGGGCTTGATAGCGCCATAAAAAAATCAATCCAGCAATAATATTGAAAAGTGCTGTCCATGCCGCGGCTTGCATGATTGGCAGTGCCAGCATAATGGTCACCCATATCGCTGCACCAACGCCTGCCCCGATGTAGTCTGCGCCATAAATAGTACCAGCGTTATTTTCAAGAAAACGGCCATATACTTGCTGACGGATCCTCGCTATCAGTGGAATTTCCATGCCGATAAAAATACCTAAGATTAATCCAAATACATAGGGAAGAAATCGTGCAAAGTCTTGTAGTTGCTCAAACGGCATGCCATCAAGCAGGCTGTCTGTCGGCAAGCTGTAGATACTAGATAATGTATGGGGCAGCGTGTAGGTGAGCGCGATGACGCTGGCAATGATCAAAATACTACTCATTCCCAGCAGTGCGATTAAGCTTTCAAGCCAAGCAAAGGCTGTAAAAGGATCCTTGAACCAACGAGCTAAGAAAGCGCCAATACCCATGGCAACAATCATGGTGCCTATCATTGCATAAATTGCACTTTCGACAGAGCCTAAAACGCGTCCAGCATAGTGGGAGAGTAAGTATTCGTAAATAAGGCCGCAACCAGCCAAAATAGCCATTACGCCGATAAGTAATGTGTCGTGACCGAGCAACGACCAGTTGCCGGCCACCTTTGTTGAAGTTTGTGGTGCTGTTTCGCTCAAGAGTTAGGCACCTAGCAAACTTGCCATCGTTAAGCCAATCGCAAAAGAGAGTGCCGCTGAAATGGCTGCAACACCAACATTCTTTTGTCTATTTACTTCATCAGAAATATCTTTGCCAGCAAGGATGATTTTGATCATCACCAAGTGTAGAACAATAAAAAGCAGCACACTGCCAAGGGCACAAAGGCTCCAATATAGCAGGCTAGCATTGATATCGTCGGCAACATAAGGAGCGATACCCGAAGCTGCGGTAAGCGCCAAAGCAGAGCCGATTAAAAAGCCAGCGTAACGGATCCCCACAGCAACATTGTTGTCTTTAATTGCCTGCTGTAAGCAGTCGCCACTCTTGTTGGTGCGTTTGAATAGTTGTACACGATACTGAGTTACCAATAGCATACAGATGTTCCCGATAACAAAAGCGGCAACGACGATGGGTAAGCCATACCATCCCTCAGTAAGCACCCATAACAAGGCTGAGCGTATCACAATGGCAACACTTACCACATGGCCAAAGTCGATAAGTGCAGCTGTGACGTTACCTTTGATGATCTCATCATGTAGGTCGACCTTTCGCAGCGCAACTTTGTCTTGAAAAAAGTGACCAAGTTTAATCAGTACGATCCCCACGATGCCATAACCTGCCATTTGAATCGCTTCTTGAGCAAGTGAACTGGCAAATGCGCCACTGGTTATGCCTGAGATAACGATAGCTAAACCAGTTAACCCAGCTGCAAAGCTCAAGCCAAAAGCAAAATTGTCTCTTTCTGTGATCTCGTCGTTGGCGTGGAGGTTAGACACCAAGCCTTTAATATATTTTAAGCTAACAAATAGCGCGGCGATCACCGCCATATCTATTAGCAATGCTTGAAAAGTCCAAGCTGTTAATCCGTTAAATTGATACATGTGTTAACTCCGCTATATATGCGCTATTTGCCCCGGCTTACGCCGCGGGAGGTTCTACTTGAGCTATTGCGAATTGAGCCTGAACTGGAAGCTCTTGAATAGCTGCTTCGCGTAACCGACGAAGGGGTATTACTGCTTCGGCTTAGCCCTGATGCGCCAGCTTTTTTCTTCGCATAAGGACTAGTAAATTGTTTGCCTTGGCGTTGATAGGACTGCTTAGTGCGTTTTACTAATTCAGTTTGGCGTTTGTAGCTCTTATAGCTGGTATATCTGTGGCGACCATAGTCGCTGTAATAGCTATATCTTCGATGTTTACTCCAGCGGCCATATTCGACGTCGCCGACAATGTCGCCAAGCATGCGATAAACACCATACCACACCCAAAAGCTTGTTCCATTTGAGTCAGTTTGCCATTCACCATAGTTTGCATTACCGACAAGCTGGTTACCCACCGCTGCCTGACCATTGTTTGTTATGTGTTCTGCCTGTTGGCTGATAGCACCGACACGGGCTAATTTACCATCAGACATATCCGCTAACACATTGATAGGATCGGTTAGTGCATCATTAAACAGACTAATTGAGGCTGCCTCTTTTAACAGTATTGCTTGGTTAATGATATCGTCGCTGCTCATTGTTGGAGCTGGAGATTTAAGGGATTGATAACGAGTCAATAAACTCTGATAAAGTGTGCCACTGCTCGTTGCATCTTGTGCGATGATTTTAGCAATTTCACTAAGTTGAGGTTTTTGCTGAGCGAGTACTTTGCCATACTCAGTCAATAGGTTGGCATTTCTTAGCTGCTTTTTATCAAGCGCAGTACCCAACGTATTAATCGCTGTTGAGGCGTCTTGAAGTGTATGTGTGATGGTTTGCTGGAGGCGCTCTTCTTTTGATTCACAGCCTAGCAGAAAGCTCATTACACACAGCAGGCTAACTAATTGCCAAATTTTAAAGTTGGACATTCATGTCACCTAATCTACCTTGACCATTCGTGTTAATGTGCTGCCTTATTGCCTTTAAGTCAACTATTAAGCTTTATAATACCAAGCCCTAAATTGTAACAATAAGTCAGAGAGAGGGTTTTCTTAACTTATACTCCTAACATCAATATTGTCCAATTAAGCAGCTGATTATGACAAGCGCATGGCATTACCGTAAAACCTATCGTCATACAGACTCTATTGTTATAAGTATTGTTGTTAATATGGCAAAAAAGCAGTAGTTATTAGGTTATACCAATTTTCTTAATTAAGTGGTCTATTTTGAGGCGAAAAAATCTTGTCGATAACCAGGCAAAAATTTTGCTATTTAGTTGTTCTAAATAAGAAATTTTTAACGCAGTTAGCGTTAGATTTACTCCTTTAAATTGAGCAAGTATTAAGTCAAATTGATATTACTACTGCCTATTTAACCTGAGGTTGCTTGTTACTCAACTCGCTCAGCTATGTTGCTCGAGCATGTCGTAGATGATGTCTTCAAGTGCTTCGATGTCTTCTGCACTTATTAATAGCCTTGACTTAGACTCATCAAGATCGAGGGCTTCAGCAAAAAAGCCTTTTAATCCTCGAGCTTTTCTATCCATTTCGAAAATAACTTCTAGCTGTTCGCCACGGGTAAAAAAGACCATCTCGACTTCATCAAAGCGACCGTGAAAATCGCCTGTGATGGTTTTAAACTCCAACTCCTGCACAAATGGAAGACGTGAAAAGGATACTTCATCAATACCTTCACAATCAGACTCATAAAGTTTAAAACCAAGGGCTTCCATCGCATCGATTACGGCTTGTTGTAGCTCAGAAGGCACAATGTGCAGATAGTCGCGGTCAGATTTATCAAGTGCCATATCAATGTCGAGGTTGGTTGCAATCCACGTCTTAGACTGACCTACGGTCAGTGGAGTCTCTTCTGCTAAATCGAGCGCAAATGGAATATGCTTTTCATCACCAGGTTCGATGGTAAATTGTTCATCTATATGAAACGCAGCGAGAGTATGCGATTTGGTAACCGTTATTGTCTCACCTTCACTGTCTTCTTTTTCAACGGTGTAATTACACATTACTTTTAGATCTATTTTGTTGATCTCTTGTGCAACTTTGCCACCAATGATTTTTACAATGCCAGAGATTTCTTCGCCAGGAGCGGCTTGATGATGATCCAGTACGGTGTCAACTTTTGCTGCGCCAATACCGACAGCCCCAAGGGCTTTTTTAAAGAAAGACATATTCATCCTTATTTATGTTATGACCTTCCATCATGGAAAGTTTTGCGCTGTCGATTATAGGAATTAATAGAGATTCGTCAAATGCTTTTCTGTTTCGCAGACGCTGTTTTCTGGGCTGTGTATTATTTTTCAACAAGATGAATTAGAGTGTAACATTAACCCAATCAGCGCTAATAAATTCATCTGACAATAACCTCAATCATGGTACACTTCGCGACTTTTCAGTTGTTCGAGGTAGAGAATGAAAGTCGGGTTTGATTACGGTAGCTCCAATTGCGCAATGGGCGTCATGAAAAATGGTGAAGTAGAATTACTGCGTCTTGAGCAAGATAAACATTACCTACCTTCAACTATGTATGCCATGCACAATGCACTTATCCCCGCTTTTGTGCACCGCCACGCTGTTATTACGGATACCGACTACGCTCAGTCTCGTCAAGGCTTACTGAGTGTTGCTCAGCAGGCAAAACGTGATTTAGATCTTGCTTCGCAGGAGACAGGCGTATTTTTTGGCCAGCAGGCCATTAACGAATACATCGAATTTCCCGAAGAAGGCTTTTACGTTAAATCTCCCAAGTCTTTTTTTGGTGCTGTTGGCCTCAAGCCACAACAAGTTGCATTTTTTGAAGACATCGCAACGGCAATGATGTTAGAGATTAAGCAGCGAGCCGAATCTCAATTACAACAAACACTTACTGATACAGTTATCGGTCGCCCGGTTAACTTTCAATCCGTCGGAGGCGAAGAGAGTAATCAGCAGGCTATCAGCATTTTAACTACAGCAGCCAAACGGGCTGGATTTCAAGCGGTAGATTTTTTGTTTGAGCCTTTAGCTGCGGGAATTGAATATGAAAGTCGCCTTGAGCGCGATAAGTTGGTGTTAGTTGTCGATATTGGAGGTGGTACTAGCGACTGCTCTTTTGTGCGTATGGGGCCGAGCTATCGCGACAACGACCAGCGACAACAGGACTTTTTGGCACACACCGGAAAGCGTGTAGGGGGTAATGATTTAGATATTGCTCTTGCTTATCATCAGTTAATGCCGCTATGCGGGCTAGGTTCAAAGATGAATTCAGGCCTGCCAATGCCGAGTCAACTATACTGGCAGGCATGTAAAATTAATGACATCCAGTCACAACTAGATTTTTATAGCGATAAACTAACACGTGAACTAAAAAGCATGCTTCGTGACGTTGCCGAGCCGGACAAATTGGCACGTTTACTGACCATTCAACAAAATAAGTTGACCCATCAGGTTGTCCGCGAAGGTGAGCTTGGCAAAATAGCGCTATCTGAGCAGGAGCAGTTCAACGCCGATCTGAGCTTTATTGGAGCACACTTAACTCAAACTATCACACAGCAAGATTTTGCTGACGCCGTGATGTTAAATCTTGAGCAAATGGGAGCGCTTGCCAAAGAAGCGATAAGCCAAGCAGGCGCAAAGCCTGATGTGATCTATTTAACCGGTGGTAGTGCGCAGTCTCCATTGCTTAAAGCAACCCTTGCGCAGCAAATTGGTGATATTGAGATGGTTAACGGTGACAACTTTGGCAGTGTGACGGCAGGGTTAACTAAGTGGGCGGATAAAATATTTAAGTAACGCTTACGGCCATCAATGTGTCTTAGTATTTACCTGAACTTGGGGTAAAAAGCTTTCCTTGCCGACATGGATGTAGGCAAGGCGAAAACTTTGCTATTTAGCTGTTCTAAATAGGAAATTTTTAACGCAGTTAGCGTCAGTGTTACGTCTTCAAATTGAGCAACTATTAATGCTAATAGGTATGACAGCCCCTAAAAACGAGAAGTATCATCAATTAGCGTAATAAGTTGACAGCTAGCGCAATAAAAATTAATCCTGAAATACGATCAATCCAAATGGGCGCGGCTGGGTGTTGTCGAAAATATCCTGCAATTTTATCGCCGCCATAGATATACATACAGTCTATTGGAAAGGCTAAGATAGGATAAAGTAAGCCAAACATCGCCAACTGCATCGTGGTTGAAGTTGCTAAATTACTATCGACAAACTGAGGAATAAAAGCGATAAAAAAAAGTGCAACCTTTGGATTTAACACTTCAGTCATCATGGCTTGCAGCATTACATTTTTAGGCTTTTTTGTGCTTACATGCGGTTTATCCTCACAGGCCGGCTGGGCTTGGCCTAACGTATCCTTAATCGTTATGATACCAAGATAAGCAAGGTAAGCTGCGCCGAGATATTGTACTGTGGTATAGGCTGCTTCTGAGGCTTTTAGTAGTGCTGACAAACCTACCACAGCAAAAATGGTGTGGATCACGCCACCGAGTGCAAAGCCCAATGCGCTTTGCATGCCAGCAGCACGGCCATTAGTAAAAGTTTGCGCCATCAAAAATGCGTTAGAGGGGCCTGGCGCAACAGCAATCACGGTGCTGGCGATTAAGAATGAAAATAAGTATTCAGGGTTTAGCATCATAGCGCTTATCGTTATATGAGATCTTTACCAATCCATACCACTTTGCCGAGGATCTCCAATTGCTCTAATTCATTCGGCATCACGACTTGCTCTTTGTACTCTTTATTATCACTAATCAAGCGCACTGAGCCATCAAAGTTTTGTTGCAAGCGTTTGGCATAAAGCTCTTCACCAAGTCGCACCACGTAAATCAGCCCTTCACTGAGCTTTTTATCTGAGAGATCAACTAGTATAGTGTTGTTGTTATGAATGGTGGGCTCCATAGAGTCGCCCTTGGCAAACACCACGACGAGTTGTGACTTGTCGAGATTTTTAAATTCAATCCACTTTTTTCTAAATGCGAGATAACGTGCGACTTCTGCACTTTGGTTAAATGCACCATGTCCTGTACTAACAGAAACGTGATACCCAGGGACAATAACGAAGTCTTCATTGAATTCATCTAGAGAAATATGTTGCTGAATGACTGGAGATGGCGTTTTGCAGTCAACCGGTATGCCAGTAACCAACCACATTAGGTCAACATTAGCTTGCGTTGCTATGCGCTCTATAACACTTAATTTTGGATCTTCGCCTTTTAATATTCTGCGCAGCGTCCCTTCTGATACATCAATTTTTAACGCAAAAGCTCTAATGCTGTCTGGCTTGATCGCATATTCTACGCGCTCAGCTAGGCTCATGAGACTTTGTTCCATGCGTTGCCTCTTTAGTTATAATACATGTCCCTCATTATATGAGCTATTTTTTACGAAGTAAAATCATTTGTGACGCAAAAAAGATCCACTTATTAGTTGTAATGCGTAAAAAATAGATCTATTATCTTCATTAAATTACGCATTTGATGCAGTTAGTCAGTGTTTGCGTAAATAAGTGATGAGTTTTATTTTGGCTTATTTGCGCAATATTTTAAGGAATGAGTGTGATGTTAATGAGCCAACCATTAGTTTCTGAACGTGCGCCACTTGGTGCAGCTATCTTAAGATTTGCCCGTAAAAGTCGCGGGTTTACTCAGGCAGAGTCAGCGGCAAGCTATGGTATAGAAGAGCGCACATTAAGACGCTGGGAAAATAATGAATACAATCCTAAGTGGAACGACGTCGTTGCTTTGGTAGAAGATGTCTATTTAATGGATATCGTACATGTGATTGTGGGGCTAAGAACAGCAACAGCTGCGTAAAAAATTAAAGCCAGCTTTCGCTGGCTTCGGTAGGTGACATCGCTATGGTAGACATAACGATTGAGATCACTGTATTACTCTTCGTCTTCAACGAGTGTCATCAGTGACGTGTTACCACCAGAGGCTGTGGTATCGATACTGATGGTTTTCTCAGTCACAAGGCGATTAATTAAGGTATCGTAATACTCGGCACTTATCACTGGAAGAATTGCGCCCTTACGCTCAGCTAGTTGCTGTGAGAAGTAACCTAAACGAGAAGAACGTGCTGCCACAACTGCGCCAGAAAGGTGCGGATGTGCCAAGATTGCTTGTAGCTGATTTTGCTTCGCTACTTGGAAAACACCTTCAGCAACACCAGTAGAGATAAACTTATCTCTAAATGCTAATGCCTCTTCATAGAATAAGTCTGATGCAACGGTAATAACCGTATTACCTGCAGCAAGCGCGGTGATAATAGAGATTGCCCAGAAGTTAAATGAAGTGCTCTTGTCAGCATACACAACAACACAACCACGAGGCTCAAGGTGAAGGGTATTAGATTCACCTGTTGGACCCGGTAGTGTGGTGTAAGTACGCATGCGCTTTTCTAAACGGTTCAACTGAGCACGTGCATCAGACAGGGTTAGCGCAAGGTCATCAGCTAACTCGTCGATAATATCGACAGTTGCTACCTTGGCAAGTAACTGACGTACCGCAGAAACTCGATCATTCAATGCGGTACGACGCCAAATTTTTTCGTCACGCATAGAGTTTCGCATTAATTTTTCAACCTGCTCAACCGCACCTGGGAAGTGGTGGATCTCCAGCTCATCCGGTGTGAGGTCGGTCATTTGTACGTTGTCAGGAGATGCTTTCTCTTTCACTAGGCGAAGTAGGTAGTTTGGACCACCTGCTTTTGGACCTGTACCAGATAATCCACGGCCACCAAATGGCTGTACGCCTACGATTGCACCAATCATATTACGGTTTACATACACGTTACCCGCACGCGACATCTTAGCTAGGTATTCGCAGCGCTCTTCGATGCGAGAATGAACACCCATGGTTAAGCCGTAGCCGGTTCCATTGATCTGATCGATAACGTTATCTAAGTCTTCAGCCTTAAAGCGCACAATGTGAACAATAGGACCAAATACTTCACGTTTCAATACGGATAAATCAGAGATCTCATATAAGCGAGGAGCAAAGAAATAAGCGCCATTTTCACTATTGTCTGGTATTTTCGCTTCAAACAATAACTTACCATTAGCCTTCATGTATTCTGCATGCTTGGTTAATGTCGTCAGTGCTTTTTCGTCGATTACTGGACCTACGTCTGTAGATAGTAGCGATGGATCGCCGATATGTAGCTCTTTAAGCGCGCCTTGGATCATCTCAATAATGCCGTCTGCAACATCGTCTTGTAAGAACAACACGCGAAGGGCTGAACAGCGTTGACCCGCACTTTGGAAACCTGAAGAAATCACATCATCCACAACCTGCTCTGGCAGTGCAGTTGAATCAACGATCATACAGTTTTGGCCACCGGTCTCCGCTATCAACGGAACCTGAATGTCGTTTCTTTCAGCAAGGATCTGAGAGATAAGCGTACCAGTTTCAGTTGAGCCGGTGAACATCACAGCTTGAATACGTTCATCTGGTACAATATGTTTACCTACTTCGCTACCACGAGCGATAACAGGCTGTACCACGTGCTGAGGTAAGCCGACAGTGTGCATCAACTCGATACAGCGTAGTGCAATCATACTGGTTTGTTCAGCAGGTTTTGCAATAACGGTGTTACCAGTCACAATAGCCGCAGCCACCTGACCTAAGAAGATTGCCAGTGGGAAGTTCCATGGGCTAATACATAAAATCACGCCACGGGCTTCAAAGCGCTCGTCTTTAGACAGCTCTTCAGCGCGGGCTGCATAGTAGCGACAAAAATCAACAGCTTCACGCACTTCATCGATACTGTCTTGAGTGACTTTACCCGCTTCTTTAATACAGATGGCAACTAACTCGTCATGATGACGCTCAAGAATGTCAGCCGTGCGGCGTAGTAAATTTGCACGCTCTTCTACAGGTGTCTGTGACCAGCTTTCAAATGCAGCATCTGCATTTGTTAATACACTCTGCATATATGCTTCATCGTGTAAAGGCACAGCACCAATAACCTGTTTGTGGTTGGCTGGGTTTCTTACTGCAAGATGGCCGTCAGGTACTTGAGCTTCGTCGATCAGGTGCTCGTTAAACCAATTGTCTAGGTTTGCTTTGAATGGCGCTAAATCGTTGATGTCGGTTAAATCTTTACCCTTTGAGTTTGGACGCTCATCACCATACAGCTCAATTGGTAATTTAATCTGTGTATTATAACGGTTACGTAGACCTTGCAGTGTTTCTACAGGATCTGGGAGCAATGATTCAACAGGCTTAGATGTATCAACAATCGCGTTTACGAATGATGAGTTAGCACCATTTTCAAGCAAGCGACGCACTAAGTACGCGAGTAGATCTTCGTGCTGACCAACCGGCGCATAAACGCGGCATTGAATACCTTCGTTTTCGACGATTTGATCATAAAGAGACTCACCCATGCCGTGTAGACGCTGGAATTCAAAGCCCTTATTGTCGCCTTTGGCAACTTCTAAGATAGTCGCAGCGGTATACGCATTATGTGTTGCAAATTGTGGGAACAATACATCGCGGGCTTCTAGTAGCTTGATAGCACAGGCTTTATAAGAAACGTCTGTAGTTGCTTTACGGGTGAAAACAGGGAAGTGCTCAAGACCATCTTGTTGTGTGGTTTTGATTTCAGTATCCCAATAAGCACCTTTTACAAGGCGAACCATTAATTTACGGCCGACGCGACGTGCCAGTTCGGCAACCCACTCAACTACAAAAATAGCACGCTTTTGGTATGCTTGTACTGCAAGGCCAAAACCGTTCCAATCGCCAAGCGCTTCGTCTGAGAATACGGCTTCAATTACATCTAATGAGATGTCTAAGCGATCGGCTTCTTCAGCATCTACCGTAAATCCAATATCGTATTGTTTAGCGGCAACGGCAAGTTCTTTTAACTTAGGCACAAGCTCGCTCATCACGCGATCGCGATGTGTAAATTCGTAGCGTGGATGAATCGCTGAAAGTTTAACTGAGATACCTGGGCTTTTCACCGGGCCACGACCTTTGGCCGCTTTACCAATAGCGTGGATGGCACTCATATAACTTTGGAAGTAGCGATCCGCATCTTTCATCGTACGTGCACCTTCGCCTAGCATGTCGTACGAGTATACATATCCTTTTTGTTCTTTATCAGCTGCACGAACGATGGCGTCTTGAATGGTTTCACCCATAACAAACTGCTTACCCATGATCTTCATCGCGTAGTTCACAGACTTACGAATAACAGGCTCACCAAGACGACCAATTGTGCGCTTAAGCACACCAAATTGCTCTTCTTTATTTTTGTCTGAGTAGTTCACCATTTTACCGGTAACTAATAGCCCCCAGCTTGACGCGTTAACGAATAACGAGTCACTGCTACCTAAATGTGAGCTCCAATCACCTTTTGCCAGCTTGTCGCGGATCAGGCTTTCTTGTGTCGCTTTGTCTGGTACTCGAAGCAAGGCCTCTGCCAAGCACATGAGCACCACGCCTTCTTCAGTAGAAAGAGAGAATTCATTTAAAAGCGCGTCAACGCCGTTTTGACCATCTTGATCTCTACGGATATTTAAAACCATTTGACGTGCACGTTCCCATGCTCGGCTTCGAGCTGTAACGCCTACCTCAGCTAAAGGTAAAATATGATCAATTACTGCGTTTTCATCAATGCGGTAAAAGTCACGGATCTTTTGTCGGATAGGACAGTTAGTTGTCAAATCGCCGTTATAAAGCATAAGCAACCCTCAAAAATTGGAGTCAAAAATACATGTAATTCGAATCTACCTAAAAAGTTACACTTAACGTGAACTCGGCACTACCATTCCAAATAAAAGCATACCCAAGCTGGCAAGTTGGATTAATATGTAGTTCCACTTTTATAGATAGACGCAATTACGACAAAATGATGCAGTCACATTGCTAACCATAACACACCTAGAGATGCGTTCAAATTTTAGCCAGAATGCACAATGTAAATGTTCAAACAAGGCTGTGTAAAAACGTGAAATGTACAGCGTTGTCTTTTATCGTTAATTTCGCGGGCATTCTATCGAAAAGACAGCAGAATATGCTGTTTTATTTTTAAGGAATACGGTAAATTTGCGGGTAATCTCACAGCCTCACAAAATTTTATGCTGATATGACGACTTCTATTAAAACTCGGGTACTTGACCGCATTGATTTAGCGATTTTAGATGCGTTGCAACGCAATGGCCGGATCTCCAATGTAAATTTGGCAAAAGAGGTAAATTTGAGCCCAAGTCCTTGTCTTGATCGAGTAAAAAAACTTGAAGCGGAAGGGTATATTGAAGGGTATACCGCCAGATTAAACGCGGCAAAATTAGGACAGCATTTAGTCGCACATGTAGAGATCACGTTAAAGAGCTCAACAGAAGCGGTGTTTGAAGTATTCAAACAGCATATAGTCCACATTCCCAATGTTGTTTCTTGTGACATGGTGGCGGGAGGGTTCGATTACTTGGTTAAAATCCGAGTTCAGGACATGCGCCAATACCGTGAAGTGTTGGGGCAAATTGTTGAAATACCGGGAGTTGGTACTAACCATACGTATATGGTAATTGAACACGTTAAAGAAGATATGGGTGTAGAAGTGCTGAATTACCAGTAGTATGTTAGTTTAAGCCAATAAAGGAATAGTGAATGCAAAATGTCGTACTTATTACAGGTGGGAGTCGTGGAATTGGTGCCGCGACCGCACGTCTTTTAGGTCAACGTAACTATACGGTGATCATCAACTATAAACAAAATCATCAAGCGGCACAAAGCGTCGCTAACAGCATTATTACCAGTGGTGGTAAAGCTTTCGTTGTTCAAACAGATATCACCGATGAGCAAGCTGTGATGACGATGTTTGATAAAATCAAAGCCGATATCGGCATGGTAACGCATTTGGTCAATAACGCTGGAGTGTTGAGTACTCAGACGAGAGTAGAGCACATGAGCGCAGAACGCATCAATAAAATGCTGACCCATAATGTTACTCCTTATTTTATTTGTGCGCGTGAAGCTATCAAGCACATGCGTTTGAGCGCTAATCCATCACAATGCGCTATTGTGAATGTATCGTCGGCAGCTTCTTATTTAGGTGGCGCTAATGAATACGTGGACTATGCTGCGGCCAAGGGGGCAATAGACAGTTTTACTAAAGGTCTCTCTTTGGAACTCGCCGCTGAGCAGATCCGCGTAAATGGTGTCAGGCCAGGCTGTATCTATACCGATATTCACGCTGATGGTGGTGAGCCGCAAAGAGTCGATAGACTTGCAAGTGCACTGCCGCTAAAACGTGGTGGAACCGCAGAAGAAGTTGCCAATGCGATCGCTTGGTTACTCAGTAATGAAGCAAGTTTTACAACTGGTGGGTTTATTGATCTGGCTGGTGGTAAGTTACGTGCAGTAAAAGATGGTGAGCATGATAGCTACCACGCTCACCAACGAAAGTCCTAACTTTATTATTGTTAATTAAGGTGCTTCGTGTGCTGTTATTCATACAGCTGCTCTAGATAAACTTTTCATATAACTCCCTATTAACCTTCGCCAAGCTGCGTTCAAGGTTGGCTTTTTCTTGCATTAGTTTCTGCCAATGTGTTTGCTGTTTTTGATCAGACTGGCGCAGCGCATCATATAGCTTACGCTTTGGGATGCCAAAAGTCTGCGCCGCTTGTGATGGGGTGAGCATGTCACTTTTAACTGCACGTATTGCAGTTTTTAACTTTGAGGTCGTCATAAATTTACTCCTCGTTGCTGAGCGTAATTGTCGTGTCATGTATGGGCCAGACACTAACGTCAACATGCCAAAGTAAATACATAGTTTGATAGATGGTATTCATGATGTTGCTCCTTGTGTGAATGCAACAGGGAATAAGGAAGAACCATGCCAAAACTCAAGCCTATGATTTATATGCTTTTTATTCTTATTTGTTCACGTGGATTGCACAACTTTAGTGATAACAAAGCATACATTGCACCGAATTGATCAAAGTTATAGCGGTCAAGTTATAAGTTTAATTCAGATCAAATTGCAGTAAATAAAGTAAATAAAATGTTTATTTTTTAAGTTTAAGTAGTAAAATTTGTGCGAATTTATTGAAGGAGTATGTTTCATGTCGGAACTATCAAGAACACAAGATATAACGGAACCAGAGGGTTTGCAGTTCAAAATCAAAATTGATGAAATTGCAGTTAACGCCTGTGATGGCGAAACGGTCCTATCGGTTTTATTGGCAGCAAATTACAAACAGATTATGGAAAATGATCGTCAAGTGGTGTCAGGCGCTTACTGTGGGATGGGCGTTTGTCACTGTTGTCAGGTGACTATTAATAAACAACACAAACAAAAAGCCTGTCAAACTTTGGTGCAACCAAATATGCAAATTGAAACAAAACAAAATCGTTTTAAGCAGGTGGGAGCTTGATGATGGCTGCTGACCAACCAGAAAAGATAGTTATTATTGGGGCAGGCCCTGCGGGTGTGAGCTGCGCGGCAGAGCTGGCTAAATATGGACTAAAAAGTACCTTAATTGATGAGGCTTCAAAAATCGGAGGGGTAATTTATCGGGGGCCGTTACGCCAGACCACGAAATTGCCACATTTGGATGAAAATTTGAAGCGCTCTATGGCGGCACTTAAAGTTCGATACTCCCAGTATGAACAGGATATAACACTGCAACTTCAAACCAAAGTACTTGGTCCTGAGGGTAAGAATTGTTTGTTATTGCAAGCTCAAGAGAAAATCACACAAATTGAATATAACAAGCTAGTTCTCGCGACAGGTTGCCATGAACGTAGTGTCCCTTTTGATGGTTGGCAATTACCTGGTGTGATGTTAATGGGTGGGATGCAGTTGCAGCTAAAAAGTGGTTTAGTCCGCCCTGGGCGTAAAGTTGCGTTGGTGGGAACTGGGCCGCTATTGCCTTTGGTTGCTTGTCAGCTACATAAAGCTGGAGCGCAAGTTGTTGGCGTATTTGAAGCCAGCCGTTTTAGCGATTTAGCAAAAGAAACCGTTGCACTTTTGCAGCGGCCAACGCTGACTTTGTCTGGTTTAAGTATGTTGGCGTATTTGAAAAAGCATCAAATCCCGTTCAAGTATGGATACGGTATTGTCAAAGCTGAAGGTCAAAGCCAACTATCAGGGATCACCGTGGCACCATTTGATGAGAATTGGCATGCTAATGTCTCAAAAGCGCAGCACTTAGAAGTTGATAGCCTTGGCGTGGGGTATGGATTTGTTGCAAGAACCCAGTTGGCGATGTTGCTAGGACTTTCGCATCAATACACTGGTACTAATGGTTACATACCAATGCTTGATGAAAACCTGCGAAGTAGCCTAGATGACGTATATGTTTGTGGTGATGGTAATGGTTTGTTAGGTGCCGAAGCTGCCATTATTGAAGGAAAAATTGCGGCGACAGCACTGGCTTATGAACAGCACTGCTTTAATGAAGCACAGTATCATCGCAGAATGCGCAAACTAAAACGTCAACGTAAACAAGTGCAAAAGTTTAGAGCCGGATTTGACCGCTTTTCGGCAAGACGTGAAGGGTTATTAGCTCTGACTAAACCTGATACTGTTATCTGCCGATGTGAGCAAGTGAAGCGTCAACAACTGGATGTCGCATTAGCGCAAGGTGCAAAAGACCTATCTAGTATCAAGATGAGAACCCGAATTGGCATGGGAGATTGCCAAGGAAAGATGTGTTCAAGCTATGCGCTAGATAGATTACATGCAGAAGGGCACATTGAAACACTTGGGGTGATCAGACCCAGATTTCCGCTCGATCCAATACCATTTACATTACTGGAGAATAATAATGAAGCAGTATGATGTCGTTATTGCCGGTGGCGGAGTGATAGGGGCTGCTTGTGCCTATTTTCTTAGCCGTGATACTGACTTGAAGATAGCACTAGTAGACTTAAAAAAGCCAGGAAACGCGTCGCGCGCTTCAGCTGGTGGGCTGTGGGCAATCGGCGAGTCTGTAGGGCTTGGTTGTGGGGTCATCTTTTTTAAAACGCTGTCGAAATTGCAAAGTGAAGGTGACACCGCTGCCGCAGAAACATTGCGACCACACCAGCTGCCCGAGTGCTTTTTTGAATTAGCATTGAAGTCAAATGAGCTATATCCAGCGCTTCACGAAGAAATGCTTACAAGACACGAAGTGGATTTTAAATTTGAGCGGACTGGGCTCAAGTTCATAATGTACAATCGTGATGATGAAGTTTACGCAGACAGTATTGTTTCTGGGATCCCACATTTATCTTCGCAAATAAGGTGGTTAGATCAGCAACAATTAAGAGAAGAAGAGCCCTATATTACGCCTGATGCAATTGGTGCAATAGACTTTATTTGCGATCACCAAGTTAATCCATACCGCTTGGTTGACGCCTACACAGAAGGGGCGCGTCAAAATGGTGTTGAGCTTTTTTTAAATACCGAAGTAGTCGAAGTCTTACGTGATGGTCACAAGGTAATCGGGGTAAAAACACCAACGGATACCCTATATTGTAATACGCTGGTTAACGCCGCTGGTGCGTGGGCTGATGAGATTTATCATCAAGCAACGGACAAGCACATGCCGGTATACCCAGTGAAAGGGCAAATTGTTTTATCAGAGCGTATGCCCAAGGTATTGAATGGCTGTATTAGTACTAGCGATTGTTATATTGCCCAAAAAGACAATGGAGAGATCTTAATTGGCTCGTCAACAGAAGAAAAAGGCTTTGATACGACCAATAGCCTAGACAAAATTCAAACCTTGTCTCAAGGTGCAATGAAGTGTTTACCCGTATTGAAAGAGTCGAGTATAAAACGATGTTGGGCTGGGCTCAGGCCAGGTACGCCTGATGAGCTGCCAATATTAGGACATGTAGAGGGTGTAGAAGGGTATATCAATGCGTGTGGCCACTTCAGAACAGGAATACTCATGTCTGCAATCACGGGTAAGCTTATAACAGAGTTGGTTATGGGTAAGCCAACCTCCGTTGACCTAACTCCATTTCGAGTTGAGAGGTTTGACTAACCAGTTGATTTAGATGCTTTAATAGGATATGGGTAGTACATACCAAAAGCGCTATTAAGGTTAAATTTACGGTGCAGTTACTCAAGCCAAAGAGGCTAAACAAAGGCGATACCATCGCAGTGGTATCGCCTAGCTGGGGAGGCCCAGGCACATTTCCCCACATTTTTGAGCAAGGCGTAAAAAACCTGCGTTCGCTTGGGCTGAATGTAGTAGAGATGCCCTCGACGCGACTGGCCGCAGATGTGATTTTTTCATCGCCGCAGCTACGCGCAAAGGACATTAATGACGCCTTTGCAGATCAGAATATAGCCGGGATAATTTCTTCTATTGGTGGCTCCGATTCAGCGCGGATCCTGCCTTATTTAGACAAATCCGTTATCATCAATAATCCCAAATTTATGATGGGCTATTCTGACTTTTCTACCCTCACTACACTCCTGAACCAATGGGGCCTAGTCACCTTTAACGGCCCGTCGGTCATGGCCGGTTTCTCCCAGTGCCACAACGCTAGTGCTGAATATCAAGCATATTTAGCGCAGGCACTGTTCGGTGAAATCCACTATCCAATATTTAAAAGCTATTCTCATGGCTATCCAGAGTGGGCGATACCAGAAAATGTAGGTAAATTACATCCCACAATCGCGACAAATGGCCCAAAAGTACTGCAAGGGGCGGGGCAAGTAGAAGGGCAGCTATTTGGCGGCTGTTTTGAAGTGATGGAGATGCTAAAAGGCACGAAATACTGGCCATCACCGTCATTTTGGCAGGGAAAATTGTTGTTCTTAGAGACCTCTGAGGATAAACCCAGTCAAGACTATGTTCGGTTTTGGTTACGTAACTATGGCGTAATGGGCGTGTTTGAAAAAATATCCGGCTTGATGATTGGCCGCGCTCGGGATTACAGCGAGCAGGAGATGACGGCGCTTGATGATGTGATTGTATCTGTGGTTCGTGATGAGTTTGGCTGTAAGAGTTTACCTGTAATAACTCGGCTTGATTTTGGTCACACTGATCCGCAGTGGATTTTGCCGTTAGGAATACAGCACCGCTTGGATCTGGACAACTTCAGTCTAGAAGCGATAGAGCCGGTATTTGACTTACTCTAATGGCTCATGTTCGACCTTATTGCGAAGGTGAAGGATTTAGGCCTTATCTGATTGGCTGTTATGAGCGAGAAACAGGCTCGCTCTTACACTTTTTGGACAGAAACGCTTTGCGCCGTTGGCTGTATTAGGTGAATTTCGCATAAAAATTCTATGGGCTTGCGTCATGATAAGACGCCCAACAGCTTAATCATGCTGTTATGTACCTATGGTAGAAGGTAAATAGTTTATCAATATCATCACCAAAAGTGTCGATACAATGCTAATGCCAAAGACAATACTTGGCGACACAACATTTATATTTGTTAGCCAGTTTTTGGAACTATCTAACAAGCTTTCATCACTTTCACTAATAGACTTAATTTCGATAGATATTATGTTCATGGCTTTATAACGGCGCATCAGTTCAACCAAATGTATTATTGTGAAGATCAAGAAAGAAATACTTACTAGATATTTTCCACTTGTATTAAGTTTCTCTCCTGAACTAATAACTCCTGCGGATATTGCTACTACAAATGTTAAATACATAGTCCACAAGGTAACTACTTTATCGTGGTTTTTTTCTAACAAGTCGATCCAGTCTTTGAGAGACAGTGAGTTACTCATGATTCACCTTTAATTAAGAAGTGATAAAGGTACCAACGCCGCGTTAAGGGGTGCTGGCACGCAATACAAAAGCCTCTGCAACGCGCCTTAAACACTGAACTCAACGCATATTAAAAATGCCACGCGTGCCAAATCCCACTTGAACACCTTGTTATACCGCTTGGTTGAGACTAAAATGACCAACATAAAGACCACCTAAGAGACCGATTATATGACCACTAGAATTTTAGCCGATGTTGCTGCAAGCATTACTGAGTTGAAAGCTAACCCTATGAAAGTTGCAACTAGTGCTTATGGCGAACCTGTTGCTGTACTAAACCGAAATGAGCCGGCATTTTATTGCGTACCTGCCGAAGCGTACGAAATGATGATGGACAGACTCGAAGATCTTGAACTACTAGCTATCGCTAAAGAGCGTGAATCTGAAGAAAGCATTTCGGTAAATATTGATGACCTATAAACTCGACTTTAAAAAGAGCGCACTCAAAGAGTGGAAAAAGCTTGGCTCTACTCTACAACAACAATTTAAGAAAAAGCTAATCGAGCGCTTAGATAACCCACATGTTCCGGCTTCAAAGCTTTCTGGAGCTGACAACATGTATAAAATTAAGTTGCGTCAATCGGGCTACCGTCTCGTCTACAAAGTTGAAGACGATGTCATCATTGTAACCGTCTTAGCAGTCGGAAAACGCGAACGTAGCGATGTTTACCGTAAAGCTATGAAAAGGCTAGATGATTGATTACGGTATAACGCCCGCATAATGGGCGGATTAAGCTTGGCTAAAATTAGCGAGGAACGAGCGTCAGCCAAGCTTTAGACGTCCATTCATTAATGCGTTTGTTAGGTTTACTTTACCACCAAGTTCAGTTGATAACTTTTGTTAAACTCATTAATAGCACCTGACTTAATATTACTTTTACTGTCGAAACAAAAGCTATTTTCCAAACATTCCAAAGTGGTAATCGGATCAATATCGTGAACGCCTCTAAATGAAAATACACTAGTACAGCTTGTAGGTTCTTTAGTTTCTGAACCAATGCAAACAAAGACCATTACGGGTTTCCATTTACAAATAGTAGTAGGATCTAACTCTTGTAATGGAACTCTTATCGAATGTAATTCACCAATTATTTCAGGCCGATAATTGATTTCAAATTGTTGAGCTACGTCTCTACCGAGCGCTATATGATAATTATTACATTGGCTTACTTGTGAGTGTGTTCTGTACTCAACCTTGATTTCATATGTCAAAGGTTTCTCAATATCTCCATGAATATCAATAAATTGCTCATCAGGATTGGCATATTTAACAAAACCTCCTTTTGATGAGCAACCAGATATTGCAATAAACAGTAATGTGATGAAGATGAACCTATCCATAGTAAACCTAACGCCGCAAATAAATGGCAAAAAATAGTTGGCTAAAATTTGTGAGGCACGAACAAAGCCAACTGTTTTTTGTCCGCACTTTTAATTTGCCTTGTTATATTAGCTTTGCACCATTGAGGTACTCTGCAATTAGCTTCTTGTTTTGTTGATTTAAACGAGGCATAGAGCATTCGGCAAGCCTTTGCATCGCTGTTTTTCCACCGCTATCTTTTAAACTAGGCTCAGCTCCATTAACTACTAGTAACTTTACTATATTTGGATAACCAGCGGTGACAGCTCTAATTAGAGGAGTTGTATCCGAATAACTAGTATTCAAATCAACACCAGCTTTTATGAAAAGGGAAACAATGTCTTCTGCACCGCACTGAATTGACATAATCAAGGGCATTCCATTCGGGGTTGCTCCAGCTTCAAGCAACTTTTTAGCTGATTCTAGGTCACAGTCAGCAGCTTGAATTAACGCATTATTCAATTCCCTTTGATCCAAAGCTTACCCTCGATTCTGATTGCAAATATAACGCTTAGCTAACAGGCAAAATTGAATAAGCTAAAATCGAGCGAAGCGACGAGCTTATTTAATTTTGTCCTGGTTTAGCGCCTTGTTAACTCTCTATTGCACTTTAAAGTACCTTGAGCCTTTAACTTTTAACATACTCTCATTCATCAGTTGCTTTTCAGTTTTAATGTTTTCAGGCAACCCTTTCTGTTTTGCAATACTAACATCGCGTTCAAATTTATCTTTAACTTGGAGCATTCCGCTGCCACCAACAGGCTCAGTTAACTCACCTAAATATGTCGCTTCATTCTTCTTTACTTCAAAGCTGTATGGTTCAAAATCTGCATAGTGAAAAGTACGAGCACCTTGAATTTGTTCATATTTTGTAATCAAATACTTACCAGCTTTTAGTTGGTGTAACTCTACTCTCCCGTTATAACTTGCATCATCGAAATCCCTTTCAGAGCGACCCCATGCTGCATCTTTACGATAATAAAATCTACCCGACTCTCCTTTATCATTTTCATAGATCACCACATAATCACCTGCAAAATTGTGGTTTTTTATGTAAAACGACATGATAGCAAAGCCCGAGTCATCGCCTTGGTATTGAGTATTCAAAGTTACACAACCTGACAAGAGGAACATAGCAAAGATTGAAATTATAAATTTTTTCATTTTTTTCCTGATAGTTTCACTAATCTAAAAAGAGAGTTAACAATTTAATATCGACCCAATGGGTCGTTTCTCTACCGAGTCATGGGTCATTAATCTCATTGTACCAGTTTTATC